>NZ_CP073078.1:958500-1278000 GCF_018135625.1 Phenylobacterium montanum
GGTGTCGGCGACCTCGACCCGCAGCGTGGCCTCGCCCCCCACAGCCTCGGCCTGGACCCGGACGGTGATCCCGCCGCGGGCGGTGAACTTGACGGCGTTGGACAGGAGATTGACCAGCACCTGGCGCAGCCGGCCGGCGTCCCCGCGCAGATGGACCGGGGCCGGGTCGATCTCGACGCTCACCGCCAGGCCCTTGGCCTCGGCCTGCTGGCGGACCATGTCCACGGTCGCCCCCGCCCACTCGTGCAGCTCGAAGGGCCGCGGCTCCAGCTCCAGGGCGCCGGCCTCGATCTTGGAGAAGTCGAGCACGCTGTTGATCAACTCCAGGAGGCTGGCGCTGGCCTCATAGACCAGCCGGGCTTGCCTCGCGTCCTGGCCAGTCAGGGTCGGGGAATCGCGCAGGAGGCCGGAGAAGCCGATGATGGCGTTCAGCGGGGTCCTGAGCTCGTGGGTCATGTTGGCCAGGAAGTCGGCCTTGGCCGTGGCTGCCGCCTCGGCCCGCTCGCGCGCCTGGACCAGCTCGGCCTCCAGCGCCTTGCGCCGGTCGATGATGCGCGAGACGCTGAGGATGTCGCCCGGCGCGATCGGGTCGTCGTCCGGCACCCGCTTGAACAGGGTCTCGGCCCAGGTGATCCCGCCATCCTTGCGGATCACGCGATAGTCCAGCTGGCATTCGGGGTTTTCGGGGGTCAGGCCGGCTATGGCCGCGCGGACCCGCGGCGCGTCTTCCGGATAGAGGTAGGTGTAGTTGGGGGTGTTCAGCAGGTCATCGACCCTGTGCCCCAGGGCCCGCTCGATGGAGCGGGAGATGTAGTGGCGCTCGCCATTGGCGCGGCTGAGGGCGATGACGTCGTCGATATTGTCGGCCAGGAAGCGGTATTCCGCCTCGCTGGCGCTGAGCTGGTCGCGCACCTCGAGGAACTTGCGCCGGGCGGCGAAGGAGGTTCGCGCGCCGCTGGCGATGAAGAGGGCCACCAAAAGCAGGCAGGCGGTGACGATCAGGCCTTCCGGCCCAGGACGAAACGGCGCCACGGCGCTGGCCGCCAGCATGCCCAGCGCCGGGATCACCCCGCCGACGAAGAAGCCCAGCGGCGACTGGTAGGCGTAGCACTGGGCGAAGCTGATGATGCCGAGCCAGATTCCGACGCCGCAGATCGCGCTCTCCGGCGTGCGGTTCAGCCAAAGCACCAGGGCCAGGGCGAACCACCAGCTGTAGCCCAGGGTCATGACGGCGAAGTAGCCCGCCCGGTCGCCCCAGCCGACCGGCTGGTCGAGGAACTGGCGGCGGGTGGCGAACCAGTTCCAGCCTTCCAGCAGCACGGCGACGGCGCCCCAGCCGAGCGCCAGGCTCCAGTGGGTCAGGGCTCCGCCGATGGCCGCCGCGCCCAGGGTGACGAACAGGCGCGCGGTCCAGCTGGCGTGTGCGCCGGCGGCGATTTCGTCCATTCTTTCGTCGAGCAGCCGCGCCATCGGCGTCTAGGGCGCGAAGCTGGAGCGGATCTTCACGCCCCAATGCCCGTCCTGCAGCGTCACCACATAGACGGAATCGAAGCCGCCGATCACCGAGCCATCGGCGCGGTAGCGGGTGAAGCGGGTGTCGAGATGCACCTTGTCCGGCCCGGCGTGGATCACCTCGCGCCGGTCCCAGCCCGAGTGATGCCAATCGGCCAGGGCGCCCTGGTCGAACATGCCGGGATGGTGATGGCCGGGCTCGATCAGCACCAGGCGGCCGGAGGCCAGGCGCACGCTGGGGAAGTTGAACGTCGCGTCGAAGGCCGCAACGTCGCGGGCGTTGAAGGCGGCCATGAACTCGTCGAGGCAATTCATAGCCCCGGCGACGGCCTCTGGGTGCGCATGCGGCACTCGCTCCTCCTGCTCCGGTCCCGCCGCATCGATCTCAATCCCGCCGCCGCGCCAATGCAAGCGTGCGGCGCCCCGATACGGCCTGGGTTGCGTCGATCTGGCGCAGCGCCGCAGCCCGTTCACACCGATGAACGACGCCTGACTCGCAAGGTTCAGAACGCGTTCAGCGCGGCCTTTGCAACATGGCCATCGTTCGGACCGGGGCAGTTCTCGGCCTCGAGCCCCAACTCTAGGATCAAGTGTCATGAACATGCAGAAGAAGATGGTTCTGGTCGCGATGGGCCTGGCGATGGCCTGCGGCGCGGCGACCGGCGCCTCGGCCGAAACCCGCTGGGACCGCGACCACCCGCGCCAGCATCAGGTCCTGACCCGCGTCGCCCATCAGGAGCACCGGATCACGCGCGAACGCCGCGAAGGCGAGATCGGCGCCCGCAAGGCCCACCGCCTGCGCGCCGCGGATGTCCGCATCCTGCGCCAGGAGCGCCGCGACGCCCGCATGCACGGCGGCCACATCACCCGGGCCGAGCAACATCACCTGAACCGCGCGGAAAACCGCGTCAGCCGCCACATCGGCGCCTGACCCTGGCCCTGGCTCCGTCGGCGATCCCGCTCCCGCCCGGGATCGCCGATTGGCCCTGCAGGGCCGCGCCGTCAGGCGAGCGTCTGCGGTTTCTTCTGCGAGGCGTTGATGCGGCCCATGATGTAGTCGCCCGCCGTCACCGGCGCGTATTTCGCCGCCTCGCCTTCACCCAGGCCGAGATGGGACGGATCGACCGGCGCCACATAGTCCGGATCGTAGAAGGTGGCGATTGACAGCCGCTCGCGGCCCGAGCGGTTGGTCACCCGATGCGGGGTCGAGCGGTATCGGTCGTTGGACCAGCGCGCCAGCAAATCGCCGATATTAACCACCAGCGTGCCGGGGACCGGTTCGGCCGCCACCCAGGCGCCGGAGCGCTCCTGCACTTCCAGGCCGCCCACATCGTCCTGCCAGAGCAGAGTCACGCAGCCATAGTCGGTATGGGGCGCCACGCCGAACAGCTCGTCCCCGGTGTCCGCCGGATGCGGCGGATAGTAGACGCACTGCGTCCGCTGCAGCGGCTTGTCGTACTTATCGGCGAAGAAAGACGGCGCGACGCCCAGCGAGACCGCCACCGCCCGCAGGAAACCCTGGCCACAGGCGCCGATCTCCTGGAAATAGCGCGTCAGCGCTGTCTCGAACCGCGGCATGCCGCTGGGCCACTGGTTGGGGCCTCGGAGCGGCTGGCCGGCGAGCACCGCCGGATCGTCACGCGGCAGCTCCAGGCCGATCTGGTAGTATTCCTTGTAGTCCGGGTTCTTGGCCCCATACATCGTGGTGCGGCCTATGGCGTTGAATCCCCGGACGGATTCCTTCGGCGCCGACTTCTGCTTTTCCTCGAGCGGCAGGTGAAAGAAATCCAGCGCCGCGCTCGCAGCCGCCGAGATCACCTCATCCGGCACGCCGTGGTTTCGGATGTAGCAGAAGCCGGAGGTCGTGAACGCGTGCCGGACCTGGTCGCCGACCGCCTTCAGGGCGCCGGTGTCGCCGCCCCTCACCGCGCCGATGTCGATGGTCGGGATGAAGGCGGATGGCGGCGCCATGCCTGGCCTCAGGCCCCTTCCCGTCCGACGATCGCCACCGAGCAGACATTGGTCGACGGCGAGCCGCCGAGATTGTGGGTCATGCCGAACACCGGGTTGGCCAGCTGCCGCTCACCCGCCCGGCCCTGCAGCTGCAGGTACATCTCGTACAGCATTCTGAGGCCGGAGGCCCCGATCGGGTGACCGAAGCATTTCAGGCCCCCGTCGATCTGGCACGGCACCCCGCCGTCGGCGTCATAGAAGCCGTCCATCACGTCGCGCCAGCCCTTGCCCTCCTCGCTGATGAACAGGTCCTCCATGGTCACCAGCTCGGTGATCGAGAAGCAGTCGTGGACCTCCATCATCGATATCTGCTTGCGCGGGTTCTCGATGCCGGCCTCGCGATAGGCCTTCTTGGCGGCGATGCGGGCGGTGTGGAAATAGGAGCCGTCCCAGGCGTTGAACTGGCTCTCGTAGCCATTAGATACGGACAGTTGCAGCGCCTTGACGGTGACGAGATCGGTCTTGCCCAGGCTGCGGGCGATCTCGGGCGTGGTCACGATCGCCGCCGCTGCGCCGTCGGACACGCCGCAGCAGTCGAACAGGCCCAGGGGTTCGGCGATCATCGGCGCGTTCAAGACCTGCTCTTCGGTCACCGCCTTCTGCAGGTGGGCCTTCCGGTTCTTGGCCCCGTTGGCGTGGCTCTTGACCGAGACGTGGGCGATGGCGCGCTTCAGATCCTCCTTGGAGACCCCGTGCTTGGCCCGGTAGGCCGAGGCCAGCTGGGCGAAGTTACCCGGAGCCGAGCCGTTGGGCGCGGTCTGGGGGATCAGGGTGCCGGCGTTGGCGACGGGAAGGCCGCCGTAGCCGGTGTCCTTCAGCTTCTCGACGCCCACGGCGAGCGCGATGTCGGCTGCGCCGGCCGCCACCGCATAGACCGCACCGCGGAAAGCCTCCGAGCCCGAGGCGCAGAAGTTTTCGACCCGGGTCACGGCGATGTTCGGCAGGCGCAGCGCGATCGACAGCGGGGTGCCGCCCTTGCCGGTGCCGAATTCGTCGACATGGGTCGAGAACCAGGCGGCGTCGAGCTGGGTGGGCTCGACGCCCGCATCGCCCATCGCCTCCAGATAGGCCTCGACCATCAGGTCGTCCGGCCCCGCGTCCCAGCGCTCGCCGAACTTCGAGCAGCCCATGCCGATCACGGCGACCTTGTCGCGAATGCCACTGGCCATGTCGAAACTCCCTGATGAAACGGTCTAAATCGAAATCACTCCGCCGCGACGGCTTTCGCCGCGCGCGATCGGTCCGGGGTCGCCTTCCAGAAGTAGCGCTTGAAGCCGCGCCGCTCGTCGAGCTCCTTGACGCGGAACACCATCTTCACCGGCAGGCCGGCGTCGACATCGCCCGGCTCGACGTCGGTAATGTCCATGAAGATGCGCCCGCCGCCCTCGAAGACGATGGTGCCATAGTGGTTCGGCGGGGCCATGGCGAAGGTCAGGTAGTCGGCCGACCAGGTCAGCACCTCGGCCTTGCGCTCGGCGAACTTGTAGGGCTCCTGAGTGTCCACGGTCGGCTTGTTCGGCGCCACCGAGATCCGCGTGCGCGGGAACTGCACCACCCCGGTCTCGGTGCAACGTCCGCCCACCAGGCCCAGGATCATGTCGCTGTTGCGATAGAGGGTGGTCAGGGCGGTCTTGTTGTCCTTCTCGGCCCGCATGCCCTTGTCCCAGTCCACCAGGCCGTTGAAGAACAGGAACTTCAGGTAGTTGGTCTCTTCCTTGCGGTCGGCCAGCGAGCCTGTGACGCCGCGCGCCGGGCGACGGGAGGAGGCCTTGTCGGTGACGCGGAACACCAGGGCCTCGGCGCCCTGGCCGAACTGAGCCGCCACGATCACGTCGCCGGCCTTGGCTTGCTCCAGGGCGTGGGCCAGCAGCACCAGCCCGTGGGCGGATCCCGCCTCACCCATCTGGGCGGCCAGGTTGTCGCGCACCACCTCTGGCGCGATGCCGCAGGCCTTGGCGACGTTGCCGGCCAGGCCGGCGAAGGTGCACGGGAAGCAGAAATGGGTGACCTGGTCGCCGGTGATCCCAGCCGCCTGCAGCGCCGCCTTGATCGCCGGCGGGACCAGCTTGATGATCCCCTCGTCGCGGATCCAGCGCTCCTCCCAATAGTAGTCGAACTCGGCGTCGGCCCCGCGGAAGTGGTCGATGAAATCGGCCGTGACCGCGCCGTGGCCCAGGAATTCGGCCGCGAGGTCGTCGCCCGAGACCACGAAGGCCGCCGCCCCGTCGCCGAAGTCCAGCTCCTGGGTCGAAGCCGCCCGCGCCCGCCGATGCTCGCCGGCCGCCACCAGGGCGTTCCGGCTCCCGCCCGCCCGCACCGCATTCAGCGCCTGGGCCAGCGCCGTCAGCCCGGCCCGCTGCGAGCCGGTGACGTCGGCCGAGGCCGTGGCCGGCTCAAGGGTCAGAGCCGCCGAGACCACCCCAGCGTTGAGCCGGTCGCTGAATGGCGCGGTGGACGAGGCGAAATACAGCGCGTCGACGTGCGAGCGATCGTCGTCCGGCCCCAGGGCGTCGCGCGCCGCCTCGACCGCCATGGTCAGGGCGTCCTCGTCCCAGTTGGCCATGGCCCGCTCGCCCTTGGCCTTGCCGGCAAGGCCTGGCGCGATCCAGGCGTTGGCCTGGGCCGCGGCCTTGCGGCTCAGGCGAAGGCGAGGCGCATAGGCGCCCCAGGCAGACAGGCCGACGCGGGTCTCGCTCATAGCCGCCTCCGATCAGATGGGGTCGTAGGGGAAGACGCTGGCGGTGGCGCCGACGTCGGTATAGCTGGCCTTCATCGACGGCAGGGCCTGAGCGATCAGGCTCTCCGGAGTCCAGCCCTCGATCCGGGCCACAGACTTGACCGGCCGCGGCTGGTTGAACAGCACCACCTCGTTGCCGCGCACCGCGAAGATCTGGCCGGTGGTCTCGGCCTTGGGCGAGCACAGGGCCACGGCCAGTTGGGCCACCTGGTCGGCGCGCATGGCGTTCTTCATGCGGTTGACCCGCTCGGCCGAAGCCTCGTCCTTGACCGGGATGGTGGCGATCATCCGCGTCCAGGCGAACGGGGCGATGATGTTCGAGCGCACATTCTTGGCCGCGCCCTCCATGGCGATGATGCGCGACAGGCCCATCACCCCCAGCTTGGCGGCGGCGTAGTTGGCCTGGCCGATATTGCCGATCAGGCCCGAGGTCGAGGTGAACAGCACATAGGCCCCATCCTGCTGCTCGCGGAACAGCTCCACCGAGGCCCGGGTGACGTTGTAGGCGCCGCGCAGGTGCACCTCGATCACCGCGTCCCAGTCGGCGTCGCTCATCTTGTGGAACATGCCGTCGCGCAGGATGCCGGCCGGGTTGATGATGGCGTGCAGGCCGCCGAAGGTGTCCTTGGCCTGTTCGACCATGCCCTTGACCGCGGCCATGGAGGTGACGCTCTCGGAGTTGGAGACCGCCTGGCCGCCCGCAGCGCGGATTTCCTGGGCAACGGCCTCGGCCGGGCCGGCCGAGCCTTCGTCGCCGCCGGAAACGCCGCCGCCCAGGTCGTTGACCAGCACCTTGGCCCCGGCCCTGGCCGCCAGGAGCGCGCACTCCTTGCCGATGCCGTTGCCGCCGCCGGTGACCAGCACCACCTTGCCGTCAAGAACGCCCACTTGCTCCTCCCAGGACCGCAGTATCGATGGCCGGCCGTGCGCCGGCCCTTGTTCGTCATACCAATGCTACGAATTGGCCGGCCTCGCCAGACGGTCCCCAACGTCAACCGGAGCGGATTTCTGCGTCGGGGTTTGACCTCGCCGCCGGCGCGCTGGCCGTGCGAGCCTCATCCAGCCAGGACGGGGCGCCGAGGGCGAGGCCGGCCAGGTTGGCTTTATGAGCGCGCGACTGACTACCCTTGGGTCGCACCATCATGGCAACGCCCGCACGACGCCCAGCTTGCGCAGGCTGGCTGTGACGGCACTGACCAGCCCGTCGACACAGGACCGGTGCAAGACGGACTTGTCTTCCTCGGCCAGGGACGAATAGTCGCCGATCCAGAATCTATCCGGCAGCTTGCCGTGGGTGAGCTGGTTTTCGGCCTTGGCGATGACCTTGTGCGATTTCGCATCGATTGCGACCACGGTGTACGCTATCGTGCACTCTACCCTGCCCCAGTCGCTGGCGCTCATCGAGTCGTTGACCCGGACCACATAGGCAGGCCGGAACGTCTCGGACTCGTGGGACAGCAGGCCCAGCAATCCTCCGCCGAGAAAATAGCTCCCGGGACGGTATTCACGCCCATAGCGATCCACCGGAAGCATCAGCACCAGCAGGTGGACATCGACATCCATATCCGGATGGGCCTGGGAGACGGCGCTGGACAGTTTGCCGAGCGCTTCGTCGTCGGGGCTGCCCCTTTCCGTCTGGGCGGTCAGGTTCTCGACCGTCGGCGCCGCCTCGGCGCGTTTCCCGTCCGCCTCGAGCGTGCGGGCAACCAGCCCGGTGAACTCCTCGTTGCTGCGCCAGTCCGTCGCGAACAGGGGCGTCGCCTTCTGCATGATGCCTTCGGCCCGAGTCCCGAAGACCTGGTCCTTCAGGTCGGCCACCAGCGCGAAGGACTTGGCGGCGGCGAGCCCTTCGCGCGGCGAAGCGCTTTCCGCCGACGCCTGCGCGGCGGCGGCGCGGGTCCCAGCGGCCGCCACCGTCGCGGCGAGGATCACGACCGCGAGGAACCTTGCGAGACGCCTGCTGCTGCTCGAGCCCATCGGGGCCTCCTACCCAAAGCCGCAGCCCGCAGCTCAGCCATGCCGGCGGCGAAAGGCATTGATCTGGGTCAGCCACCGGTCAGAGGCCCGCCCGCGCCGCAATGCGGCCGGCCCCGGCGGCATCCTCAGAGCGGCAGGGCCGTCCTGTGCACCGTGGTGCGTAGAGCGATGCTGGAGGAGATGCGCACCACGCCCGGCAACCGCGTCAGGGCCCCGGCATGCAGCGCCTCGAAGGCGTCGACATCCTTGGCGACCACCCGCATCAGATAGTCCGCCTCGCCGGTCATCAGGTAGCACTCCATGATCTCCGGCACCTTGCTGGCCGCCTCCTCGAAGGCCGACAGCGCGGCCTGGGACTGGGAGTTCAGGGTGATGGTCAGGAAGACGCTGAGCGCATAGCCGGCCGCCTTCTGGTCCACGAGCGCGGTGTAGCCGCGGATCAGGCCGGCCGCCTCCAGGCTACGGATCCGGCGCAGGCTGGCGGATTCCGACAGGTGCACCTTCTCCGCCAGCTCGGTGTTGGAGAGCCGCCCATCGGCCTGCAGCACACGCAGGATCGCGCGGTCCTTTTCGTCCATGTTCGAAGATTCCGCCATTGGATAACGATGTCACGACAGAATACGCCAAATCAGCCCCCACGCACGCCCCCAATTTCGCAGGAAGTCCCGGCCCGTCAGGCGTATGATCCTGGGCAATAATCAACTCCCAGGAGACGGCCATGCGGATCGGCGTGCCCAAGGAAATCAAGACCCTCGAATCGCGCGTCGGCATGACGCCGGGGGTGGTCAGCGGCCTGACCCGCCAAGGCCATGAAGTCATTGTCGAAACCAACGCCGGCGCCGGCATCGACATCGCCGACGCGGCCTATGTCGCCGCGGGCGCCAAGATCGCCCCGAACGCCGACGCGGTGTTCGAGCAGGGCGAACTGATCGTGAAGGTGAAGGAGCCGCAGCCGGTCGAGATCGCCCGCCTCAAGCCCCACCACGTTCTCTTCACCTACCTGCACCTGGCTCCGGATCCGGAGCAGGCCCATGGCCTGGCCAAGTCCGGCGCGACCTGCATCGCCTACGAGACCGTCACCGGCCCCAACGGCAGCCTCCCCCTCCTCGCTCCGATGAGCCAGGTCGCCGGCCGCATGGCCGTGCAGGTCGGCGCGGCATCGCTGCTCAGCCCGGCCGGCGGTCGCGGCATGCTCCTGGGCGGCGTGCCCGGCGTGGCTCCGGCCAAGGTCGTGATCCTCGGCGGCGGCGTCTCCGGCGCCCACGCCGCACAGATGGCTGTTGGGATGCATGCCGACGTCACCCTGTTCGACATCTCGGCCACGCGCCTCGAAGCCCTCGACGTGCAGTTCTCCGGCCGGGTGCACACCGTATTCTCGACACCGGACGCCGTAGCAGACGCCGTGTATGGCGCCGACCTCGTGATCGGCTGCGTGCTGCTGCCGGGCGCCTCGACGCCCAAACTGGTCACCCGCGCCGACCTGAAGCGCATGAAGCGCGGTTCGGTCCTGGTGGACGTGGCCATCGACCAGGGCGGCTGCTTCGAGACCTCGCGCCCCACAACCCATGCCGAGCCGACCTATGAGGTCGATGGCGTGATCCACTATTGCGTGGCCAACATGCCGGGCGCCGCCCCGCTGACCTCGACCTACGCCCTGAACGCGGTCACCGCCCCGTTCGTCTCAGCCCTGGCCAACAAGGGCTGGGAAAAGGCGCTCGCCGACGACGCGCATCTGGCCGGCGGCCTGAACGTGGTCGGCGGCAAGATCGTCCACCCGGCGGTCAAGATCGCTCTCGGCCTCTAAGCTTTTTGTAAGCGTGGCGTACCCGCGCCGGGCCTCCCTCCCCGGCGCGGCGGATTCCTCCCTGACTACCAGCTCCCTGTGTTCGGCATCGACGCCCATGGCTCGGACGAAGGCAGGGAGCCATTTTTTTGCAGGAGTTCGACGGAGATTCCGTCGGGCGAACGGACAAAGGCCATGTGCCCGTCCCTCGGCGGGCGGTTGATCACCACCCCGCCGTCCATCAGCCGCTGGCAGGTCGCGTAGATGTCGTCGACCGCATAGGCCAGGTGGCCGAAGTTGCGGCCGCCCTGATAGTCCTCGGTGTCCCAATTGTAGGTCAGCTCGACCATCGGCGCCTGGTCTTCCTTGGCCCGATCCAGGTCTTCTGGCGCGCAGAGGAACACCAGGGTGAAACGGCCGCCCGGATTGTCGTAGCGCCGCGCCTCCACCAGCCCCAGCTTGGCGCAGTAGAAGTCCAGCGAGGCTTCAAGGTCGCGCACGCGCACCATGGTGTGCAGGTATTTCATAGGGTGTCTCCTGGCCTTCGGGGTCGGCCGATCATAGACCGGCCTTGCGACGGGCGCGCAAGCCTGGCCGTCTGCAGCGTTCGGGCGCCCCATCGGCGAGGCGACCCTTGGTCCCGTTCCGCTCCCCCGTCTTCGCCGGGGTGTTCTGCCTGTGGTCCAGCCTGATCGTCCTGGCCATGCTGCCCGCGAGATCCTTGCGCCTCGCTCCGCCCTGGCCTTGGGCGTCGCCTGTACGCCCCTGGCGACCAATGCCGGTCAATACTGGCCGACGCGCGGCGTTCTTCGCAAACCGGGTGTGATCATCTTCGAATACCTGGAGCCCATCCCGCCCGGGTTGGATCGAGCAGCGTTCATGCAAGCCTTGGAGCAGAAACCGGAGGTGGCTGGTCAGGCATTGATCGCCGAAAACGCGAGCAAAATTCAACAAGCCCAAACATAGCGCAACCTCGCCTTGCGACATCTTCGCACGGGGTCAAGCTGACATATTCAGCATAGCATCGTTATACCTTTGCCGACTGGGTTCGCCTGAGGCGCGAATGAACGATCTGCGTGAGTTGTCTCGATTGCAGACGCTGAAGGCCTACGGCGTGCTGGACACCCAGCCCGACGAAGCTTTCGATCGCCTGACCAGCCTGGCCGCAAGCCTGTTCGAGGCCCCGATCGCCCTGGTCTCGCTGGTGGACGCCGAGCGGCAGTGGTTCAAGTCGCACCATGGGCTGGATGTCGAAGCCACGCCGCGCAGCTGGTCCTTCTGCGCCCATGCCCTCGCCTTGCCGCGCGGCGGAACCCTGGTGGTCGAGGACGCGACGCTCGATCAAAGGTTCTGCGACAACCCGTTGGTCTGCGGTGACCCGCATATCCGCTTCTATGCCGGCGCGGTGCTGACCGCGCCGAACGGCGACAATCTCGGCGCCCTGTGCGTGATCGACAGCCAGCCCAGGCCTTCGCCGTCCGTCCAGGACCTCAACCGCCTGCAGCTGCTGGCGGGGATCGCCATCGACGAACTGGAATTCATGCGGGCCAAGCGACTGGCGGACGAGCAGGAGCGCCTGCTGAAGATGGCCGAGCGCATCTCCGGCGTCGGCTCCTGGCGCCGTGAGCAGGCCACGGGCCTGGCCTATTGGTCCGACGAGGTCTTCCGCATTCACGGCCTCGGCCGCGATGAGTTCGACCCGCACTGGGACAGGATCATCGACCTCTATCACGAGGACGACCGAGCGTTGCTGGAAGCCATGGTCGAGGAGGCTCGACGCACCGGGCGCGGATACGAGCACGAGCTGCGCATCCGCCGGCCGGACGGCGAGATCCGCGACGTGATGTTCAAGGCCGAGTGCCAGACCGACAACGAGGGCCGGGTCACCGATTTCTTCGGCGTGCTGCAGGACGTGACCGAGCGCAAGCAGATCCTTCGTGAACTGGCGCGGGCGCGCGACGAAGCCGAAGAGCAAGCCCAGCGCGCCCTCAGGGCCGAAAAGGTTGCCGGACTGGGGCACTGGCGCTTCGATGCCCAGACCCAGGAACTCTATTGGTCGCCTGAGATGTATCGCATCTACGGCCTCGATCCGACCGAGCCCCTGGAGCGGGATCGCCTGGTCGCGATGACCCACCCGGAGGATGTCGAGAGCACCGGAACAATGGTCCAGCGGGCTCTCGACGGCGATGTCAGCGACGAGCAGACCGTCACAAGGATTTTTCGGGGTGACGGCGAACTGCGTTTCGTCGCCGGCCGCTGGCAGGTCGAACGTGGGCCCGACGGCGAGATTCTGGCCGCCGTCGGCACCGCCCTCGACGTGACCGAGCAGAAGCGGGCCGAGGCCGAACTGCTCGAGGCCCGCGCCGAAGCCGAGGCCGCCGCGGCGGTGAAGAGCGTGTTCCTGGCCAATATGAGCCACGAACTGCGCACGCCCTTGACCAGCATCGTCGGCTTTACTCGCCTGGCCCTTGAGCAGGACGGCCTGACTGGCCTCGCCCGCGACTATGTGGAACGCGTCGCCGACGCAAGCCGGGCGCTGCTCAGCAGCGTCAATGACATCCTGGATTTCTCCAAGCTCGAGGCCGGCCAGGTCAATCTGCACCCGCAACCCACCTCGCTCTCGCATCTGGTCAAGACCACCCTCGACCTGTTCATCCCCCAGGCGGCGGCCAAGGACCTGAAACTGGACTTCGTCGCCGGCCCCGGGGTCGAGCATCTGGTGCTGTTGGTCGACCCGGACCGCGTGCGTCAGATCCTGCTCAATCTGGTCGGCAACGCGGTGAAGTTCACCGAGCACGGCGGTGTCACCCTGAGCGCGGCCTATGACGAAGCTCGCGGCGAGCTCAGCGTCGATGTCGTCGACACCGGCGTCGGCGTTCCGGCCGAAAAGCAGACCGACCTGTTCCAGCGCTTCTCGCAGGTCGACGGTTCGTTGACCCGCAGCCACACCGGCACCGGCCTGGGCCTGGCCATCTGCAAGGGCCTGGTCGAGGCCATGGGCGGCGCCATCGGGGTCGAGAGCGCCGCCGGCCGGGGCAGCCGATTCTGGTTCCGTATCGCCGCGCCCCTCGATACCAGTCGCCTCAAGCTTGCCGGGGGCGACGGCGCAGTCGATGCGGGCGGCGCGCTGAGCGGGCTGAAGTTGCTGGTGGCCGACGATCACGCCGCCAATCGAGAGTTGGCCCGGCTGGTGCTGCTAGGCCTCGGCGCTGAGGTGGCCGAGGCTCAAGATGGCGAGGAGGCCGTCGAGCGGGCGACCGGAGCGCCGTTCGACGTGATCCTGATGGACCTCCGGATGCCGAGACTGGACGGGCTGGCGGCCATGCAGCGTATCCGACGGTCAGACGGCCCGAACCGGACGGCGCCGATCCTGGCCTTCACCGCCGATGTCGACGCCAATGTGGCCGCACGGTTGAAAGAAGCGGGCTTCGACGCACTTGTGGCCAAGCCCCTGAACCTGCATGCCCTGATCGAGACGGTGATCGGGGCCGTCCGAGCCGAACGCAGCCCGACTGGCTAGGCCGACTGCTGGCTGAGCGCCACGCTGCGCGAGCGGTAGAGTTCGTCGATCTCGCCCGCCCCCACCGGCCGGCTGAACAGGAAGCCCTGGACTTCGGAGCAGCCGGCGCCGGTCAGGCGTTGCAGCTGGTCGGCGGTCTCCACCCCCTCGGCGATCACCGACAGCTTGAGCGCACGGGCCAGCTTGACGATGGCCCCCACTACCGCCTCGGACTCGGTGTCCATGCCCAGATTGGCGATGAACGAGCGGTCGATCTTGATGCGATTGATCGGGTAGCGCTTGAGGTAGCTCAGGCTGGAATAGCCGGTGCCGAAGTCGTCCAGGGCCAGGGTGAAACCCATCTGGCGCAGCTGGCGCAGCATGTCCTGGGTCTCGGGGTCGTCGCCCAGAAGGAAGCCTTCGGTTATCTCCAGCTCGAACTGCCGCGGGTCGACGTTCAATTCTTCGACCAGTTCGGCCACACGGACAGCAAAATCCTTCATACGCAGCTGGTTGGCCGAAATATTCACCCCCACCTTCAGCCTGCCCCAACGGCGGCTGTCCTCGAAGGCCCGGCGCAGGGTGAACATGCCGAGTTCGACGATCAGGCCGCACTCCTCGGCGATGGAGACGAAATAGGACGGCGGGATGTCTCCACGCTCGGGGTGGCGCCAACGGGCCAGGGCCTCGACGCCGCTGAGCACGCCGCGGCTGTTGACCTGGGGCTGATAGACCATCTGCACATCGCCGCGCGCCAGGGCGTCGCGCAGGTCGGTCTCCAGGAGGCGGCGGGTCCTCATCGCCGCGTCCATCTCGATCTCGTAGAAGCAATAGCCGCCCTTGGCCGTCTCCTTGGCCCGGTACAGGGCGAGGTCCGCCTGGCGCAAGGCCTCGGGCGGTTCGATCTCGGCGTCCGCCACCAGCGAAACCCCGATCGAGCAGCCGGCGAACACCCGGACCGACCCCAGCTTGATCGGCTGGGCCATGGTCTTGCCCAGGCGCTCGGCCAGGGCCGCGGCGCTTCGGGCGGTGGCGTTCAGCTGCACCAGGGCGAACTCGTCGCCGGACAGCCGCGCGAACGTGTCGCTGGAGCGGCACTGGCCGGCCATGCGCTTGGCCACCTCCCTGATCAGCTGGTCGCCGACGTGGTGGCCGAAGGTGTCGTTGACCTCCTTGAAGCGGTCGAGGTCGATGCAGTGCACGGCGATCTGCTGGCCGCCCCGGCGCATCTGGTCCAGCGCCGCGCCCAGGCGATCGAAGAACATCACCCGGTTGGGCAGGCCGGTCAGGCTGTCGTGATAGGCCAGGTGCGCGGCGCGGGCCTCGCTGGCGATCATGCCCTGGGCCATGCGCAGGCTGCGGCGGTATAGATAGAGCGCCAGCAGCACCAGGCACGAGACCACCATCAGGATCGGCGTGACCACCCGCTGGGCCAGGGCCCGTCCAGGATCCTGCGGCGTCCAGCTCAAGGTCGCCAGCGCCCGCCCCTGATCGTCACGGATCGTGATGTGGGCGAGATCAGGCGAGGGCTTGCCGCTCGGCGGCCCAAGGCTGAAGCCGGTCAGCAGGAAGCGTTCGCCGAAGGCTCCCAGAAACGCCCGGTCGATCGGCATCCGCGTGACGACGATCGCGGCTCGCGGACCGAGCGGCTTGGCCAGACCCATATCCGGCTGGACCAGGGTCGCGGTCAGGATGCCGAGCCCCCCTCCCGCCGAAGTGATGGTCGCGGCCTGGATGGGACGAGAAAAGGACTTGCGGTCAAAGTTCGCCTTGGCCGATTCCCGCGCCGCTTCCGCCGCTCTTACCCTTGCGACCAGGCTTTGGCCGGCCCCGGCGAAAGCCGTGTAGCGATCGGCCGGAACGGTCTGCAGGCCTTCCGAGGCGTAGCGAGGCCGGTCCCGGCCATCGAGCACGAACACGCGGTCGAAGCCGTCCACGTGATCCAGATAGGCGCTGAGATTGTCATAGGCCCAGCGCGGATCGAGGCGATTGTCCAGCCGGCGCACCGCCTCGTCCCACTCGACCTGGGGCGCGACCATTTGGCCGACTTCCTGAGTGCGCTCGATCAGGCCATTCTGCACAACGGCCTGTTCCCGGTCCCGGGCGCTCACGTCGAACTGGCGCACCAGGATAAAGGCCATGGCCACAAGAAGGCCCAAGGCGAAGATGGCCAGCACCACCAGCGGCCAGAAGAAATCCGCCTTGAAGGCTTTCTGAGTCATGGCGGAAAGGGCGAAGTCCCGGCGGCTGTTGGCCAAGAGATGCGCCAAACTGGGCTAACGCCCGGCAAAGCTTCGTGGATAAATTCGCGCTAACCTAAAAAATTGTGGCGTTTTGCCGCATGCAATCTGAAGCTGTGACCTCGATTCACAGCCAACCTATTGGCTGGTTTGAGCATTTGATTTCTTCTGCAGAACACGCCGAAGAGAAACCTTTGCCCGGATATGTTCGCTTCCTGACCGTGGCCGCCTCACCCGTCATACGATGTAGTGCCCGCTGACCGCCAGGCTACTGGCGTGAACGCCGAGCAGCTTGATCACGTCGCCGTTGGAGAAGCCGACCGTGGAATAGGTCCCATAGTCGGTGAAGGTCGGCGTCAGGCCCGCGCTCTGGAAGGCGGAGATGTCGATCCTGTCGACCGACGTGAAGTCGGTGACCGTCTCCAGCTTGTCGGCCACGCCAACCACGAAGGTGTCCGCTCCCCCGCCGCCGGTCAGGATATCGGCCCCGGTTCCGGCGGTGATGACGTTGTTCATCGTGTTGCCGACCAGGGTCACGGCGCCGGCGGTCTTGGCGACAAGGTTCTGGACATTGGCCGACAGGGTGTAGCTGCACCAGGCGTTGACAGTCTCGTTCGGCGTGCCGGCCGCGACCTGGACCACGTCATTCGAGTGCGAGACGCTGAAGACGTCGTTGCCGCCGGCGCCGCCGACCAGGGTGTCGCCGCCGTTGACGCTGGTCAGGTAGTTGCCGCCAGCGGCGTTGCCGATCGCCGTGGTCCCCGGCGTGGTCAGGCGCAGGCTGTGGACGCCGGTCGGCAGGGTGTAGCTGACCGAGGAGATGATCAGGTCGCCGGTCTGGCTGGAATTGTTGATCACCACATCGCCGGTGTTGTTGACGTAGAAGGTGTCGACCCCGGTCCCGGCCACCAGGGTGTTGGGTCCGCCGAGGCTCGTCAGGGTGTCGTTCAGGGCGTTGCCGGCGCCGGTCAGGCCCGACCCGTTCAAGGTCAGGTTCTGGATATTGGCCGGCAGGGTGTAGCTGCAGGTGGCGATGACGCTCTCGTTCGGCGTGCCCGCCGCGACGGTGATCTGATCGGCGCTGTTGTAGACATAGTAGGTGTCGCCACCCGTCCCGCCGGTGATGTTCTGGGCCGCCACATTCAGGGTGACCGTGGTCGGCGCGCTGGAGCTCAAACTGTCGCTGGCGATGTAGGTGAAGCTGTCGGCCCCTACATAGCCGAGCGTCGGGGTGTAGCTGAACGAGCCATCGCCGTTGAGGGTCAGGGTCCCGTGGCTCGGGCCGCCATTGGTGGCCAGGGCCGCCGTCAGGGTCAGGCCATTGTTGTCGATGTCGTTCGCCAGCACTCCTTGGGCCGCGCTCACCGCAGTCGCGACATCGCCGGCGGCGCCATAGGCGTCGACCTGGGTGGTCGGCGGCGGATCCAGCACGTTGATCGTCACTGTGGTCGGCGTCCCCGCCGACAGGATGTCGCTGGCGACGTAGGTGAAGCTGTCGGGCCCCGCATAGCCCAGGGTCGGCGTATAGCTGAACGAGCCGTCGGCGTTCAGCGTCAAGGTGCCGTGCTGCGGGCCGCCATTCGTGGCCAGGGCCGCGGTCAGAAGGGTCAGGCCGTTGTTGTCGGCGGCGCTCGCCAGCACGCCTTGGGCCGCGCCGACGCTCAGGGTCTGGCCGGCATGGCCGTCATAGCTGGCGGCCTGGGTCGTCGGCGCCTGGGCGGCGACATTCAGGGTGACGGTGGTGGGCGCGCCTGACGCCAGGCTGTCGCTGGCGATATAGGTGAAACTGTCGGTTCCGGCGAAGCCTGCGTTTGGGGTGTAGGTGAACGAGCCGTCTGGGTTCAGGCTCAGCGCCCCGTGTTGGGGGCCGCCATTCTGCGCCAGTGCGGCGGTCAGGCTCAGGCCATTGCTGTCGGCGTCTCCGGCCAGAACGCCCTGCACCGCGCCCACCGCCAGCGCGTGGCCGGCGCTGGCGCCATAGCTCGCAGCCTGGGTCGTCGGCGCCTGGGCGGTGACGTTGAGCGTCACGGTCGTCGCGGCCGAACTCCCGAGGCTGTCGCTGGCGACGTAGGTGAAGCTGTCAGTACCGGCGAAGCCCGCGGTCGGCGTATAGGCGAACGAGCCGTCGGCGTTCAGGCTCAAGGTCCCGTGCTGCGGACCGCCGTTCTGCGCCAGGCTGGCCGTCAGGGCCAGACCGTTGTTGTCCACATCATTGGCCAGAACGCCCTGCCCTGCCGTCTGGATCAGCGTGGCGCCGGCATGGCCGGCATAGGCGTCCGCCTTGGCCGTCGGGGCGGTCTGGCCGACGTTCAGGGTCACCTTGGTGGGCGAACTGCCGCCGGCGCTGTCGCTGGCGACATAGGTGAAGCTGTCGGCCCCGGCATAGCCGGCGGCGGGGGCATAGGTGAAGGAGCCGTCGACGTTCAACGTCAAGGTTCCGTGCTGTGGGCCGCCACCGGCGATGAGGCTGGCGGTCAGGGCCTTTCCGTTCGGGTCCGTATCGTTGGCCAGCACGCCCTGGGCCGCAGCGATCGACAAGGTCGAGCCGGCATGGGCGGAATAGGCGTCGGCCGCAGCCACCGGCGGCTGAGGCGTATGGATGGCGCTGGGCGCCGCACCCGAAGAAAGGTTCAGGCTGGACAGGCTATAGGCCCGCACATAGTCGACCTGCATCTGAGCCGAGGCGAAGCTGCTGGGGGCGTTGCCAGGCCAGTTGCCGCCGATCGCCAGGTTCACCAGCATGTACATCGGCTTGTTCATGCCGGATGGCGTCGCAGTCGTCGCGACCTCCACCCCGTCGACATACCAGGCCAGCGTCGTCGGCGTCCAAAGCACGCCGTAGGTGTGGAAGCCGGTGCTGTTGCCGGGCACGTAGGACGAAAAGCCCGTGGCGGTCACCGTCCCGCTCGAATTCACATAGTGCGAGGTCTCGTAGACGTTCTTGCCGCCGATCTGCTCCATCACGTCCAACTCGGGGGGCCAGCTGCCGTCGGCCGGCAGCAGCCAGAAGGCCGGCCAGACACCCTGCCCCGACGGCAGTTCGGCCTTTATCTCGAAATAGCCGTAGATCTGGGTGAACGACTTCTGGGTCGTCAGAAGGCCCGATATGTACTTGAAATTGTTGAGCGCCGCGAGGTCTTGGGTTGGGGTCTGGCTGGCGGTGATGGTCAGGACCCCGTTGCTGATCGAGAACGGGTTCAGGCCGAGTGCCGTCGTCCCGCCGGCGCTGCCGGCATAGCTGGGATCGACATAGATCTCCTGTTCGCTGTTGGAGGTCAGGGTGCGGCTGGCCCAGGAGCCGGAACCGGTCTGGTTGCCGGACAGGAAGTTGGTCTTCCACGTTCCGGCTCCCGTAGACGAATTCCAGAGGCTCAGACTGTTGAACTCGTCGTCAAAACTGGTCGCTACGCCGGTCAGGTTGAGGCTGAGCGCAAAATTCGACGCGGTCAGCGACGAGGCCAGGGTGTTGCGGATCAGGATTTGCTGGGTCGCGGAGATCGTCAGCAGGGTGTCGGCGCCCTGCTGGGCCAGGTGCGACTGCAGCTGGCTGAAAGTGGAAAACGGCGAACTGGTCAGCTGGATGATGTCGGCGTTCGCCCCGCTGGCCTGGAAGCCGTAGATCACATCGGTGGTGGCGTTGGCGCCGAACTGGAATTTCTCGCTGCCGGCCCCATTGTCGACCATCACGTCCGAGCCCGAACCCGCCACCAGGGTGTCGCTGGCCGCCAGGGCGATCATCAGGTCGGCGCCGCTGTTGCCGACGCCGATGATGTTGGCGGCTTCCAGGTTCAGGTCGTTGACATTGGTCGGCAGGGTGTAGCTGACCCAGCTGTTGACCGTATCTGTGACACTGGTCGAGGACACCACGATCTGGTCGGAACTGTCGGCGATGCCAAAGGTGCAATCTGCGGTTCCGCCGACCAGGGTGGCGCCGCCATAGGAGTCGCTGAAGGAAGTCGCCGTCGTCGTCGCGGTCAGGGTCTGGCCATAGGCCGTCGTCGAAACCCAGGCATGGGCCGCAGCGCTGGTGGCCATGGTCTGACCAGTGAAGTTCAAATAGACCGTCGACATGACATCTGCCCCGTTGCGCTCGAAAGGGCCGCTCGCTGCGCCCCCGGGGGCCTTCCCGGACTTGCCGCGGCAAGATCCGGCGGGCGATCGCTGGAGGCTTAACGGCTCAAGCGACCCCCGAAAGGACCTCAACCCCTTGTTCGAACCAATTATTACTTGGGCTTTTCACGTCGTACGGAGTAGGCAGCCTGACGCAGGGAAAGTAGATAAGAATCAATTCACCAACAGAATTAACCAGCTGATCAATCTAAACTCTATCTGAACCAAGCTTGGCTTTAGGTCGCCAGGCGACGCGCGCATGGCGGCCATCACAGCTTCGAGAGCCACAACTCCGCCTTGCCGCCCAAAAACCTCTGGCTAAACACCCAGATGGCGCGAGATCCGCCGAGGGACGCGAGCGGCAAAACCTTGCCCGCACAAGGGTTCACTGGCTCCGCTTCGCAGAACGTCGGTAGGTCGGCGCCCAGCGATGCGGCGACGCGCCTCACGCCGCCAGGCCCCTGCCTGTGCGGCTTCGCCGCAGGCGCCTCAGGCCAGCAGGGTCTGCGCTTCGGCCCATAGCCGCCGGACCAGGCCAGCCGCAGGCTCGGCGCGGGCCAGGGCCGCGGACTGCCCGGCCCAGGCCTGCATGCGCTGGACATCCCCCGCCCTCTGCCCTTCGGCCTTCATGGCCGCGGTCAGGCCCCGCTGCACAGGATAGGGCGCCGGCGCTGGCGCGCCAGGTTCGGCGAAGGCGCGGGCGAAGGCGGTGGCCACGCCACGGCCGAGACGGCCGCTGAAGGCCCGGGTCGGCATGGTGGCTTCGGGCTCCAGGTCCGCAAGGGCGTCGGCCCAGGCGGGATGGACGCCAGCCTCCGGCGTCCGCAGGAAGGCGGTGCCGATCTGTACGGCGCTGGCGCCCAAGGTCAGGGCCGCGGCGATCCCGCGCGCGTCGGCGATCCCGCCCGCGGCGATGATCGGCAGGTCGATGTGGTCGGCCAGCCGCGGCACCAGCGCGAACAGGCCGACCGCATTGCGCTCGGCGGCGGCGTTGTCGAAGGCGCCACGGTGACCGCCGGCCTCGAACCCCTGGGCGATGATGGCGTCGGCGCCGGCCTTCGCCGCCTGGCGGGCTTCGGCGAGGCTGGTGGCCGTGGCGAACCAGGCCACGCCGCGGTCCTTCAGCTGCGCCACGAAGGCCGGCGGAAACACCCCCATGATCGAGGACACCACCGAGGGGCCGGCCTGCAGCAGCGCCCGGCACTGGGCGTCGAAGTCGCGCAGGCGGACGTCGCCGGCCTCGGGCGGAACCTCCGGCCCCCAGCCGGCCATGAAGGCGCGCACCTTCTCCTCGGCCACCTCATCCCGAACCGGCGCCGGCTCGGGGATCCAGAGGTTGATCTGAAAGGCGCGGTTTGTCCGCCCGCGGAAGGCGGAGGCCCAGTCCAGGATTTCGGCCGGGCTGTTGGTCAGCGCCCCCATGGCGCCCATGCCGCCGCCCTCGGCCACCGCGACCGCCAGCTCCACAGGGCAGGACCCGGCCATGGGCGCCTCCAGGATCGGCGCTTCCAGGCCATAGCGCTCGCAGAAGGCCTGGACACGGGCTCTCGGCTTGGACTGGATCGCTGACTGCGGCATGGCGCAACTCCAGTGTGGTTTCAGCGGGAAACTAGCTTTCCCGGGTCTGCCGCCGCCAGAGGGCGGCGTATTCTCCGCCCTGGGCGATCAGGTCCTCGTGCCGGCCGCGCTCGACGATGCGGCCGCGGCGGATGACCAGGATCTGGTCGGCGTCGGCGATTGTCGAAAGGCGGTGGGCGATGACCAGGGTCGTCCGCCCCGCGCGCACCTTGCGCAGCGTGGCCTGGATCGCCGCTTCCGTGCGACCGTCAAGGGCGCTGGTGGCCTCGTCCAGGATCAGGGCGCGCGGCCGGGCCAGCAGAGCCCGGGCAAGGCCGACCCGCTGGCGCTCCCCGCCGGAGAGCTTCAGCCCGCGCTCGCCAACCCGCGTTTCCAGCTTGTCGGGCAGGCTTTCGATGAATGGCGCGAGCTCGGCCGCCCTCGCCGCTTCCCATATCTCCGCCTCGTTGGCGTCCGGCTGGCCGAAGGCGATGTTGGCTTTCAGGGTGTCGTTGAACAGGGCCACGTCCTGAGGCACCAGGGCGATCGCTTGGCGCACCGAGGCCTGGCGGGCCTGGCGCAGGTCCACCCCGTCCAGCATCACCCGCCCACCCTGCGGATCCAGCAGGCGCAGGGCCAAGCGCGCGATGGTGGTCTTGCCCGAGCCGGACGGCCCGACCAGGGCTGTGGTCGTGCCGGGCGCCACACGGAAGTCGATATCGCTCAGCCCCAGCGAGCGGGCGCCGTGCTGGAAATGCACGTGCTCGAACGCGAACTCAGCGCCCTGGCCAGTGGCGGGCGGCAGATCCACGGCGTTCGGCGCGTCCAGGATATCCGGCTTGACCGCAGTCAGGTTGAGCATCTGCTCCATGTCGATGAAGGCCTGGCGGATCTCGCGATAGTTCATGCCGAGAACCGCTAGCGGGCCATAGACGGTCTGCAGGATCATGATGCAGGCCATCACCCCGCCGATCTGCATCCGGCCGGCCATCACCTCCACCCCCGCCATGAGGGTCATGGCCATCAGACCGAGGCTCAGCACCACGCTCTGCACGGCGTTGAGCAGTTGCAGGGAATTGTTGGCCTTGGTGCTGGCCTGGGCATAGGCCATCATGGCCTCGCCATAGCGCCCCACGGTGCGCTCCTCGGCGCCGAAGGTCTTGACCGTCTCGAAATTGATGAAGGCGTCCACCGCCAGGCCGGCGGCCTCGGAATCGGCCTCGTTCAGCGCCCTCCGGTGGCCGATCCGCCAATTGGAGATACGGAAGGTGAAGGCGGTGTAGATGACGATGGTGACGATAGCCACCAGCGCCAGCCGGCCGGCATAGTGGCTGGTCAGGACATAGGCCGCCATCAGCAGTTCGAGGACGCTGGGACCCAGGCTGAACACTACGCTGCGCAGCAAAAAGTCGGTGGAGCGGGCGCCGCGGTCGATGACCCGGGCCAGGCTGCCGGTCTGCTTGGTTTGATGGAAGTCCAAAGACAGCGAGAGGCTGTGGCCGAAGGCCTCCACCGCGGAACGCGCCAGGGCGGTCTGCGAAACCGAGGTGAAGATGGCGTCGCGGGCATAGGGCGCTGCGGTGGAGATGAAGCGCAGCAGCACCCAACCGAGCGCAAAGCCGATGAAACCGATACCCAGGCCTTCGGCGGGGCTGCGCCCCTTGGCGAGGTGATCAATCGCCTGGCCGATCAGCACGGGCGCATAGACGCCGGTCCATTTGCCGATCAGGACAAGGCCCAGGGCCAGGGCCAGGCGGGTTCTGAGCCCGCTGGCGCGAGAGCGGCCGACCAACCGGACGAGGTCGGCCATCGAGGTCCAGAAGCTGAAGCGGGCCGTGGCCGGGGCCACCGCTCCAGGCGCAGGCCCCTGCCCCGCGCGGGCGCCGTGGGCGGCATGATGCAGGCTCAAGGCTGGGCGCCCTCGCCGATCTGGTCTGCAGCCTGAATCAAGAGCCCTCCTGAGCCACTCACGTCTTACGGATCGAGAATGAGGCTGGTCTGCCGGCCGCCGCCGGGGGTCATCCAGTCCACCCGCCAACCGTTCGCCTGCCGCGCTGCGTGGAACGGCTGACCCGATATGGGGGCCGGCGGCTGGACCGCAATATCGGCCACGGCCATCTGTCCTCCACCGACGACCCGGATCTGGTGGGGCCCGGCCTTCAGCGGCGAGGGCGCGGAGATGAAGAAACGGCCGTGGGCGTCGGCCTTCACTTCGCCCGAAGCCGTAGCCCCGTCCATGGCCAGCCGAAGACCGGTTCCGGTCGGCGCGAAACCCGAAACCACGCCGCCGCCCGCGGAGTCGAAGTCGACCGCGGTGATCCGCAAGGCGCCGCCCTCCCCGCCACCCAGGACCGTGGCGCCGCCGCCCGCCCTCAGCAGAGCGCCAGGCCGTCCGGGCGCCGGCAAGGTGACCACATAGCCCTCGCCCTGCACGATGCGGCCGCCGAGGTCTTCCGACAGGCCGTATATGCCCCCGCCGGGCGGGGTCGGCATGGACCAGGCTCCATCCCCCGTGACCGTGCCGCCGTTGGCCGCACCGTCGGGCGAGAGCAGGCGCACACGGGTGTTCGGCTCGGCCTGGCCGCTCAGGATCACCCCGCCGTCCTGGGCGCGCATGGCCGCCTTCACCTGGGGCGGCCGCACATAGCCTGCGTCTGCGTCGTTGTCGGCGGCGGGACTTGGCGGCTGGACATGGCGCCAGTCGCCCCCCTTGCCGCAGGCCGCCAGGGCCAGGAGAACCAGGCCCGTCGCAGCAGTCCGCGCCAGGCGTCCCGGATCGCAAAGCCCTTGGCCGGCGCTTAGCCTTGTGTTCACTGTCCGCCGCGCAAGAATCGATGGGTTGCGTAACCGACTCGCGGCCCCGTCGCGGGTGGTCTGAAAGCGCTTGGCCGGCTCAGGAGTAAGCATCATGTCCGATCTCGAGCACAGGATCGGCTCGGTCTGTGTCTATTGCGGCTCCTCGGACGCGGCGTCGCCAGCCTACCTGGCCGCCGCATCGGCGTTCGGAAAGCACCTGGCCGCCGAGAAGATCCGCCTGGTCTATGGCGGCGGCGGCGTCGGGCTGATGGGCGCCTGCGCCCGGGCGGCCCACGGCGCCGGCGGCCGCGTGCTCGGCATCATGCCCGATTTCCTGCGCAAGCGGGAAGCCCTGCTGGACGAGATCGACACCGTCGTGGTCAGTTCGATGCACGAGCGCAAGATGATGATGTTCGAGGCCGCTGACGCCTTCGCCGTGTTCCCAGGCGGCATCGGCACCCTGGAAGAGGTCATAGAGCTCTTGTCCTGGCGGCGGCTGGAGTTGCACCGCAAGCCGATCGTGTTCTACGACCCTGACGGCTTCTGGGAGCCCCTGTTCGTGCTCCTGCGTCAGTTCGTCGACCAGAACCTGGCGCCCAAGGCTTTCCTCGACGTCTGGCGCGCCGTTCCGAGCATTGATGCGGTCCTGCCGGCAATGCGCGAGCTAGGGCTCGATGAGAGCCCGCCCTTGCCCAGCCTGATGCCGAGGGTCAGCTGAAAATAAAAGCCGCCCCGAAGGGCGGCCTTCAAATCCTATTCGTCCCGGTGGACCCGCTCACGTCGCTCGTGCCGCTCCTGGGCCTCGAGGCTCAGGGTGGCTATCGGACGCGCGTCCAGCCTTGCGAGGGTGATCGGCTCCCCGGTCTCCTCGCAATAGCCGTAGGAGCCGTCCTCGATCCGCCTTAGCGCCTCGTCGATCTTGGAGATCAGCTTGCGCTGCCGATCACGAGTACGCAATTCCAGAGCACGATCGGTCTCAGACGAAGCACGATCAGCCAAGTCCGGGTGATTTTCGGTTTCAGTTTGAAGATGAGAGAGAGTTTCGCGAGATTCGCGAAGAATTTCTTCCTTCCAGTCCAGCAGCTTTTGCTTGAAGTATTCGAGCTGCCGCTCGTTCATGAACTCCTCGTCCTCGGAAGGACGATACTCACTTTGCGTTTCCAACACCGCGGTCGCCTTCATCGACGTTCCCACGCTAGCAATTCAAGCCCCGACCTTGAGGCGTGCCGCTTATACCAAAAGATTTGGCGGATACAATGAAGCTGCGCGCGGCAGGCGAAGCTTCCTGTCCGGTTCATGCGGCGCCCCTCGCCACTTCCAGCTTGGCGATCTCCACCGCCGCCCTGGCCTCGATCTCGTTGAGCACGCCCGCCAGGGCCTCGTCCTCGACACTCGACTTCTCCTGGCGCACGGCCAGGACCAGGCGGTCGAGCGAGGCCGGGGTCACGTCCCCGTCCAATAGGGCGATCTTGATTTCGTCCAGCACATCGAGAATGCGGCCGGCCCGGCGCACGGCCCGGCGCCGGCGCTCCAGCGGCCCGGCGACCTCTTGCAAGGCCAGAAGCGCATCGAGCGAACTGACGGCGGTCAGGCCGCTCGTCGGCGCCGCGTGCGCAACCTCGGCGACGCCGCCGGGCTCGCTGGGCACCGAAAACCCGCCGGCGGCCGGCCGCGAGCCCACGCGGGCGGCGGCGGTCGAGCCGAGGCTGGAGGGACCATTGACCTTCATTTACGCCTGCGAAGTGGCCATCGAACTAGGCTAATTCAAGGGTAGTGTTGTCTGCGTCGATTGCCGGTTCGTTAATACCCGGCAAAAGCTGCCCTAGGCGCCGAAGGGCCACGCTCGCGAATCCTGAGACTTTGAATCCAAAAGACTTTTTCGCACGAAAAGTTGGCATGAACCTCGCATGCGACGTGGTTAATGGCGCGCCCGCCGGCTCGCCCACCCTTTTGGACGCGGAAGTTTCATGCGGTCTTTGCGGCTCATCCGCCTGACGGGCGCCCTGCTGGCCCTGACCATCGGCCTCGGCGGCGCCCAGGCCATGGCGGCCTCGCGGATCAAGGACATCGTCCAGTTCGAGGGCGTGCGCGAGAACAAGCTGGTGGGCTACGGCCTGGTCGTGGGCCTGGCCGGCACCGGCGATAGCCTGCGCAACAATCCCATGACCAAGCAGAGCCTCGAGGCGATGATGGAGCGCCTCGGCGTCAATATGCGCGACGCCACCAACATCGACACCAAGAACGTGGCCGCGGTGATGGTCACCGCCAGCCTGCCAGCCTTCGCCGCCGCCGGCTCGACCATCGACGTCAATGTGGCGGCCATGGGCGACGCCAAGAGCCTGCAGGGCGGCACGCTTCTGGTCACCCCGCTGCTGGGCGCCGACGGCGAGGCCTATGCGGTCGGCCAGGGCACGGTGGAGACCGGCTCGATCTCGGCCGGCGGCGCCTCTGGCTCCTCGGTCAGCAAGGGCGTGCCCACGGCGGGCCGCATCGCCGGCGGGGCCAGCATCGAGCGCGAGGTCGGCTTCGAACTCGCCAATATGAACGTGCTGCGCCTGACCCTGCGCAATCCCGACTTCACCACCTCGCGCCGCGTGGCCGACGTGATCAACGCCCGCTATCCCGGCTCAGCCCAGGCCGAGAACCCCACCATCGTCGCGCTGAAGCCCCCGGCCGGCTCGGACATGGTCAGCTTCGTCACCTCGCTCGAGAACCTGGAGGTCGAGCCCGACGCCCCGGCCAAGGTGGTGATCGACGAGGTCGCCGGCGTGATCGTGATGGGCGAGAACGTGCGCCTGTCCACCGTGGCCATCGCCCAGGGCAACCTGACCATCAGCGTCGAGGAGAAGCCCGCGGTCAGCCAGCCCCTGCCCTTCAGCCAGGGCACGACCCAGGTGGTCCCGCAATCCAAGGTCAAGGTCGACGAGGAGAAGGGCAAGAAGCTCCTGGTGGTCAAGGAAGGCGCCTCGCTCGCCTCCCTGGTCGCCGGCCTCAACGCCCTGGGCGTCACCCCGCGCGACATGATCTCCATCCTTCAGGCCATCAAGACCGCCGGCGCCCTGCAAGCCGACATCGAGGTGATGTGATGTCCGGCTATTCCGCGATCACTACGCCGATCTCCTTGCTCACCCCGGCGGCCAGGACGCCAGCCCTGGGCGCAGTCCAGATGAGCGCGAGCGAGACCGCGCGCCGGGCCGCGATCAAGAAGACCGCCACCGATTTCGAGGCCTCGTTCCTCTCCACCATGATGAGCCAGATGTTCGACGGCGTGCAGACCTCGGCCCCGTTCGGCGGCGGCGAAGGCGAGCAGGCCTACAAGTCGTTCATGGTCGAGGCCTACGCTAAGCAGATGGCCGCCCGCGGCGGGGTCGGCGTGGCCGCCGCCGTGCAGCGCGAAATGCTCAAGATGCAAGGCCTCAGTCAGGAGTAGCCCAGATGCAGCCAGCCCCCGGACAGCCCGACCGCATCGAGCCGATGATCCGCCTGACCCAGCGCCTGACCGAATTGCTGGCGCTGCAGGCCGCAGCCTTCGAGGAACGCCGGCCGCAGGACGCCGCCGCCAGCATGGACGAGACCACCCGCCTGGCCAACGCCTACCGCCACGAGGCCCAGCGCCTGCGCAACGCCCCCGGCGAGATCGAGCGCGCCACCGCTGACCAGCGCCGCCGCCTGCGCCAGGCCACCGAGGCCTTCGACGCCGTGGTCGCCCGCCACGGCCGCGCCCTGCACGCCGCCAAGACCGTGACCGAGGGCCTGGTTCACGCCATCGCCAACGAAGTCGCCCGCCAGCGCGGCGCCAACGCCGGCTACGGCCCCCGCGGCGTGCGCAACACCGGCGCGGCGAGCGCATCGATCACGCTTAACCAGCGGGCTTGAGAGGCGAATCCAGCGGCAAGCGTTGCTTTACACCCAGCGCATCCAGAAAGGCCTCGTCGTGGCTGACCACGATCAGGGCGCCGTCATAGGCGGCGAGCGCCGCCTCCACCGCCGCGATCGAGTCCAGGTCCAGGTGGTTGGTCGGCTCGTCCAGGATGATCAGTTGCGGCGGGCGCTCGGCCATCAGCACGCAGGCCAGGGCCGCCCGCAACCGTTCGCCGCCAGAGAGGTCGCGGGCCAGCTTGAGCGCTGCGGCGTTGCGGAACAGGAACCGTGCAAGCGCGGCGTGGGCGGCGTTGTCGCCAAGGCCGGGATTGAGGCGGCGGAAGTTGTCGATCAGGCTGAGATCGCCCTGGAGCAGCGCCGCCTGCTGGTCCAGCACCACGGCCGGAACGCCACGGACGATACGGCCGGCGTCGGGCTCGACCTGGCCCTCGGCCAGGCGGATCAAGGTGGTCTTGCCGCGACCGTTGCCGCCGGCCACCGCCAGCCGTTGCGGGCCGGTCAGGCGGAAGCTGAGCTGGTCCAGGATCCTGGGCCCGCCCGGCCAGGCGAAGGAAACCTGCTCGAAGGCCAGCACCAGCTTGCCTTCGGCGAGGCCGCTCGGCGGCAATTCGAAATCCAGCCGCCTGATCCGCTCCACTCGCGCCTGGGCGGCCGAAAGATCGGCCTGGGCCTGGTCGCGCAGGCGCTCGGCCAGGCGGCTTTGGCGGGCCCCCGTCGCCTCGGCGCGGTCGGCCCGGGCGTCCAGCAGCATCTTGGGCGCGTCGCCGCGCGCCCGGGCGCGGCGGCCGGCGGCGTCGCTGCGCGCCTTGCGTTCGCGCGTCTGCTGCAGCGCGCGGTCCACCCGGCGCGCCTCGCGTTCGGCCGAGTCCAGGGCCAGCACGGCGGCGCCCTCTTCCGCTTCCTTGCGCTCGGCGTAGAGGTCCCAGCCGCCGCCGTAGACGCGGGCGCCCAGGCCGCTCAACTCGACGATCCGGTCCATCCCCTTCAGCAGGGTCCGGTCATGGCTGACCACTACCGCCCCGCCCGGCCAAGCCGCGAGCGCCTCGGCGACGAGGGCGCGGCCCCCTCCATCCAGGTTGTTGGTCGGCTCGTCCAAGAGGATCAGATCCGGCCGCGCGATCAGGAGCCGGGCGATCTCCGTCCGGGTGCGCTGGCCGCCGCTGAGGCTGGCTGCCGGCCGGTCGAGTGAGAGGCCCTCGAGCCCCACCTCGGCCAGCGCCGCCTCGATCCGCGCCGCCAAGTCCCAGTCGGCGAGGTCGAAGTCCTCACCGCTCCCCTCCCCGCTTTCGATGCGGTCCAGTCGCTCCAGCCCCTCGGCGACGCCCAGAAGGTCTTCCAGCACAGCGCCCTCGGGCGCGGCCTGGGCCTGACGTAGAAGGCCGATGCGCCCTCGCCGGGTGACCACGCCGGCGGCAGGCTCCAGCTCGCCCAGCATCAGCTTGAGCAAGGTGGTCTTGCCGCAACCATTGCGGCCGACGACGCCGGTGCGCTCGCCGCCGAAGGAAAGGGTCAGGTTTTCGAAGAGGGTGCGCCCGTCAGGGGCGCGCCAGGACAGGCCGTCGAGGGTGATGAAGGGGATCATAGGAGACCGAGGCGAAGGAACAGGGCGGGGCGAAGCAGGTGTTCGTCGCGCGTTCCATCTCGGGTCTCCTTGCAGCGTTCGCGCCCGGAGCATAGCCGAACCGGCGGCGCCAAGGCCAGCCTGTGCATCACGGGCCGATTGCCGCGCAAGAAGCGGAACGCCCGGGCGGCGGCGTGGCGGCATACCTCTGGCCATCAAGTCCAGGAGTTCCTTCCCATGTCCTACGTCGTCACCGGCCTTCCCGTCGCCGCCTTCCAGCCCCTGTTCGGCCTGTCCGAGGCCGAACTCGCCGATCACGGCGCGATCCGCTACACGGTCGCCGCCAAGCCGGGCTCGCCTTGCCGGATCACGCTCGAGGACGCAGAGCCTGGCGAGAGCGTCTTGCTGCTCAACTACGAACACCACGCCGAACCCACGCCCTATCGCTCCAACCATGCCATCTTCGTACGCGAGGCGGCCCTGGAGACCGCGCGGTTCGAGGACCGCCTGCCGCCGGTGTTCCAGGGACGGCTTTTGTCCATCCGCGCCTTCGGTCAGGCCGGCATGATGGTCGATGCCGAGGTGCTGCAGGGCGCCGAGGCCGAGCCCCTGATCCAGGCCTGGCTGGAACGGCCGGAGATCGCCTATCTGCATGCGCACAACGCCAAGCGTGGCTGCTATTCCGCACGGATCGAGCGGAGCTGATTGGCGTAGCACGGGCGGGCTCCTACATAGTCGCCATGACCCAGCCCGCCCGCATGCCCGCCCTGTTCATCGGCCACGGCTCGCCGATGAACGCGCTTCAGGACAATCCCCTGACCCGGTCGTGGGTCGAGCTCGGACGGCGCCTGCCGCGACCCAAGGCGATCCTGTGCGTCTCGGCCCACTGGGAGACCAAGGGCGTCCTGATCACGGCAGCGGAAAAACCCCGCACGATCCACGACTTCTACGGCTTTCCTCAGGCGTTGTACGAGATGGCCTATCCGGCCCCCGGCGATCCGGCCCTGGCCAAGGATCTGGAGGCGCGCCTCGCGCCGTTCCGCGCCCGCGCCGACCTCGACGGCTGGGGTTTGGACCATGGCGCCTGGAGCGTCCTGAAATTCCTCTATCCCGAGGCCAATGTCCCGGTGCTGCAGCTCAGCCTGGATCTGCGCCGCAGCCCCGACGAGCACTACGAGATCGGCCGCGCCCTGGCGCCCCTGCGCGATGAGGGGATCCTGGTCCTCGGCAGCGGCAACATCGTGCACAACCTGCGCCTGTTCGATCCGCGGAACCTTCAGCCCCTGCCCTGGGCCGTCAAATTCGATGCGGAGGTCGCCCGGCGGATCACCGCCCGGGACCACGCCGCCCTGACCGACTACCTGGCGCTCGGCCCCGAGGCGGCGCTGGCGGCGCCGGAGCCGGACCATTTCCTGCCCCTGCTCTATGTCATCGCGACGCAGCACGAGGACGAGCCGGCCACGGTGTTCAACGAGATGGTGGTGGGCTCGCTGTCGATGACCTCGGCGATCGTTGGGACGGCCTAAACCGCCGGCTCATCCGCAAGCAGCGCCTCGAACACGCCCCTCGTCCGGGCGATAAAGACGTCGCGCTCGCGGCCGACGAGGGGTTGGTCGCGGATCAGGCGCTCGACCAGGAAGCCGATGAAGGCCGCCGCCAGCACCCGCGCCCGGGCCGGCGCATCCTCGCCGCCAAGCCACTCGCCGATCGGCGCCAGAAAGCGCTCCTGGACCGCAAGGTTCAGCAGCGGCGCCGTGGTCGGCGAGGTCGCGGCGCGCAGCAGGAACTGAAAGGCGTGGGTGCGATCTTCATGGACATGGGGATCGCCGGCCATCATCTCCGCCATCTCGGCGGCGAAACTCGACCGCTCCCAGTTCCGGATCCGATCAGGATGCAGCGAGGCCTTCAGAGCCTCGGCGAACAGCCCCTCCTTGCCGCCGAAATAGCGCTTGATCAGGGCGACATCGGCCCCCGCGTCAGCGGCGATCTCGCGCAGCGAAGCCAGGTCATAGCCCTGGCGCGCAAACTGCGCCTTGGCCGCCTCCAGAATCGCCGCGCGCGTCGCCTGGGCGTCGCGGCGGCGGGGGGGAGCGCTCTCGCGCGTCAGGACCAATGCTTCACTCATCACGCGCGCCTTATCCGGGTCGCAGACCCACGTCAGGCCCGCGCCGGGATCACCACCTGCATGCTCTCATAGCCATGCACGAACGAGGAATAGGTGCGCACCGGCTCGCCGACCAGCTCGATCCGGGGGAAGCGCTTCAGGATCTCTTCCCAGATGATGGTCAGCTGCATCTCGGCCACCCGGTTGCCGACGCAGCGATGCACGCCGAAGCCGAACGACATGTGGTGGCGCGGCCGCTCGCGATCGATGACGTAAGCGTCGGGCTCCTCGATCACCGCCTCGTCGCGATTGCCGGAGATGTACCACATCACCACCCGGTCGCCCTTCTTGATGGTCTTGCCGCCGACCTCGATGTCGCGCGTCGCCACCCGGGTCATGTGCGCCAGGGGTGTCTGGTAGCGGATCGTCTCCGAGACCATGGAGCCGACCAGGGCGGGATTAGCCCTCAGCTTGTCGTACTCGCCGGGGTTCTTGTTCAGCCAGTGGACGCTGCCGGAGATGGTGTTGCGGGTGGTGTCGTTGCCGCCGACGATCAGCAGCACAACCGTGCCGTGATACTGCTCGCGCGACATCTCGCGGGTCTCGGGGTGATGCACCAGCATCGAGATCAGGTCGTTGCCCGGGGTGCCGCCCTGAACGCGCTGGTTCCAGAGCCCTTCGAAGGCGCCGAAGCACTCCATCACCGCCTCGGCCTTCTGCTGCCAGCTCTCCACCGGCCCGTGACCCGGCTGGTTCATGAACATGTCGGACCACCAGGGCAGTTTGCGCCGCTGCTCGAACGGGAAGTCGAACAGGGTGGCCAGGGTCATGGCCGTCAATTCCTTCGAGACCAGGTCGACCCAGTCGAAGGGCGTGCCGATCGGCAGGGAGTCGAGGATGGCGCCGGCCCGTTCGCGCACGATCGGGGCCATGGTCGCCAGGTTGGCGGGCGCCACGGTCGGGCTGACCGCCTTGCGGTGCACGCTATGCTCCGGCTCGTCCATGGTGATGAAGCCGGCCGATCCGCGCTTGCGGGGCTCCTGCCCCATGGCGCGTAGCGCCTTGTCCTGCTCCTCGGCCAGTTTCAGATTGAAGAGGCCGATGCCCTCGGCCGAGGAGAAGCCCTCGTGGTCGGTGTCCACCGCCATGATGTCGTCCCAGCGGGTGATCGACCAATAGGGGCCGAACTCGCTGTCAGCGGTGAAGTGCACCGGATCCTCGCGGCGAAGGCGCTCGAACACCGGCCAGATGGTGTCGGCCTGGAAGCGGTCGGTCCGCGCCGGGTTGAGTTCGGCCAGCGGCAGCACGTAGGCCTCGGCGTCGGAGGCGGCTTCGGGCTTTACGGCGACGTTCATGAAGGAACTCCCTGTGTCCGCTCGAGCGGTCGGATCGGCTTCTTGTTCAGGCCACGCGACCGTACGGGCGCTTGACCTGCGCATAAAAGTCAATACGCGTTGACTTGCATTGTCAATGTGCGTTGACATGGCCACGGCGACAGGCGCGCCCTTGGACGACGGGCCGAACGCCGCACAACTCCGAAGCTGCGCTGAAGGCCGATCATCTCGACTTGGCGGCGAGACTCGGGTCTGGTCCGGCAGGCGAGCGACGCGCTACGCCGAGCGAGACCTTCCGATGCCCCCAATCCTGCGATCCTGCCTGGCGGGCCTCTGCGCGGCGATGCTCGCCGCCCAGGCCCAGGCCTCGACCGCGGCGCGCGACCTCGGCCTGCCCTTCAACGGCCGGCCAGGCCCGCTCGACGCGATCACCGATGTTCCGGGCGTGCTGGTCGGCCAGGCGACGCTGATATCGGGCGCCGCCGACAAGGCGAACGGACCGGTCGTGCGCACCGGGGTCACGGTAGTCCTGCCGCGCGGCAAGGACAGCGACGCGGCGGTCACCGCCGGCCTGTTCGATCTCAACGGCAATGGCGAGGTCACCGGCCAGGCCTACCTGCAGGACTACGGCGTCATCCATGGCCCGATCGGCATCACCAACACCAACGCCATCGGCCAGGTCTATGCCGGCATCCAGCAGTGGACCTCGCGCCGGTTCGGATCGGCCATCTGGCCAGTGGTCGGGGAGACGTCGGACTCCACCTTGAATGACATCGAGGGCTTCCACGTCACCGCCGAAACCGCTCAGGCCGCGCTCGAGGCGGCCAGAGGCGGGCCGGTCGAGGAAGGCGGCGTCGGCGGCGGGACCGGCATGATCTGCTTCGGCTTCAAAGGCGGCATCGGTACGGCGTCGCGGATCGTCTCCGTCGCGGGCAAGACCTATGCGCTGGGGGTGCTGGTCCAGTGCAACACCGGGGCGCGGCGTGTCCTGCGCCTCGGCGGCGCCCCGGTGGGACGCGAACTTGCGGATCGCTGGCTGCCCTGTACGGCGATCACGCCGCCGCTTGATACCGAACTGCCACCCTGCGGCCCCGACGGGACCGGCGGCCGCTGGAAGCGGGACCAGGGCTCGATCATCATGGTGGTGGCGACGGACGCCCCGCTCTCTTCCCTGCAGCTCGATCGGCTCGCCAAGCGGGCGGCGATGGGGCTGGCTCGCCTCGGGTCCTATTCCGGCAACAGCTCGGGCGACCTGATGCTGGCCTTCTCGACCGCGCCGGGCGCCAACGACACCGAGCATGGCGCGTCGCCCACCACGCCTCAGCTACCCAACGGCGACATCGACCCCCTGTTCGAGGCCGCCGTCGACGCCAGCGAGGAGGCGATCAGCAACGCGCTCGTCTCGGCGCAGACCATGACCGGCTATCATGGTCACCGCGCCTACGCCCTGCCGCACGATACGCTGAAGGCGATCATGGCCAAGTATGGCGCTCAATAGCTCTTCGGCAGGTGCAGCACGCGCTCGGCGATGAAGTTCAGGATCATCTCGCGGCTGACCGGGGCGATGCGGGCGATCATGGCCTCGCGGAAATAGCGCTCGACGAAATATTCCTTGGCGTAGCCCATGCCGCCGTGGGCCAGGACCGCATTCTCGCAGGCGCGGAACCCGGCCTCGGCGCCCAGGTATTTCGAGGCGTTGGCCTCGGCGCCGCAGTCCTTGCCGGCGTCGTAGAGGGCCGCGGCCTTGAAGGCCATCAGGTTGGCGGCTTCCAGCTCGGCCCAGGACTTGGCCAGGGGATGCTGGATGCCCTGGTTCTTGCCGATCGGCCGGCCGAACACCACCCGCTCGTTGGCGTAGTTGGCGGCCTTGGCCAGGGCCGCGCGGCCGATGCCCACGGCCTCGACCGCAAACAGCACCCGCTCGGGGTTCAGCCCGTGCAGCAGGTAGGAAAAGCCCTTGCCCTCCTCGCCGACCAGATCCTCGGCCGGGACCTCCAGATTGTCGATGAAGAGGGTGTTACACTCCACCGCCTTGCGGCCCATCTTCGGGATCGGGTTGGCCTCGATGTGCTTGCGGTCGAGGTCGGTATAGAACAGCGACAGGCCCTCGGTCGGCTTCTTCACCTGGTCCTTGGGCGTGGTGCGGGCGATGATCAGGATCTTGTTGGCCCGCTGGGCGCCGGTGGTCCAGATCTTCCGCCCGTTGATGCGGTAGCCATCGTTGGTGCGCTCGGCCTTGGTCTCCAGGCTGGAGGTGTCCAGGCCCGAATTGGGCTCGGTGACGGCGAAGCACATCTTGTCCTCACCGGAGATGATCCGCGGCAGGGCATGCTGGCGCTGAGCGTCCGAGCCGAACTTCACCAGCGGCATAGGACCGAAGATGTTCAGGTGGATCGAGGAGGCGCCGGAGAAGGCCGCGCCCGACTGGGCCACGGTCTGCATCATCACCGCCGCCTCGGTCAGGCCCAGCCCCGCCCCGCCGACGCTCTCTGGCATGGCCACGCCCAGCCAGCCGCCCTCGGCCATGTCGGCGACGAAGTCCTCAGGATAGCGGCCGGTCTCGTCGGTCTTCAGCCAATAGTCGTCGCCATACTTGGCGCAGACCTTCTGCACGCCTTCGCGGATCGCTTCCTGTTCCTCGGTCAGCCAGAAGCCGGACATGGCCTTCCCCTTCTTGTTGTCTTTACGGATCAGGCGTCGGCGAAACGCGCCGGCGCCAGGATTTCGGCCCAGGGCCCCAGATCGGTGTCCGCCAGATACGCCGCGGTGATTTCGGCGACAAGCGGGGCGAGCAGCCAGCCGTTGCGGCGCGCGCCCACAGCAAGCAATACGCCCGGCGCCGCCGAGGGTCCGACCATGGGCCGCCCGTCCGGCGAAGTCGCGCGCACGCCGACCGCCGGGATCGGCTCCAGGTCCCTGACCGCCGGATAGAGCCGCCCGGCCAGGGCGTGCAGGCGCTCGACGGTCGCCGGGTCGGCCATCAGGTCGTTTTGGCCCGCCTCCATGGTCGCGCCGACGAAGAGGCCATCCTCGCCGCCTGCTGCATAGCCGCCCTGGCACCGCAGGGTCGGCGCACCGGCGGGCGGCGTGAAGTCGGGATAGCTGACGATCTGGCCCTTGATCGGCGCCAGCCGGGAAAGCTCGGGAGCAAGGCCCAGGCCCGCCGCGCCGGTCGCCAGCAGCACCCGGTCGGCGACAAGGCGGCCCCCGTCCGCCAGCACCGCGGCGCCGGGCTCGACCGCAGCCAGAGCCCCGCGCACCGCGGTCCCGCCGGCCGCGCGGAAGGCGCCCAGCAGGGCTGGCAAGGCCTCGGCGGGGCTGAGCCGCCAGTCCTCGGGGGTGAACACGGCGTTCAGGCCATCAAGGCTGGCCGGCGGCGGCGCGATCTCGGCGCCTAGGGCCTTCAGCTTGGAGCGCAAGGCCTCGACCCTGGGCTCAAGCCCCGGCAGGTCGACAAAGGCGGCGCCCGCCCGCGACAGGCCGATGTCTCGCCCGATGCGCGCCTCGAACGCCGGCCAGAGCTCGCGCGCGGCGCGCAGCATGGCGAACGGCACGTTGGTCTCGGGATCCAGCACGCTCTCGAGGGCCGGCGCCAGCATGCCCGCGGCGACCGCCGAGGCGCTGCGGCCGAGGCCCAGGTCGGGGTCGACCAGGGTCATACGCGCGCCGGACTGGACAAGGCGAAGGGCGATGGCCGATCCGAACGCGCCCGCGCCCGCGACGATCACCCGGGCGTTGGAAAGGCCGGACATGGCCCTAAGCACCCCAATCGCCCCCCGGAGGTCAAGGCCCTACCAATAGGCCTGCATGATCGCCCTGGCCCAGTCGGGCTCGCGCACCTCGCCCCGGGGCAGGAAGCCGGACAGCACCGGCTTGATGTCGATGATCGGGGTGCCGTCGATGGCGTCCAGCCCCTCGACCTCCACCTCGCGGCCGGTCACGGCGACGATGCGGCAGACGGTGACGCCAAGCCGGTTCGGCCGGTTCTTGCCGCGCTGGGCGAAGATGCCGACCAGCGGCCAGTCCTCGCGCCCACGCGGGCGGCGCGCGCCGGTCTCGATCTTTTCGTCGGGGACGCGGTCGAAGAGGTAGATCACCTCGGCGTGCGAAAAATCCCCAAGACCTGCAAGGGCTTCCGGCGGGAACCTCTCGTCCAGCACCAGCCTTGCTCGGCTCTTGCCCCAGTCGTCATCGATCGGCTGGTCCCGCCCGCCGCGTACGACACCGACGGGTTCGATGGTGAAGGGCATGGCGGGGATCCTTGAGCTATGAGCCCTATCTAGGGTCAAGGCCGTTCGATTTGAACCGCCAGTTCATGCTCCAGCAGCCATTGCTTGCGATGCAGCCCGCCGCCGTAGCCGGTCAAGGAGCCGTCGGCGCCGATCACCCGGTGGCAGGGCACAACCAGGGCCACGGGGTTGGAGCCGTTGGCCAAGCCCACCGCGCGCACCGCCTTGGGCCGCCCCACCCGCTCGGCAAGGCCGCGATAGCTGAGGGTCTCGCCCGCGCCGATGCTGGTCAGGGCGCGCCAGACGCTGCGCTGGAACTCGGTGCCCGCGGTGGCCCATTTGATTTCGTCCAAAGCCTTCAGATCGCCTGAGAAGTATCGGTCGATGCTGGCTTTCATCGCCGCCGGCGCCGGGCCTGCCGCCAGGGGCGTCGCGCCATAGTGCAGCCGCATCAGCCGGCGCATGCGCGGCTCGTAGTCCTCGAAATCGAAGGCGCGCAGCACCCCGGCTTCGTCGGTGACCAGGAGGGCGACGCCGATCGGGGTCGGATGACGATCGAGGAACAGGCGCTCAGGCGGCTTGGCGGGCATCGGGCTTCGTCTTTGGCGTTGGCAGGGGATCGGAGGCCCAGAGATGCAGGGCGGCATAGGCGCGCCACGGCCGCCAGGCCTCGGCGCGGGCCAGGAGTTCGGCGGGCGTCGGCCGTACGCCCTGTTCGTCGGCGAGAGCGCGCATCAGGCCGATGTCGCCATGCGGAAAGGCGTCGGGCTCGCGCATCTCGCGCATGGCGATGTACTGGGCGGTCCATTCGCCGATACCCGGCAGAGCCTTCAGCCGGGCGACAGCCTCATCCAGGTTGGCGCGGGCGCCGAAGATCAGAGGATCGGCCACCACCGCGGCGGCCATGGACGACAGCGCCTTGGCGCGCGCGCGCGGCATGCCGAGCACCAGGCCCAGATCCTGGTCGGCTATAGCGGCGGCCCGAGGGAAGGTATGGGTCAGGCCCTCCACACGCCCCTGCAGGGCGTCCGGTAGCGGGTCGCCATAAGCGGCCACCAGCTTGCCGGCCAGCACCGTAGCGGCGGTGACGGTAATCTGCTGGCCCAGGATGGCGCGCATGGAGAGCTCGAACCCGTCCCAGGCGCCGGGCGTGCGCAGGCCAGGCCGCGCCGCCACTAACGGCGCCAAGGCCGGGTCGCGGCTGAGCTGGGCGCCGATGGTCAGCGGGTCCGCCGCCAGGTCGAACACCCGCCTTACCCGCGCGATGATCGCCGGCAGGGCCGAGAGCTTGGGAAAGCGGATCTCGACGCCCAGCCGGTCGCCCTCCAGCGGCCGCACGACCAAAAGGCCCTGGTCGCCGCCGATGGCGATGGTGCGGGCATAGCTTCGCGGCGAAACCACCTCCACGCCCGGAATGGCGCGGTGCGCCAGAAAGCCGACGATCGAGTCCCAGTCATAGGGCGGCCGGTAGGGCAATCGGATGAAGAGGGCGTCGTCGCCCTGGGCCGAGACCTCCGGCTGGGCGCCGCGGCGCAGCGCGCCCGGCGGGCGGCCGAACAGCACCTGGAAGGTCTCGTTGAAGCGGCGGATGCTGCCGAAGCCGGCGGCCATGGCCACCTCGGCCATCGGCAGCCGGGTCTCGTGGATCAGCTGCTTGGCCAGCAGCACACGCCGGGTCTGGGCCACAGCGATCGGCGAGGCGCCGAGATGCTGGCGGAACAGCCGCCTCAGCTGCCGCTCCCCTACCCCCAGCCGCTCCGCCAGGGCCTCGACGTCGCCGGCGTCCAGCGCTCCGGTCTCGATCAGGGCCAGGGCGCGCGAGACGGTGTTGGCCGCCCCGCGCCAGGCCCCCAGGTCCGGCGAGGTCTCCGGTCGGCAGCGCAGGCAGGGGCGGAACCCCGCCGCCTGAGCCGCCGCGGCGCTGGCGAAGAAGACCATGTTTTCCGGCTTCGGCGTGCGCGCAGGGCAGATCGGGCGGCAGTAGATGCCGGTGGTCTTCACCCCGCTGAACAGGCGCCCGTCGAACCGGGCGTCGCGGGTCTGGAAAGCGCGGTAGCAGGCGTCGTGGTCGAGGTCCATGCGCGCATGATCGCCGCTGGAGGGCGCCATGTCTCGCGGTTTTCGGACATGGACGGCGGCGCCTAGAACTCCTTGGTGATCCCGCCGAAGATCCCGCGCCGGGCGCCGAACTGCGGCGCGCCGACCCCGACGCCGGTGCCGTCGCGGATCTCGTACTTCTTGTCGAACAGGTTCACCACATCGAGCCGCAGCTCCACCGGCCCCAGGGGCGCGTCCTTGAAGCGGTGCGAGAGGCCGAGATTGACCGTCGTATAGGGCGAAAGCTCCCGCCCGTTGGGCGCTGCCCCCTCAGCGCGCAAGCCGCTGCCATAGATCAGGTCCGCGCTCATCCGCGTGCCGCGCCACAGATAGGAGACCCCGGCCGAGCCGGTGAACTTCTGGTCGTGGTCCAGATAGATGTAGTGGGTCTTGATATAGGCCAGCTCGTCCGGCGCGAAATTGAACTGGCTGGAGACGATGTCGCGGCCCTGGGCGTGGCCATAGGCCAGGTTGAAATAGGCCGACAGCGGCCCGTGCTGATAGGCGCTGGAAAACTCGACGCCGTACTGGACGCCGCGATCATAGTTGAACGGAGTCAGGATGATCGGCGCACCGAACTGGCCCTCGTCGATCAGGTGGCGCGAGCGCTTGTAATAGGTGTCCAGCCCGACGGTCAGGCCGCGGATCACGGTCTGCTCGACCCCGACATCGTAGTAGTCGGCGCGCTCGGCATAGGGAGTGGTGTCGAGGCCCGCGCCCGCCTGGCCGGTCGTGCCGGCGAACTTGCCGATGGTCTCGGCCGCCACCAGCTCGAACGGCGGCGGGGTGAAGTAGCGCGCGTAGCCGATGTGGACGGTGGTGTGCTCCAGCGGCAGCCAGACCAGGTTGGCGCGGGGGCTGACCTGGTTCTCGTCGCGATAGCCGTCGAACTGGTCGAAACGCAGGCCGTAATTCAGGGTCAGGTCCTGCAGCAGCTTCCACTCGTCTTGCAGGTAGACGCTGTAAGTCCCTGAGGTCTTGGCGCCATTGTCGATGATGGTCTCGGGCGTCTGGCTCGCCTGGCCGCCGTCCTCGGCCAGAGGGATCACCTGCGAGCTGGTCTGGCTGGTGGAACGGTCAATCTCGACGATCACCCCGCCGCGCAAGGTGTGGGCCTCGGTCAGGTGATAGACCCCCTCGGCCTGCAGGCCGCCGGCGGTGTCCGACTTGGCGGCGGTCTGGGCGATGCCGTTATAGATCAGGTCCCCCAGGACATCCGGCGCGAAGCTGAGGGTCGAATAGCGCGCGAACAGCGACAGCTGGCCGGTGAAGCGGTCGGTCGTGTGCAGGTAGCTGCCGATCAGATAGTGGGTGACCTCGCGCTGGTTCTCGTTCAGCCGGTCGCTGGGATAGGCGGTCTGGCCATCGACATTGATCGCCTGCCCGCTCGGCAGGGTGAAGGTGCTCGTCTCGCCGGCGACATCCGGGATCTGGAAGCGCTGGATCGAGGAGCCGGCGATCAGGGAGACCCGAGTTTCCGGATCAATCGTGTCCTCCAGATAGCCGAAGCCCTGGAACTGGTCGGTGCGGTCGTGCAGTGGGTTCGAGCGGCCGTCCGGCGACTCGACGCCCAGGTCGTTGTGCAAATATCCCAGCGAGACGAAATAGTTCAGCGAGCCGCTGGAGCCGCCGTAGTCCACGCTGGGCTGGACCTGATCGTGGCTACCGCCATAGACGCTGGCCTGCCCGCTGTTGTCGAACATCGACTTGGTGGTGATGTCGACGATGCCGGCGGTGCGCAGGCCATATTCGGCCGGCAGGGCGCCCGTGATCAGCTGGATCTTGTCGGCCAGGCGCGGGCTGAGCGCCTGGCTGAACACGCTGAGGCCCTCGGGCAGGATCACCCCGTTCAGGCGGAACTGCAGGCCGTTGTGTTCGCCGCGGATATGCAGCTGACCATAGGAGTCCTGAGCCACGCCGGGGGCCTGCAGCACCACCTGGTTCATCGAGACGTTGTCGCCGCCCGGCAGGGCCTGGATGGCCTTGGAGTCGATGGTGTAGGTCGAGGCGCCGACCTGGGGCTGGATGCTGGCGCGGGCTTCGGACAGCCGCCGGGCGGCGGTGACGACGATGTCGGTGACTGGGCTGTCCGCCTGCCGGGGCGCGGCGGCCTCCTGGGCATAGGCGGCCAAGGGCGCCGCCAAAGCCGCGCCCATCGCGCCGGCCAGCAGCGCGGCCTTCAAATCACGGACCAGCAAACGCAAACCCTCAAACTGAACAACGTTCGCATGTGCTTTAGTGGGGCCGGCGGGAGGCGGCGATAGGCCCAGTTCCCGATCCGATCGGGAATTTTTCCCGATCCCGCGCTTCCTGCTAGAAAGCTGGACGACAAGATGACGCGACTCTGCACCAGCCTTCCCGCGAGCCTGCCATGTCCCTGCGCCTGAGGGTGCTGATGGCCATCGCCCTGGTGCTGATCCTGGGCGCGGCCGTAGGCTCGGCCCTGGCCACCTGGGACGCGCGCCGCGTGCTGCGTGAAGAACTGCAGGCGGCGCTGATGGGCGGACGCCAGACGGTGCGCAGCGCCTTCGAGGACCTGCCCCGCTCCGACCACCCCGAGCGGGACCTGAACCAGCTGGTGGCCACCTTCAACGGCAATCGCCATGTGATCGCCATCCTGCGCGAGCCGGACCGCCAGCCGATCGCTTCTGTCCCCTATCGCCGGGTTCTGGGCGCACCGGCCGCCTACCGCGCCCTGCTCGACCCCCAGCTGGACGACGTCGTCGTGAATGCACCGTCCGGATCCACCAGCATCGTCCTGCGCGCCGCGCCCGACAACGACGTCGCCGACAGCTGGCGCCAGTTCGTCGGCGCCCTGACCGTGACCGCCGCAGTCGGACTGGCGGGCGTGGTCCTGGTGCACCTCCTGATCGGTCGGGCGCTGAGGCCCCTGGGCGCGATGGGCGCGGCCCTGGCCCGCGTCGGCGGCGGCGACTATGGCGCGCGCGTGGAGCTTAAAGGCCCGAAGGAGCTGGTCCGCCTGGGCCGCAGCTTCAACCGCATGACCGGCGACCTCGCCGAGATGCGCCGGCGCACGCGGGTCCTCGAAGAACAGGTGCTGAAGCTGCAGGACGAGGAGCGCGCCGACCTCGCCCGCGACCTGCACGACGAGTTCGGCCCGCACCTGTTCGCCGCCAATATCGACGCCAGCATGATCGGCCAGGCCCTGGCCGCTGGAAAGACCGACGAGGCCTTGAAGCACGCCAAGTCGATCCAGGCCTCCGTAGCGCGGATGCAGCGCCAGGTGCGCGATATCCTGGCCCGCCTCCGCCCCGCGCGCCTGACGGAGCTGGGCTTCGCCGCCGCAATCGAGGACCTGGTCGAGTTCTGGAAGAGTCGCCAGCCAGACCTGGATTTCCGAGTGGCCGTCTTAGTCGAAGAGCACGACCTGCCCGAAGCGATCCAGGAGGTGGCCTATCGCGTGGTCCAGGAGGGGCTCAGCAACGCCATCCGCCACGGCAAGCCGCGCCGCATCGAGGTAGAGCTGCGCCTCGAGGCTGGCCATTTGCTTTCGGTTCGTATCGCCGACGACGGATTCGCCGGTCCCCAGGACGACGGGCGCCCGCGCTTCGGCCTGGTCGGCATGCGCGAGCGGCTGGAGGCCGTCGGCGGCTCGCTCAGCATCACCCGCGGCTCGCCCCGCGGCTGGACTATCCTCGCCCAGACTCCCCTGCCCGACCGGATCAAGGACCCAGCGCCCGCATGAATATCCTGCTCGTCGATGACCACGCCATCGTCCGCGCCGGCCTGCGCCGGCTTCTGGAAGCCTCGTCCAGCGACAAGGTGTTCGAGGCCCAGGATGGCGGCGAGGCCCTGGCCATGATCGCCGGGCGGGCGATCGACCTCGTAATCCTCGACCTGAACCTGCCGGGCCTGGGCGGGGTCGAGCTGATGCGCCGGATCCTGGCTGTGGCGCGCACGCGCGTGCTGATCCTGAGCATGCACGCCGAGCCGCTCTATGCCGCGCGGGCGCTCGAGGCCGGGGCCAGCGGTTATGTCAGCAAGAACGCCGCGCCGGAGGAGCTCTTGACCGCCGTGCGGCGGGTGCTGGGCGGCGGGCGCTATGTCGAGGCCGAGATCGCCCAGGCCCTGGCCTGGCGCGGCGGGAACGACCAGTCGGTGGACCAGCTGACCCCGCGCGAGATCGAAATCATGCGGCTTCTGGCCGGCGGCAAGAGCCTGTCCGAGATCGCCGCCGAACTGGGCGTTGCCTACAAGACCGCCGCCAACCTCTGCAGCCAGATCAAGTCCAAGCTCGGCGTCGCCCGCACCGCCGACCTCGTCCGCCTGGCGATCGAGGCCGGGGTGGCCTGACGGCGGCTCAGGCCGCCGCTGGCTCTGCGACCAGATCCGGCTCGTGCTCGGCCTTCAGGAAGCGGCCGAACACAAGGCCGAACAGCAGCAGCATGACGGCGCCTGCGGCGCAGAGGCCGGCGTGCAGCAGCCAGAACTTGATCGGCCCCATGCTTTCGAGCAGGCCGCCCAGGCGGCCGGCCAGCTCGTTTCCGAACGCCAGATAGAAGTAGTAGACGGCGATCATCACCCCGCTCAGCGACTTCGGCGCCACGCGCGAGAACAGGGCCATGCCGACGCCGTAGACATTCACGAAGCCGATGTCGTTGACGATGTGGAAGGCGAGCCCCCAGCCGAGGCCGATCTTCTGACCGGTGGCGGCTTCCTGCATGCTGGCCAGGGCCAGCAACAGCGGCGCGGTGGCCGAGATCAGGCAGCCGATGATCATCTTGGCCAGGTCCTGCGGCTCGCGCCAGAATCGCGACCACATTTGCCAGAACGCCAGCACCGAAATCAGGCATCCCACCGAGACGATCGCGTCCAGCGACACCAGCCACGAGGCCGGCATGGCCTTGCCCCCCACCAGCAGGTTGTAGTGCTGATCACCCCAGATCAGATAGGTGTTGAAGATCTGCTGGTTGCCGAGCGAGGACAGCGACAGCGCCGGAACCATGGCGATCAGGATGGCGATCAGCACGAAGTCCCGCTTGGTCAACGGCACGCGCGCTTCGCCGTCATTGGCGCGGCTCTTGGCGGCCTTCGGCAGCCACGGCTGGCCAATCACCAGGGTCGCCAGACCCAGGGCCATAGACGCCCCGGCGGCGAAGAAGCCGTATTTCCAGCCGAAGGCCTGGGCGAGGCCGCCGCAGACGATCGGCGCAAAGATCGAGCCGGCCTGAATGCTGAGCGTGAACAGCTGGAAGCCCGAACTGCGCCGCAGGTCGTCGGGTGCATAAAGATCGCCGATCTGGGCGGCGATGTTGCCCTTGAAGCAACCCACGCCGATCAGGATCAGAGCGAAGGCGATGACGAAGGAAGCCTCCGACGCCATCAGCGCATAGCCGAGCACCATGAGGGCGGCGCCCAAGGTTATGGTCTTGGACCGGCCAAGCCACTGGTCGGCCACCCAGCCGCCGACAAGCGGCGTGACGTAGCAGAGAAAGCCGTAGCGACCGACCAGCAGGGTCGCAAAGGCGACGATGGTGACGCCGCTGGCGCCCAGCATGGACCGCACTGCGCCCATGCCGAGCACGTGCTCCACATGCCCGGGCAACAACAGCTGCTTGGTCAGGAAAAGGGCCAGGATCGAACTGGTGCCGTAGTAAGCGAAGCGCTCGAAACCCTCGCCGACGACCAGAAAGAGCAGGCCCAGCGGATGGCCGATAAAACGTTTGTCGACCGGCGCACTGGCGCCGGAAACACTGGTGATCATAACTCCTCCCCCGGAGATTTTCGCGCACCATCCCGTTTTGCGGGGCGCAAGGCAATCGCAGCGGGTTGCATGGCCGCCAGCAGCCAGTGAAAAACGGCCAAAACAAGGGGAACGCCGTTATGGAGCTGAAGACCACCCGCTACGCCCTGGAAGCCGGCATAGCCACCATCACCCTTTCCCGGCCCAAGCGGCGCAACGCCTGGACCGGGCGCATGCACACCGAATACCGCTGGCTGCTGGACCAGGCGGACAAGGACCCGGCGGTGCGGGTGATCGTGGTCACCGGCGACCCCGAGGGCCAGGCCTTCTGCGCCGGCGCCGACCTGGGCGCCCTGGAGGGCCATGCGGAGAAGGGCCGCTATGACCCCGGCACGGCGGAGGACATCGCCCGGCCGGGCTATGGGGTCGACCCGCATTTCGACGCCAGCTTCGCGTACCACTTCGGGATCGGAAAGCCGGTGATCGCGGCGATCAACGGCGCGGCGGCGGGGGTGGGCCTGGTGTTGGCGGCCTTCGCCGACCTGAGGTTCGCCGCCGCCGGGACCAGGTTCACCACCACCCATGGCCGCTTCAACTTCCCCGCCGAGTTCGGCCTGTCCTGGGTGCTGCCGCGCATCATCGGCCTGACCCATGCCAACGACCTCTTGCTGTCCAGCCGGATATTCACCGCCGAGGAGGCCCTGGAGATGGGCTTCCTCAACAAGGTGCTTCCCGCCGATGAGTTGATGATCCACGTCACGGACTATGCGCGAAAACTGGCGGCGTCGGTCGCGCCCGGCTCGGCCCGCGAGACCAAGCGCCAGATCTATCGCGACCTGCACCGAGACGCCGCCACGGCCGTGACCGAGGCCGAGCGCCTCTTGGAGACCATGATCCGCCATCCGAACTATGCCGAAGGGGTCAAGGCCTGGATGGAGAAGCGGGCCGCAGATTGGAAAGGATAGGTCGCGGGGATGAAACCTTTTCCCGCCGTTGTGCGAACTGACATCTGATCGGCCGACGCAAAGGCGCTCTCCTTGAAAATGACCGTCTACGCCCTGGCGATCGTCGCCTCGACCCTGTTGGCGGCTTCAGCCCAGGCCGCGGATCTGCTCGCCGGGGCCAGGGATACGGCGGGTCGTCCCGCCAGCCTCACGGGCCTCGCCGGGCCGAGCGGCTTGGTGCTGATCGTCTTCCGTTCGGCAAGGCATTGCCCGGAATGTCGGCGACGACTGGCGAACTTTCGAGCCTCGCGCGCCGACCTGGCAAGCCGTGGCTATGGTTTGGCGGTGGTCAGTCGCGACAGCCCCGAGACGCTGGCCGTCACGGCTCGCAGATGGGCGATAGATTACCCGCTACTCTCCGTCGTCAGCATGACCACGCCTCTGCCCTTGGAGCGCCGACAGCCTAGCGTGCTGGTGCTGACGCCAAGGGGCGCCGTCGAGGCGAGGTTGATATCCTCGAGCTACGGCTCGCCGGACGTTGGCGCCGCGATCGCTGCGATCGACGCCTTGCCCCGCTGCATGACGCCGAGCGTACGCCAGCCCAGCGTGCCCACCACCTGCCAGGGCCGGCCGGCCTCGATACCGATCAACTGAATTTGGGGATTTGCGATGGTACCGCCTCCCCGGTTCGAACGGGGGACCTCCAGAGCCACAATCTGGCGCTCTAACCAACTGAGCTAAGGCGGCGCATCGCGAGGGGCCACTCTCTAGTCTGTGCCGCGGCGAGGATCAAGCGCCGAGCGAGGCTTGCGGCCATGATCACGCCCAGCCATCTTGGCCTTATGCCTGACATCCGCACTGGCCAGCTGGCCGCCAATAGCCTTTCCTTCGCCTATGACGAGGCTGGCGAGGGCGATGACGTCGCCCTCCTGCTGCACGGCTTTCCCGAATGCCGCTTTTCCTGGCGACATCAGCTCGAGCCCCTGGCGGCGCTGGGCTGGCGTGCGGTGGCGCCGGACCTGCGCGGCTATGGCGGTTCCAGCAAGCCGGCGGGCAAGGCGGCCTATCGCATGGAGCGCCTGATCGAGGACGTCGCGGCCATGTTCGACGCCCTGGGCGCGCGGCGGCGGCTGTTGATCGGCCACGACTGGGGCGCCCTGATCGCCTGGGCCTTCGCCATCGAGCGATTGCGCCCGCTGGACGGCCTGGTGGTGATGAACGTGCCCCATCCGGCGGTCTATATCGAGCACATGCGCTCAGGCTGGCGACAACGCGCCAAATCCTGGTACGTGGGCATGTTCCAGATCCCGTGGCTGCCCGAGGCCATGCTGACCGCCGCCGGCGGCCAGCAGGTGGGCCGGACCTTTGCGAACACCACCGCCAATCCGGCCGCCTTCCCACCCGAGGTGCTGGATCACTATCGCAGGAACGCGATCATCCCCGGCGCCATGACCGCCATGGTCAACTACTATCGCGCCAACACCCTCAGCCTGCCGCAATGGGGCCCGGGCCGGGCGCGGCGGATCGAGGTCCCGACCCTGCTGGTGTGGGGCGAAAAGGACCCCTTCGTCGGGGTCGAGCTGTCCGAAGGCTACGGTCCCTATGTCCGCGACCTGACGCTCGAGCGCTTGCCCCATGCCTCGCATTGGGTGCAGCAGGACGATCCTGACGGCGTCAATGCGCGGCTGAAGGCCTGGATGACGGCCAAGGGTCTGAGCGGCTGACAAAGCCATCCCTCAAAAGAAAAAGCGCCCCGGAACTTTCGCTCCGGAGCGCTGCATTAGAGCCCTGACAGGCCTGCCGATTACTCCTTCGGCAGCCGCCAGGTGATCTTGAAGGTGTAGCTGGCGCCGTCGACCGGGACACCGTCCTTGGTCATCGGCTTCAGCCGGAAGATCTTCGACAGGGCGATCGACGCAGAGTCGAAGCCCATGTCGGCCGGGGTCACCGCGAGCACTTCGCAGTTCACCAGCTGGCCCTTCGACGTCACGGTGCACTTCACCGTGGTCGAGCCCTCGACGTTGTTCCGCTGCGCACGGTCCGGATAGTACCGCGCCATGTCGTCCTCATCGGGGCGACGGGCGAAGTCCGGCTGCGTGATCACCGCCTGGTGGGGCGGCGAGGGCGGCGCAGGCGCCGGCGGCGGCGGCGGGGCCTTAGGCGCCGGCGGCAGCTCTAGCGGCGGCGGCGGCGGCAGGCCCGGCGGCGGCGGCACCGGAGGACGCGGAGCGACCTTCGGCGGCGGCGGCGGCGGTGCGTTCTTGGGCGGCGGAGGCGGAGGCGGAGGCGGAGGCGGCGGCGGCGGCGGGTGCAGAAGGTTGACCTTCACCGCCTCGTCGGAGAACTCCTGGTACTTCGGCTCGAACTTCGCCTTGTAGATATAGACGCCGATAATGGTGTGCAGCACCGCCGCGAAACCCAGGCCGACATAGAAGCCGGTCCGGTTCCGCCGCGGGCGGCGGTCAGCCGTCAACGGGTCGTAGTGGTGCGCGTGTTCGGGATGCTCTTGATCAGCCATGCTGTTCCGCGAGCTCCTAACTTGGCTTGTGCCCGCGCTGATCGGTGCCGATCAGAGCGACGCTGTAGAAGCCATTGTCCTGGAGCTTGTCCATCACACCCATGAAGTCCCCATAGAGGGTCAGCTTGTCGGCGCGGATATAGATGCGCTCCTTGGTCGGGTCCCGCTTGCCGATCAGCCGGCGGAGGTCGCCGCCCAACGCGTCCAGGTCAGTGGGCGAGTCGTAGATGTGCAGCGAGCCGTCGGCCTGGATCGTGATGTAAACGGGTTTCGGCGGGCTTTTCGAGACGGGCGCCACCGCGGGAGGTAGGTCGACTTTCACCGACACGGTGGCCATTGGCGCGGCCACCATGAAGATGATGAGGAGAACCAGCATAACGTCCACGAAGGGCGTGACGTTAATTTCGTGGTTCGACTCGATATTGAACTTACCTCCGCCAGCCCCTGCGAGTTTGGCGGCCATCGGTATTACGCCCCCTTATCGAGCTGGCGCGAGATGACGTTCAGGACTTCAGCCACGAAACCTTCCGACCGGGTGCCGTAGGCGGAGATCCGGGTCTGGAAGAAGTTGTACATGACCACGGCCGGGATAGCGGCGAAGAGGCCGACGCCGGTGGCGAGCAGCGCTTCAGCGATACCGGGCGCCACGACGGCCAGGTTGGTGGTGTTGGTGTTCGCGATGCCGATGAACGAGTTCATGATCCCGAACACGGTGCCGAACAGACCCACGAACGGGCCGGTCGAACCGACCGAGGCCAGGAACTGCATGCCGCCCGACAGGCGCTTGGCCAGCGAGGCCTGAACGGCCACGACCGCCGAGGACGCGCGGGTCAGGGTGGTGTCGCGATGTTCGCCGGTGACCGACAGGCCAGCCTGGCGGGACAGTTCGACTTCGGTGGCGGCCGCGGCGGCCATGTCGGCCATCGGGTTGCCTTCGAACTCTTCCGAGGTGGCGATGCGGTTGATGTCGGCGACCGAACGGGCGGTGCGGAACGACTCCAGGAACTTGTCCGATTCACGGTTCAGGCCGGCGAACTCGAACAGCTTGGTGACCAGCATCACCCACGAGAACACCGAGCAGGCCAGGAGGCCCAGGATAACGATCTTCACCACCAGGGTGGCGTTGCCGAACATGACCGGGATGGTCAGCTTCTGCGGGCCCTTGGCGGCTTCGGCGGACTGGTCGGCCGGAGCGGCGGAGGCAGCAACCGAGGAGTCGGCCGGGGCGCCGGATTCGGCCGGAGCGCTGGCGGCGGAGGAAGCCGCCGAAGACGCCGCCGTCTGAGCGAGAGCCGGCGTGCTCATCACCAACGCCGCGGCGCCGAGGAGAGCAATGATGGGGGTCGTTCGTTTGTTGAGCATCTGTCGCCAGTTCCTGCTTGGTCTAGCACATTTGGACCGAAGGGTCGTCGCGCGAGAGCGTCTTCCCGTGAATTCGTTAGCCCGAAACCGCCCCCTTGCGGAACCGATTTCAGTTTATTTTCGCCGTTTCGTCCCGTTGCGCTCACTGGCCTCCGCCCTATCTGAGGGAGGCGCCGAGAGCGGCCGTGACGCACCGCCGAAGCCCCATCGGCCTGAGGCCGACGGAACATTACCGCAAGGTTAGACTTGCGGAACGCGCTCCAATGGCAACCCCTTCGAACATCGTCAAGGGCGAAGGATTCATTTCCAAATGTGGGGCGCCGACGCAAAAGACTTCTTGTTGCAGCGCACAATCGAGGTGCGATTGATAATTTGTGCTTTCCCGAGAGGAAAAGCCTGATTTTCGTTGCAGCGCAGCGCGATCTGTTATCACAAAATTGCCCGTCAGGTCACAGCCGCCGGTAACGGCGCTCGGGCAAGGGCGCCCGTTCGCCGTCGAAAAAAATCAGAGCCTTAGGAAGCGGCGAGGCCGGACGATGAAAATCTGAGCGGTCCGCCGCCCAGATTTTGTCACGCTTGCGCCCCAAAAGGATTGGATCGGGCACGAAATCCCGATGGAACCGGGAACTTTTCCCGGCCCTCCCCGGACAACCTGAGCCATGGAAGTGGCGTTGCGAGCGGCGGCGCTTCGGCCGCGACGCGCATGTGGGGATACCAAACGACGATCACAGCTCGAATCGAACCCCTGGGAACCCAGCAAAGGAAAACGCCCGCCGGCGATGGCCAGCGGGCGTCTGAAGCGGGGTTTCGGCCCGAGGACCGTCCCAGTCCTATTGGTATCCGGGGGATACGTAGCTGACGCCAGCCACGCCGGCGGGCACGAAGTCGCCTCCGGGAGGCGCGCCATAGTTCACCCCGCCGACCACCCTCAGCCCCGGGAAGGTGATGGTCGAAGTGGTGACAAGCGGCGTCGAGACCAAAACGCCCGACGAGGTCGAATAGACCGTGCTGGCGAAGGAAGCGCCCGAGCGCGGTTGCAGATAGACGCTGTAGAAAGATGTCAGCGCCATGTTGGTGCAGGCGGTGTCGCGGCAGGGCCAATAGAGATAGCCGCCGTCGTTGTGCGTACCCCAGATGATCGGCCCGATGGAGACGATGTTGGTCCGCTCAATGTCCGCGGTCCAACCGACCGGGCTGGTCGAGACCGGCCAGATCGACATGCCTTGATAGCCCGTGCGGCAAGTGAAGTTGTAGATACGCAGCGCCTTGACCCCGCCGAATGGCTGAAGGCAGTCCGCGTGGAACTGGTCGGAATAGCCGTAGATGCCGTCGATGCGGACGTTCTCGATCTGGATCGTGGCGGCCGGCGAGTTGAACACCAGGCCGTCCGACATGGCGCCGCCCGACGCATCGCCCAGCAGGCCCTCGATATGCACTACGCCGGTGGCGCCGCTGACCTCGAGGATCCGGCTGGCCGGGCTGTTGGATTTATCGACGGTCCCATTGGACAGATAGGTCGGCGGCACGGTGTTGTAGCCGCCGATCGACACCACGTTGTGGCAGTTGAAGATCTGAACCCGCCCGACGTGCTTGGTCTTCGGCCAGTTGAGGATGCAGTCGGGGTGGTTCATGGGCGAGGCCATGAAATTGCCGGCCGCGATGTTGATAACCACCGGGTTGTAGAGGGTCGGCGGTCGCCACTTCAAGGTTCCGGCGGAAGCCAGGGCCGGGGCGACGAGCAGGCACAGGCCCGCGAGTGCCGCCCAGAGCGGGCGACGCAGGGGGTTCGGCATAAAGTCGAGCCTTTCAGGTTGCTTGGAGTTCGCCGACGGCGTTCTGCCCGCCCGGCGATGGTGGACGCCTGGGTCCGAATACGCAGAGCCCGCAAAAGGGTTGCGAGCTGAGCCGCGCGGCCGAATGCCGCACCCTGCACGGTCTAACCGACACATTTCATTAACGAATCGCCCGGCCGACGAAACCACGGTCACACCTGGTTCGCCGGCCGTTGCGCGCATCAGAGGCCGTATCCGGTCGAGACGTAGTGCAGGCCCGCGACACTTACGGGAACGAAATCGCCAACGGGCGGAACGCCATAGGTGACGCCGCTGATCACCGGCAGCTGCGGGAAGCTGATGCTCGCGCCGCTGACGACCGGCGGATGGATCAGGACGCCCGGCGAGGTCGAATAGACCGTCATGGCGAAAGAATTTGTCGGGCGCGGCTTCAGATAGACGTTCTTGAACGACGTCAGAGCCATATTGCTGCAGCTGTAGGAAGCGCAGGGCCAGTAGAGATAGCCGCCGTTGTTGTGGGAGCCCCAGATCTGCGTGCCGATCGAGGTGACGTTGGTGTTCTCGATATCGGCGGTCCAACCCACCGGGCTGGTCGAAACAGGCCAGATGCTCAGGCCCTGGTAGGCGGTGTTGCAGGTGAAGTGGTCGACCCGCAGCGCCTTCACGCCGCCGAACGGCTGGATGCAGTCGGCATGGAACTGGTCGTTGTAGCCGTAGATGCCGTCAATGCGGACGTTCTCGATCTCGACCGTCGCCTGAGGGGCGTTGATGTCGATACCGTCCGACATGGCGCCGCCCGACGCATCGCCCAGCAGGCCCTCGATGTGGGCCACGCCGGTCGTCGCGCTCAGATAGAGGATGCGGGAATTGGCGTTGTTGGAGGTGTCGACGGCCCCGCTGGAAAGCTTGGCCGGCGGAACCGTGTTGTAGCCGCCCATCGAGACGAGGTTGTGGCAACCTTCGATCCAGACCGTGCCGACATGCTTGGTGGACGGCCAGCGCAGCACGCAGTCCTGATTGGTGGCGACGCGAGCGTGGAAGAAGCCCGACCCGATGGTGATCACCACCGGGTTGACCAGGGCGGGCGGCGCCCACTTCAGCGGAACCGCGGCGAGGGCTGGGGCCGCGAGCAGGCAAAGGCTCGCCGTCACCGCCCCGGCCAGGCGGCTGAAGATACTCGACATGAACTGACCTCATCTGGTTGGAGGCGCCTGGCCGCCACAGGGACTTCCGCCCGGCGACAAGGCGATTTTGAATTTCGCGGGTCGACCCTGGCTGAGTTCAGCCGGTTTTGGGCGGCGGCAGGTTGCCGCGCTTTCGTCGCCCCGCGCCCCAATCATGCCCCAGTTGAAAGGACATCGGTTTCCGAAATCCTTAACACCGGAATTACCAAGATCTGAATTACGAACAGACCGTTAAGCAACTCGGCGCAAGACAACCCTGCTCATAATACCCTCCGACAAGAGGTGTTATTCTGAGAGCGGCGTTATCGGCCTCTGCATCTCTTTGATTTCTTCAGAATTCTGATTCCCCGCCGACGGCCGGGCCGTTCGATCCACGCACCATGCGAGACCCGAAACGGCCTGTGACGCAGGGAACACTGCGGCGTCGATCTGAGCGGGAGATGGAGGAAATGGATTAACGCGCTGGAAGCTTTGCTGCAGCGGCCGAAACAGGGCGGTTTCGCCCCTTCTTGCGACAGTCCGCCACAAGGGTCGCGGGGAGGAATCCAAGCTTGGCTGGGGGAGAGCCAGCGCTCAGGTCGGCGAGGCCCACGGCGCCCCTGCGAATCGGCGGGCCAGGAAATCGAGCAGAACCCCGACCCGCGCCGGCCTGAGCCCCCCGGGCGGGGTCACCAAATTCAGGGCGATTGGCTCCGTGGTCCAGTCGGCCAGCGCCTCCAGCAAGGCGCCGGACCGCAGCTCGCGCCACACCATGAATTCAGGCAGCAGAGCCATGCCCAGCCCCGCCAGAAGGGCCGGACCCATGGCGTCACCATTGTTGACCTTCAGGCGCCCGCGCACGTTCACGACATATTCGCCCGCCTCGGCGTGGCGGAACCGCCAGACGTGGGGCGAAGCGGTGTTGGTGTAGATCAGGCCCTCATGCGCCTGGAGTTCGCGCGGATGCCTCGGCATGCCGTTGCGCGCGAAATAGGCCGGCGCCGCGACCAGCGGCCGGCGAACGGAACAGAGCCGCCGCGCCCTCAGGCTTGAATCGGCCAGGGCGGCGATGCGCAGCGCCAGGTCGTAACCGCCACCGACCAGGTCGACCTGCTCGTCGCCAAGGTGCAGGTCGATCTCGACCTCGGGATAAAGGGCCAGGAACTCGGGCAGCAGGGGCGCAAGGTGCGCCACGCCGAACGACATCGGCGCAGCCATGCGAACCATGCCACGCGGCGTGGCGGCCTGGGCCGAGGTTTCGGCTTCGGCCGCCTCCCCTTCCGCCAGGATCCGGTTGGCGCGCTCCAGCACCGCCAGCCCCGCCTGGGTCACCGACAGCTTGCGTGAGGTCCTGTGCAGCAGCGGTGCGCCCAGGCGCCGCTCCAGGCGGGTGACCGCCTTGGACACGGTCGCCTTGGACAGGCCGAGCTGTTCGGCGGCGCGGGAGAACGAACCGGTTTGCGCCACCTTGGCGAAAACGGCCCAGGCTTCGAAATCAGGCAGGGCGATCATGGCGTTTCCAGAAACGATCCGTTTCAATCATTTCTATTTTTATCCATCGATCAAGTCGCCATCTTCTCCCTCGAACGCGGCGCTGGCTTCTTCGGCGCCCAAGGGGAGACACAGATCATGATCGACCGCAGGCCCTTCGAACGCCTCGGCGGCGCCAACCATGGATGGCTGGACGCCAAGCACCACTTCTCCTTCTCCAACTACTACGATCCCAAGCGCATGCACTGGGGCGCCCTGCGCGTCTGGAACGACGACGCCATCGCCGCCGGGACCGGCTTTCCGCCCCACCCGCACGCGGAGATGGAGATCATCACCTATGTCCGCGAGGGGGCCATCACCCACCAGGACAGCATGGGCAACAAGGGCCGCACCCTGGCCGGCGACGTCCAGGTCATGAGCGCCGGCACCGGGGTCCGGCATGCCGAATACAATCTGGAAGACGAAACCACCCGCCTGTTCCAGATCTGGATCGAGCCGAACCAGCACGGCGGCGCGCCGAGCTGGGGCGCCAAGCCCTTCCCCAGGGGCGAGCGGGCCGGCAAGTTCGTGGCCCTGGCCAGCGGCTTTTCCGAAGACGCCGACGCCCTGCCGATCCGCACCGACGCCCGCGTGCTGGGCGCGACGCTGAAGGCCGGCGACGAGACCGACTACGAGATCGGCGCCCACCGCCTGGGCTATCTGGTGCCAGCCAAGGGCTCGATCGAGATCAACGGCGTCGTGATCGGCGAGCGCGACGGCGCGGCCATAGCCGACGAGGCGGTGCTGCGCATCAAGGCCCTGGAAGACGCCGAACTGGTGCTGGTGGACGCGGCCGCCTGACGCCGCGTCCGTCCCCCTACCCTTTTACCCTCAAGAATTAGAAGGAACCCGACCATGACCAAGGTCCTGGTGCTCTATCACTCTGCCTATGGCCATCTCGAAACCATGGCCAACGCCGTCGCCGAGGGCGCGCGCGAAGCCGGCGCAGAGGTCGACGTCAAGCGCGTGCCCGAGACCGTTCCGGAAGAGATCGCCAAGGCGGCCCACTTCAAGCTCGACCAGAAGGCGCCGGTCGCCACAGTCGCCGAACTGGCCGACTACGACGCCGTCGTCATCGGCGCCGGCACCCGCTTCGGCCGCATGAACTCGCAGATGGCCGCCTTCCTCGACCAGGCCGGCGGGCTCTGGGCAAAGGGCGCCCTGCACGGCAAGGTCGGCGGCGCCTTCACCTCGACCGCGACCCAGCACGGCGGGCAGGAGACGACCCTGTTCTCGATCATCACCAACCTGCTGCACTTCGGCATGGTGGTCGTCGGGCTGGATTACGGCCACGCCGGCCAGATGACCCTGGACGAAATCACTGGCGGCAGTCCCTATGGCGCCTCGACCATCGCCGGCGGGGACGGCTCGCGCCAGCCCAGCGCCAACGAACTGGCCGGCGCGCGGTACCAGGGCCGCAAGATCGCCGAGACGGCGGCGAAGCTGAAAGGCTAGTTGAGGGCCTGCGGGGGGGCCAGGCGGCCGCCCTGCTCCGCCTGGATCGCGCTCACCACGCCCCGCAGCGACCGCATCAGCGCGCTGCGGCGGCGCTCTCTCAGACAGACAAAATAGCTCTGCAGCCGAAACTCCCGCGTCGCCGCGTCCAGTGGGCGATAGGCGATGCGGCGGTCTGGGGGGCATTCGGTGGCGAAGAAGATGCTGACGCCGAGGCCCAAAGCGATCCCCTCGCGAATGGTCTCGCGGCTCTGCAGTTCGATCACAGAGGCCGGCTCGACCGCCGCCGCGGCCATGGCCCGGTCTGCAAAGGCCCGGGTCTTGGAGCTGGTCTCCCGCTGCAGCATCACTTCGCGCGACAGTTCGATGATGCTGACCTCATGACGGTCCGCCAAAGGATGCCCTGCCGGCAGGGCGCACCAGAGCTCGTCGGAATAGAGCGGGTCGTAGCTGAACGCGTCGTCGCCGGGCGGGTCGCTGACCAGGGCGGCGTCGACCTCCGCCTCGGCCAGCAGCCGCACCACGTCCCTGCCATTGGCCATGCGCACCTGCACGCCCATCTGTGGGTGCAGCCGACGAAAGCCCTGCACCAGGCGGGCCGCATAGCCGGGCGAGTCCGAGCCCAGGCGCAGCATGCCGCCCATCAGCCCGGCGCCCTCGTCCAGCATCTCGTCGACCTCCGCCGCCGCGGCGAAAAGGCGCTCGGTCAAGGCGAACAGGTCGCGCCCGGCCAGCGACAGCTGCAAGGGCGACTTGCGGCTCTCGAACAGCTGCACCCCGTGCCGCTCCTCCAGCGCCTTCAATTGTTGGGACAGGGTCGGCTGGGCGACGTTGAGCCGCCGCGCCGCGCGGGTGACGCTGCCTTCCTTGGCGATGGCGTGAAAGGCGCGCAGGTGCTGATAGTTTGCAGCCATGGGAAGTTGCCGATAAGCGCGCTCCATGACGTCCGCATGACAAGGCGCCGGCGCGCCGCCATAGGCCCCGGCTATGCCCCGCATCCAAGCAAAGGCTTGGCGTCGCGCGCGGCCTTGGGATGAAAAGCGGACGCCTCGCGCGCGGGCTCTATATACAGTGAAGGATCGCCGGCCTTGTCAGAACAGCGTTTCGATCTCGCCGTCGTCGGCGCCGGCATAGTCGGTCTGGCCCACGCCCTGGCGGCGGCGCGGCTGGGCAAGCAGGTGGTGGTGGTCGACCGCGACGCCCAGGCCAATGGCGCCTCGATCCGCAATTTCGGCTTCGTCACCGTTACTGGACAGGAACAGGGCCTGATCTGGCGCCGCGCCCGCCGTTCGCGCGACGTGTGGGCCGAGGTCGCTGGGCCAGCGGGGATCGCCATCGAACATGCGGGCCTGGTCCTGCCGGCCCAGCGCCCTGAGGCCGCGGCGGTGCTGCAAGCTTTCCTCGAGACCGACATGGCCGGAGGCTGCCGCTGGCTGGGTAAGGACGAGGCATCCGGACAATTGGGTCCGGTCCAGCCCCCGGCGCTCGAAGGCGCCCTCATCAGCGACGTCGACCTGCGCGTCGAGTCGCGTCAGGCGATCCCGCGCCTGGCCGCCTGGCTGGAAGCAGCCCATGGGGTCATCTTCCGCCGCGGCGTCACGGTCCAAGCGGTCGAGACCGGCCTGCTGGTGACCAGCCAGGGGTCAATCCATGCGGACGCCATCGTCGTCTGCCCTGGCGACGATCTGTTTGGCCTGTTCCCGGACAGCTTTACCCAGGCTGGCGTGACTCGCTGCAAGCTGCAGATGCTGCGCCTGGCGGCGCCGGGCTGGCGCCTGCCGGCGGCGGTGATGTCCGACCTCAGCCTGGTTCGCTACCTGGGCTACGCCGCCCTGCCCGAGGCCGAAGCCCTGAAGGCGCGGCTGCTGTCCGAACAGCGCAGTCACCTGGCCCACGGCGTGCACCTGATCGTGGTGCAGAGCGCCGACGGCAGCCTGGTGGTGGGCGACAGCCACGACTATGCCCCGACACCCGATCCGTTCTCGTCCGACGCCCTAGACCAGCTGATCCTGGATGAGTTCGCCGCCGTGTTCGGCCAGGCGCCGCCTCCCGTGATCGAGCGCTGGACAGGAACCTACGCCTCGGCCCCAGGCCACAGCCTCGTCGAGACGCCGGCGCCGGGCGTGCGGCTGGTTGTGGTGACGGCTGGCAACGGGGCCTCCACCGCCTTCGGCCTGGCCGAGGAGGTGATCGGCGAACTCTATGGTGTGAAGATGGGAGACGCAGCATGACCTCGGCGATCAAGGCGGTGGTGCTGGACTGGGCCGGGACCATGATCGACCACGGCTGCCGCGCGCCCGTGGTGGCGCTTCAGCGGGTATTCGCCGAGGCCGGCGTGGAGATCACCGAGGCCGAGGCGCGGGCCGACATGGGCCGGGCCAAGCGCGACCACATCCGCGCGCTTCTGGCCATGCCGCGCATCGCCGAGGCTTGGCTCGCCGCTCGCGGCGCCCCGTCTGGCGAAGGCGACGTGACGGCTCTCCACGACGCGGTCGAGCCTATGATGCGCGCCGCCGCGGCCGATTGCGCCCAGTTGATCCCCGGCGCGGCCGCCCTCTCGGCCTATCTGCGAGAACAGGGAATCAAGATCGGCTCCACCACTGGCTACACCCGGCCGATGATGACTGACATCCTGCCCCGCGCGGCCGACCAGGGCTATACCCCGGACACAGTGGTCTGTTCCGGCGAGACGCTTGAGGGGCGCCCCTCCCCGCTGATGATGTGGAAGGCCCTGGTCGAGATCGGCGCCTGGCCGGCGAGCGCCTGTGTCAAGGTCGACGACGCGCCGGTGGGCATGGGCGAAGGCCGCGCCGCCGGCGCCTGGGCGGTCGGCGTCGCCGCCTCTGGCAACGGCGTGGGCCTGGACCACGACACGCTGACGGCCCTGAATCCCGTCGTGCGGCGCGAGCGGATCGAGGCCGCCGCCGCGGCCCTGAAGGCGGCCGGCGCGCACTATGTGGTGGACAGCGTCGCAGATCTGCCGCCAGTGCTGTCCGAGATCGCCACCCGCATCGAACGCGGCATGCGGCCCTGAGCGGCCACTATCCTCGGGTTTTGTGACAGGCCGCTTCGCACAACGGACGGGGGCCGATGACCGGCGCCAGACTGTCCGATCGCAGAAAATCCATCACCCGCGGCGCAAAAAGGCACAGATTCAGTCGAAATAGTTCAAACAATTATTCGATTGCTGCGTCACACGTGAAACTTTCGCGACGCATCGTTTTCAATACAGTTTTATGACGTTCCCGCTCATAGGTCTGACCTATAAGCGCATTCGCTATTAAATATTAGCTCCAATCGCTCCCCTCGCTCAGTTTCCATTCGGACTGTTTTCGGCGTCCGAGCGGGGACTTCACCTCGTCCGGCGCAGTTCGGCTGTTTGCCGGCGTCTACGGGGGATGAGGTCATGAGAGCCAGCTATATGATTTCCTGCGCGGTCGCCGCGCTCTTGAGCGGCGCGGCCAGCGCCAACGCCGCAGATCAGGCCACCGCGCCTGCCGCCGCCGCGGCGGACGCCGCCGGCCCCGGCATCGAGGCCATTGTGGTCACGGCGCAGCGCCGCGACGAAAGCGTGCAGAAGGTCCCCATGACCGTTCAGGCCATGACCGGCCTGACCCTGCAGAAGCTGAACGTCACCACGCTGGACGACATCCTGAAATATACGCCGAACGTCACTTTCGCGAACAACGGGCCGGGCCAGGGCAACATCTACATGCGCGGCCTCTCGGCCGGCTTCGCGGGCAACCAGTCGAGCGCCACGGCCGGCAACTTCCCGAACGTCGCGGTCTATCTCGACGACCAGTCCATGCAGTTCCCGGCCCGCAACGTCGACATCTACATGGCCGACATGGAGCGCGTCGAAGTGCTGGAGGGCCCGCAGGGCACCCTGTTCGGCGGCGGCGCGGAGGCCGGCGCGGTGCGCTACATCACCAACAAGCCCAAACTGAACGTCTATTCGGGCGCCTTCGAGGGCAGCTATGGCGGAACGGTAGGCGGCGGCGCCAACGGCAGCGCCAATGTGGTGATCAACCTGCCGGTGATCCAGGACAAGCTGGCGGTGCGCGCGGTGATCTACGACGATCACCATGGCGGCTACATCAACAACGTGCCGAGCACCTTCACGCGGAAGAACTCCGACCTCGGCAACAGCTATTTCAACATCCAGCCCGGCGCCAACGGGCTCTGCCCCAACGGCCTGCCCCCCGCCGGAACCAATCCGTGCTCACCGCCGAATTCCGGGCCGATCAACAACTACAATATCGCTCATAAGAACTGGAACCCGGCCGACTATCTGGGCGGCCGAGTCGAAGCGCTCTACCAGATCAACGACGACTGGAACGTCCTGATCTCCGAAAGCGCCCAGCATCTGGACGCCGAGGGCATCTCCGCGGCGTATCCGATCGGTTCAGATGGCCAGAAGCTTCAACCGCTCCAAATCACGGCCTTCAACCCGTCCTATGAAAAGGACAGCTACGAGAACACCGCCTGGACCATCAACGGCAAGATCGGCCCGCTGAAGGCCGTCTATACCGGGTCCTATATGTCCCGGCACATTTCCGAGCAGATGGACTACGTGAACTATTCCCGCACGGCCGGCGGCATGTATTACCAATGCGTCGGCGGCGGCACAGGCTGGGCGGGATCGCCGAGCTGCTATTCGCCGAACGGCTATTGGCAGGACACGGTCAAGAACACCCACCTGACCAATGAGGTGCGCCTGAGCACGCCGGACACCTGGCGCATCCGGGCGATCGGCGGCGTATTTTTCGAAGATTTCAAGATCTACGACGACCAGAACTTCAACTACAGGACGATCCCCGCCTGCAACGCGACGACCCTCCCCATCGCCCTTGCGGGCGGGGCGACCTGCGTTGGCGACGTGGGGCCCCTGCCGGGCACGACGACCAACCATCCCGGATTGCGCAGCGACAGCACCGCCTTCGGTGAAGACGCCCAGCGCGGCTACGACCAGGACGCGGTGTTCGGCTCGGTCGATTTCGACGTCATTCCCGACGTCCTCACCGTTACGGCCGGCACCCGCTGGTACCGGTACTCGGAATACGAGGTGGGAACTCAGTACGGCACCAGCACCGCCTGCGCCAATGTGCTGGTCTGCTCCGCCGCAGACGTGAACATCGACGCCGCCCACGACCACAAGGTCTACACAGGCTTCCGCAGCCGCGCGAACGTCACCTGGCACATCACGCCCAACGTGCTGACCTATTTCACGTTCTCACAAGGTTTCCGGCCCGGCGGCTTCAACCGCTCGGTCAAGGGCGTGGCCAAGGACGCCGATGGCTTCGCGCAGTACGAAAAGCCCAACTCATACGCGCCGGACTCGCTGACCAACTACGAGATCGGCTTCAAGAGCGAACTGTTAGATCATCGTCTGCAGTTCAACCTGTCCGCCTACTACATGCAGTGGGAAAACGTTCAGTTCCTGTTCTTCAACCCGACCCAGCTGGGCAACACCACCTTCGGCGTCAACGGCCCCAACTACGAGGTCAAGGGCGTCGAGGCGCAATTCGTCGGCCGCGTCACCCACGAGCTGACGGTGCAGGGTTCGGCGTCCTACAATGACGCCACCCAGGCGAACTCGCCCTGCCTGGTAGCCAATATCGCGACGCCGGCCGGCGACACTGATCCCAATCGAGCCAAGGTCGGGCAGTGCATCACCGAGGTGAAGGGAAATCCGTTCCAGAACCCGTTCGGCTCGGTCGGCTCGACCCCCGCGTTTTCGCCGAAGTTCCAGGGCACCATCCGCGCCCGCTACGAGCGGGAGATCGGCGACAAGACGGCCTTCGCCACGGTCGGGGCCAACTATACCGGCAGCATGTTCAATCAGCCGGCCACCTATCAGTCGGGCGAGGGCGTGACCATCCCGACCACAACCTATCTGCGCTACAAGCAGCCGTCCTACACGACCTATGACGCTTCGGCCGGCATCGACATGGGCAAGTACACGGTGACCGTGTTCGGGGCCAATCTGGGGAACTCGCACGCCAGCATGTTCACCTCGTCGGCCCAGTTCATCAAATCGGAGGTGCCACTCCGGCCGACCACCTACGGCGTGAAGATCAACGCCAGCTTCTAGTGTCCGACCCAAACTAGTGTGACTATCCGCGGCGGGCGGCGACGCCCGCCGCGTCTTTACAGGGCTTCATGCAGATCACCCCAGCGACCGCGGCCTCCTCGCCGATCGAACACGAAGTGCGCCGCCTGCGGGCTTTGCAGCAGCAGGGCCAGTACGAGGAGGCCCTGCAGAGCGCCCTCCCCCTGTTGGCGCAGATCCCGGAAAATCGCGATCTCCTACTGATCATTGGCGGCAGCCTGCGGCTGCTCGGCCGCATCGCCGAGGCCCTGGAAGCGCTCGACCGGCTGGTGGCGCTGCAACCGCGCTTCAGCCTGGGCCACCAGGAACGCGGGCTCTGCTTCGTCGCGCTCAAGGATGCCCCGCGCTCCATCGAGGCGCTGTTGCAGGCGGTGAACATCAATCCGGCCCTGCCGATGAGCTGGCGCATGCTGGAAGGGGTCTATCGCATCGCCGGCGACGCCGAAAACGCCGCCAAGGCGGCCGCCCACGTCGCCACGCTGAAGGCCATGCCGCCGGAGGTGGTGACCGCCACCTCGCTGTTTTCCGACGGCGACCTCGTCCCGGCGGAACAGATCATCCGCGCCTTTCTCCTACGCCATGGCGACCATCCCGAGGCGATGCGCCTTCTCGCAAAGATCGGCATGGCCCACGACGTGCTGGACGATGCGGAGCTACTGCTCGAAGCGACCCTGGCGTTGGAGCCCGACCATCACGCAGCCCGTTACGACTACGCCCAGACCCTGATCAACCGGCACAAGCACGCCCAGGCCCGCGAACAGGTCCAGCAACTTCTGGCGATCGATCCCGGCAACCTGGACTACCGCTCCCTTGCCGCCACCGCCGCTGTGGGACTGGGCGAGCAGGAGGTGGCTATCGAGATCTATCGCGGCATGCTGGCGGATGTCCCCGGGTCCGCGGACATCCAGCTCTGGTTAGGTCATGCCCTGAAGACCACTGGACAGGTTCCATCCGCTATCGAAGCCTATCGCGGCGCGGCTGCGGCGCGGCCAGGCTTCGGCGACGCCTACTGGAGCCTCGCCAACCTCAAGACCTACCGCTTCGAGGACGCCGAAATCGCCTGCATGCAGGCCGAGGAGGCCTCCGCCTCGATCTCGACGGAAGACCGCACCCACCTCTGCTTCGCCCTCGGCAAGGCGTTCGAGGACCGCGGAGAGATCGAGCGATCCTGGTCGTTCTACGAACGCGGCAACCGGCTAAGGCGTAATGAAAGCCATTACCGCCCGGAGATCCTGGAGACCAACACCCGGCGTCAGATCGAGGTCTGCAACAGCGCGTTCTTCGAGCGCCGAACCGGCTGGGGCGATCCGCGGCCCGACCCGATCTTCATCCTCGGCCTGCCGCGCGCCGGGTCGACCCTGCTGGAACAGATCCTGGCCTCCCATTCGCAGGTCGAGGGCACTCAGGAATTGCCCGACATCCAGCGTTTCGCCCTGGACCTGCAAGGCCGCGATCCGGACCTCGACGATCCCCGCTACCCGGGCGCGCTCGAAGACCTGTCCGCCGACGACATCCGCCAGATGGGCGAAAAGTACCTGGCCGACACCCAAGTCTATCGCTCCGGCCGGCCGTTCTTCATCGACAAGATGCCGAACAATTTCCGCCACATCGGCCTGATCCACCTGATCCTGCCAAAAGCGAAGATCATCGACGCCAGGCGCGAACCGATGGCCTGCTGCTTTTCGAACCTCAAGCAGCTGTTCGCCCAGGGCCAGGAATTCTCGTACAGCCCTGAGGACATCGCCCGCTACTACCGCACCTATCTCGACCTGATGGAACACTGGGACCGCGCATTGCCAGGCCGCGTGCTGCGGGTGCACCACGAGGACATTATCGACGATCTGGAGAGCGGCGTGCGGCGAATCCTGGATTACTGCGGCCTCGACTTCGAACCCGGTTGCATCGAATTCCACAAGACGAGGCGCAGCGTGCGGACACCGAGCTCCGAACAGGTCCGCCAGCCCATCTTTCGCGACGGGCTGGACCAGTGGCGGGCCTACGAGCCCTGGCTGGGGCCGCTGAAGGACGCGCTGGGCGACGCGGTGATCAGATACAGGAGCAAACGCGCGTGAGCGTTCTCGAAGAGGCTGTCGCGCCTTCGCCCGCGCGCCGCGGGGGCCTGACCGCCTGGCTCGAGCGGGCGCCGCCGGCCCTGTTCTGCGCCTTCGCGGGACTCGCCGCCCTCTCGGCCTATTCGGCCATGTACGCCTTCAGAAAGCCGATCGCGGCGGCCAGTTTCGATCATGTGGCCGGCTGGCCCTTCGCTCTGGACTACAAGACCGCCCTGATCATCGCCCAGACACTGGGCTATGCCTTCTCCAAGATCGTCGGGGTCAAGCTGATCGCCGAGTTCGGACAGCGGCGGCGAGGCGTCGCCATCCTTGGCCTGATCGCCGCGGCCTGGGCGGCTCTCGTACTCTTTGCGATCCTGCCGGCGCCCTGGAACGTGGCCTGCCTGTTCCTCAATGGCGTGCCGCTGGGCCTGATCTGGGGCCTGGTGATCAGCTATCTGGAGGGTCGGCGCACCTCCGAGGTCCTGGGCGCAATCCTCTGCGCCAGCTTCGTGATCTCCTCCGGCGTCGTCAAATCGATCGGCCGCATTTTACTGGACCACTTCCAGGTCACCGAGTTCTGGATGCCGGCGGCGACCGGGGCGGTGTTTTTCCCGCTGCTGATCATCGCGGTCATGGGCCTTTCGGCCATTCCACCACCGAACGAGGCGGACAAGGCCCAACGCAGCCCGCGCTCACCGATGGATCGGACCCAGCGCCGCAATTTCGTGGCCGGTCACTGGGGCGCGCTCGTCCCGCTCGTGCTGGCCTATGTGCTGCTGACCGCCTTCCGCGATTTCCGCGACAACTTCGCCGCCGAGATCTGGCGAGCTCTGGGCTACCGCAACGTCGCGGCCATGTTCACCGGCAGCGAACTGCCGGTGGCGGTGGTGACGCTGGCGGCCGTGGCGGCCCTGATCAAGGTGCGCGACAACCTGAAGGCCCTGATGCTGGTCCACGGCATGATCGGCTTCGGCGCCGTGCTGCTGGCCGGCTCGACCATCGCCCAGACCATGGGGCTGATCGACCCCTTGAGCTGGATGATCCTCTCGGGCGCCGGCCTCTACATGGCCTATGTGCCCTACAACGCCGTGCTGTTCGACCGCATGATCGCGGTGACACGCGAGACCGGCAATGTGGGATTCCTGATCTATCTCAGCGACGCCACCGGCTATGCCGGTTCGGTCGGCCTGATGCTGCTGCGCGACTTCGCCACCCTGCACGCAGACTGGCTGGGCTTCTTCCGCGACGCGGCCTACGCCACGGCGGCGCTGTGCGCCGTTTGCGCGGCCCTGTCGGCGCGGCATTTCCTGAGGAATCACAGAGCCGCCTGAGCGGCGGTGCGCCATCTTCTGCTTCAGGGAGAAAGAATGGTGCCTGGGGGCGGGAGATCAATGACGCATTAAAACATTGGTTTTATTCGATTTTATTTTGAAAAAGCTTGAGAAGGCCAACAGCGAGGCCAACAATCTTCATCGCATCCAGATATGATAATGCATTGATTTATATACAATATTTCCGAGACCCTCTGGCAAAGCGCTTGGGACGATGGTCCAGCGCGTTACGAGGCGCGGCGCTCACGGTGTTGATCGTTGTGCCGGAGGAACGGCGGGCATCTCAACGACCCAAGCTCCATCCTTGAGCTGACCGGGCTCGGCCGTCGTGACGAGTGGCGGCATTTTCGAGCGCAAACGAACAAAGCGAATATGCGGGCACGCAAAGTCAAACGTGCGCTTCAGGTTCTGAGCCACGGCCGCCTCGCTTGGATTCATCTGTGAAGCGATCAGGTCACGGTTTGTTGTCGCCGCGGTCCGGTTTGTGGCATCACTCTCGGGAAATCGAGAAATTGCCCTGTCCATCCAGACCCACGCACCGGGCAAGCTTCGACTGACACCCCACCCAGAGTAGTACATCACACTCATGTGGAATTGCGCGACAGGGTCTTCCTGGCAGGCCGCTTTTTGATAGAGATCGAAGGCGACGCCCCAGTCTCGTGCAACACCTTCACCGTTATCGTAGAGCTGAGCCAGGCTTAGTTGCGCAGGCGCATATCCCTGATCCGCCGCCTTGCGATACCAGCCGATCGCCGCTGCTATGTCTGGCGGCCCATCAACTCCCTTCCTTTGATAGAGATCCGCAAGAGCAGTCTGGCCGTACCGGCTTCCGCCCTCAGCACTCTTTCGCAGCCAGGCTATCGCCTTGGCATGGTCTTTCGAAACCCCCTGACCTTGGTCATAAGCCAATGAAAGCGCGTATTGGGCATCGGCGTAGCCCTTGTCGGCCGCCTTTTGCCACCACTCTGCGGCGAGGGAATAGTCCTGCGAGACCCCGCGCCCATCGCGGTAAAAGACCGCTAGGTTGAACTGCGCCTCGTCATAACCCTGGTCGGCCGCTTTGCGATACCAAGACGCGGCTGCAACGGGGTCGGGGTTCACGCCGAGACCGCGGTCGTACAAGGAACCGATGTTAGATTGGGCCTCCGCCAATCCTTGGTCGGCGGCTCGATGCAACCATTTTTGTCCCTCGACGAGATTTTGAGGAACCCCTAGGCCATTGATGTAGAGGGTTCCAACGTCGTACTGCGCCGATGCGTCGCCAGAACGCGCTAATGGCAGCAGCAGCTTGATCGCTGTCGCATAGTCGCCGTGTTCAAATGCAGCCTTTCCATCCTCCAGCGGTCCCCCAACCGCAGTCCCTAACGCCGGTAGGGCCAGCAGGCAGCCCAATACAATCACAGAAGGGTTGAACCTCACCCTCGCCCCCTTAAGTCGTCTGTATCAGGGAAACAAAATGGGCTGGCGCACGATGTCAATCATCGGACAGCCTTGGCGCTAGCTTTTTAGACTAAGCCGTGCCGGCACGCGGCACCCGCGCAGTGTAGTTCGATTCCGGTAGCGGGAATCGAACCTCCGCCATCGGCGCTCTGGACTCGCTATCCGAGTCCTTGAGAATAGGCACAATTTCAACGTGTTACGGAAACCGCAAACGCGGAATTCTGTTGGCCTCGGCACCGACGCATGTTTGAGGGGGCCAACAAAAAAGCCAACAAATTTGTGTTTCTGATTGGGTCCGGGGGCCGAAGATTCGGCCAACCATCTGATTTTGTTGAATAACCCTTAGTTGAAAATGCAACCCAAAGTTGATGGTGCCTGGGGGCGGATTCGAACCACCGACACGCGGATTTTCAATCCGCTGCTCTACCAACTGAGCTACCCAGGCCCTTGGGAGCGCCGTCTATAAGGGAGGGGCCGCCGGCTGTCCAGGGCCGGTTTCGCGGTTTTCCACGGGCGCCGGCTAGTCGTCGCTGGGGGCCGGTGAGCCGGGCGTGTCCTCGTCTTCGTCCTCGCGGCTCCCGGCGATGACATAGCGACCGGAGAGCCAGCGCTGCAGGTCCACATCGGCGCAGCGCTTGGAGCAGAAGGGTCGAAATTCCGGGGTTTGCGGCCGACCGCAAGTCGGGCAGCGGGCGCTCATTGCGGGCTGATCTCCATCTCTTCGGGCGCCAGGCCGGCATCGGGCCGGATCTCGAACCGGGCGCCGATGCGCGCCGACAGGGCTGCACTATAGGCCGCCGACGCCTGGGCGACAGCCGGGTGACAGCGCGCAACCAAGCGAGCGCCGCGATCGGCCTCGGCCTCGCGCTCCAGGCTGCGCAGCAGGCGAAGCGCCAGGGTTTCGGGCGCAGGCTCAGAAACGCCCGCGCCACAGAGCTGCTCGGCCAGCGGCCGCACGCGCCAGGGAATTGCGAGTTGCAGCAGCCCGAACCGGCTGAGCGGCCCCAGCGCCACGCCCGGTTCATCCGGCGCGAAGGCCTGGCGGGCCACGGTGCTCAAGGCGGCGGCGTCATGGCCGGCGCCGACAAGGTCGATGACCACCAAGCCGCCCAGCCCCTTCAGCCGCAAAAGGCGTGCGGCCTCCTCCAGCGCCTGGTGGTTGACCTGGCGAGCGATGCGGCGGGCGTCGCCCTGGCGGGCGCCGAGGTCGACGTCGACGGCGACCAGGGCCCGGGTCGGCTCGATGGCCAGGGAGCCGCCGCCCGGCAGAGCGTGCTCGACGGTCAGCACCTCGGCCTCGGCGCGGTCGGCCATATCGCGGGCCTCGCGGCCCTGGACGATGGCCGCGCCAGGAACATAGGCCTGGAGCCGCGCGGCCGTGTCTGGGCGCTGGTTCAGGGCGCGGGCGGCCCCCTGCCCGGCCCCGACGAAGCGCGCCAGGGCCAGCTTGCCGCGACGGGCCTCGGCGGTGATTTCGATCTCGACGATCTGACCCTCGGCCAGGGCCTTGGCCTCGCCGCTCAAGGCCAGCAGCGCCTCCTGGCCGTCGCCGAGGTCGAGGAAGGCGCTGGCGATGGCCCGTTCGATGCGCGCCAGGCGAGCGACATGGCGCCCGCCCAGCCAGGGCGTCTCGGGCTCGCCGGCGCGATCGAGAATCAGCCGCTCGGGCCGGCCGCCCAGGGTGACCACGCCGCGGCGCTCGCCGGGGGCATCGTTCAGGTAAAGCTTACGGCGGCTCATGGCCGGCGAAACCCGAGCCCTTCCAAGAGGCAGAGGGTCTCATAGAGCGGCAGGCCCACCACCCCGCTGTAGGAGCCCTGCAGGTCGATGACGAAGCCGGCCGCCTCACCCTGAATGGCATAGCCGCCAGCCTTGCCATGCCATTCGCCGCCCGCGAGGTAGCGGCGGCGCTCGTCCGGGGTCAGGCGCTTGAAATGGACCTTGGTCTCGCTGAGCCGGGCCGAGCAGCGCCCGTCCGGGGCGATCACGGCGACGCCGGTCAGCACCTTGTGCGCTCGGCCGGACAGGAGCTCGAGGCAGGCGGCGGCCTCGGCCTCGGTCTCGGCCTTGGGCAACATGCGCCGGCCGACCGCGACAACGGTGTCGGCGGCAAGGACGAATCCCTCGGGCTCGGCCGCACGCACGGCCTCGGCCTTGGCCCTGGCCAGGCGCAGAGCGGCGAGCCGCGGCGTCTCCCTGGGCAAAGGCGTCTCGTCCAGATGCGCCGGAACCGTACGCGCCGGCTCCAGCCCCACCTGGCGCAGCAGGTCCAGGCGGCGCGGGCTGGCGCTCGCCAGGACAAGAAAGGAGGTGGTCGGGGTCATGAGCGCCGGACTTCTGGCGTCGAAAACATGGCCGGCGGACGAATCACGGTCGGCCGAAAGCCGGTGAAGCTGGCGGCGGGGCGCGCCAGCTATTTGAACCGGTAGGTGATGCGACCCTTGGTCAGGTCATAGGGAGTCATCTCGACCAGCACCTTGTCGCCGGCCAGCACCCGGATGCGGTTCTTGCGCATCTTGCCCGCGGTGTGGGCGATGATTTCGTGTTCGTTTTCAAGCTTCACACGGAACGTCGCGTTGGGCAGCAGTTCGCTGACGGTGCCCGGAAACTCCAAAAGTTCTTCTTTAGCCATACAGCCTCTCAAGCGGTGATCATAAAGCAAGACGGCCCGCGCCGGTTCCTAGGCCGGTGCGCGAGCCGCTCGCTGACGCAATCATACCTTAATTAGCCCCCCATCGTCGATGGTTCGCCGAAATGGCCGACAATGTAGGTTCGAAGTTGGTCGCGGACGGCGCGATAGGCCGCGAGCCGCGCTTCGCGCGAGCCTTCGGCATGGGTCGGATCGGCGGTGTCCCAATAGTCGACCTCGACCGAGCGTCCGCGCGAATAGTCGGCCGCGCGGGCCTGGGCTTCGGGGGTCAGGGTCACGATGACGTCGAACGAGCCGTCGGCCAGATCCTCGAAGCTCTTGGCCTGGTGGGCGGAAAGGTCGGCCCCGACCTCCTCCATCACCTGCAGCACGAACGGGTCGATATCTTCTTCCGGCCGCAGGCCGCAGCTATCGACATAGACCCGGGTCCCGTACAGCAGGCGCATCAACCCCGCCGCCATCGGCGAGCGCACGCGGTTGAAGTTGCAGGCGAACAATACGGCCCCGGGAAGATCGCCCACCGTCAGCCTCGCCAATGCAGGGCGCAGATCAGGGTGAAGAGGCGCCGCGCCGTGTCGAGGTCGGTGGCGACCTTCCCTTCCAGCCGGGTGCGCAGCAAGGTCGATCCCTCGTTGTGCAGGCCGCGGCGGCCCATGTCCAAGGCCTCGATCTGCGCCGGCGTCGAATTGCGGATGGCGTCGTAATAGCTTTCGCAGACCAGGAAATAGTCCTTGATCACGCTGCGGAACGGCGACAGCGAGAGCAGGTGCCGGTGCTGGTAGTTCGGGCCGGTGATGTCGAGCGCCAGCCGGTTGTCGATCAGGGCGATCTTCAGGTCGTAGGGGCCGCCCTCGGCGCCCTCGGGCTTGAAGGAATTGGCTTCCAGAAGGTCGAAAATAGCGACCTGGCGCTCGTGCTCCTGGTCGCGCGAGATCGAGCCCAGCGAGGCTTCGTCCAGCACGACGCTCTGCAGGAAATGCTTTGAGCTGTCCTCGGTCATCCAAAGCCGTTCAAAGGGAGCCGGCCGCGAGCGCCGCCGTAGGTCAGGTTTAGTGCATCCGGGGCCGGTTCGTCATCCAGGCGAATGCATTGCCGGCCGCGCCGTGGGCTCGAGGCCACACTAGGCTCTCGGGTTGAGGCGGATCGAGGCCGAGCGCGCGTGGGCCGGCAGGCCCTCGGCCTCGGCCAGGGCTACGGTCGGCGGCCCAAGGATCGCAAACGAGGCCGGATCGCACTTCACGATCGAGGTCCGCTTGATGAAGTCGTAGATCGACAGGCCCGAGGAGAACCTCGCCGCCCGGCTGGTCGGCAGGACGTGGTTGGAGCCGGCCACATAGTCGCCGATGGCTTCGGGGGTGTGCCGGCCCATGAAGATGGCGCCGGCATGGCGTACCCGGTCGGCCAGTCGCTCGGGCGCGTCGACCGCGAACTCGACGTGCTCGGGCGCTATGCGGTCCACCAGGCCCGGCGAGGCGTCCAGCGGGGACAGGATCACCGCGCCATGGTCGCGCCAGGAGGCGCGGGCGTCCTCGCCGGTGGCCAGGACCGCGAGTTGCCGATCGACCGCCTGCTCGACCTCGGCGGCGAAGGCGGCGTCGTCGGTGATCAGGATCGACTGGGCGGCCGGATCGTGCTCAGCCTGGGACAGAAGGTCCGCGGCGATCCAGTCGGGGTTGTTGGCCGCGTCGGCCACCACCACGATCTCGGACGGCCCGGCCAGGGCGTCGATGCCCACGACGCCATAGAGCCGGCGCTTGGCGGCGGTGACGAAGGCGTTGCCGGGACCGACGATCTTGTCCACTGGGCGGATCGGGCCGGCGCCGTAGGCCAGGGCCGCGCAGGCATGGGCCCCGCCGACCCGCCAGATCTCGGTCACCCCCGCCGCCTTCGCCGCCGCCAGCACCGCAGGCTGCAGCTTGCCGGGCGGCGTGACCATGGCGATGCGGCCGACGCCCGCGACCTTGGCCGGGACGGCGTTCATCAAGACGGTCGAGGGATAGGCCGCACGTCCGCCGGGCACATAGACCCCGACCGCCTCGAGCGGCGTCCAGCGCCAGCCGAGTTCGACCCCGGCCTCGTCGACGAAGCGGGCGTCGGCGGGGCGCTGGCGCTCGTGATAGGCGCGGATGCGCTCGGCGGCGAAGGCGATCGCCTGGCGCACATCCTCGGCGCAGTCGGCGGCGCCGGCCTCGATCTCGGCCGCGCTGACCCGGATCGATTGCTCGGTGAGATCGGCCCGATCGAAGCGGCGGGTGTAGTCCAGAAGCGCGGCAAGCCCGCCCGTGCGCACGCCCTCGATGATCTCGGCGGCGGCGGCGTCCACCTCGGCCGGCTGGCCGCGGCGCTCGTTCAGGTAGGCGTCGAAGGCGGCCTCGAAGCCGGCGTCTCGGGTGTCAAAGCGGCGCATGGGGCCTAGATGAAGATTACGCCCCGAAACTCAAGGGAAAATGTCGCCGCCCTCATTCGTGCTGCGGCGCGCGACGCGCCGGCCAGGCTTCGGAGACATCGGACAGCACGGCCTCGACGCACTCCACCTCCAGCTTCAGGTCCGCCCCACCGGCGAAGGTCAGGGTGATCGTCCCGCCTGGCGCTTCGCCGGGCTCGAACCCCAGGGTCAGGAGTTCTACCACGGCGCTCGGAGCGTCTCGCTTCAGCTTGCGCGACCTGACCGCCAGCACGCCGCCGAACTGCAGGCCGGTGCGCACCCGCTCGCGGGTCTTGGAGGCTGCTTCCCAGCGATAGCGGTTGAAGCCGATGGTCAGGCGCCGCGCCGAGGCCTCCCAGGCGATGTCGCCCAGCTTGGCGACCGCGTCCTGCAGGGCGGCCGCGATCACGCCGAGGTCCTCGGCGTCCTCGGCCAGCAAACGCAATGGTCCCCGCCCCTCGGCCATGCCCGTCCCTCTAAGCCTCGTCCTCGACGCCCTCGCCACCCTTCAGGCGGCGGACCTGGGCGCCGCAAGCGCCCAGCTTCTCCTCCAGGCGCTCGAAGCCGCGGTCCAGGTGATAGACGCGGTTGACGATGGTCTCGCCCTCGGCGGCCAGACCGGCGATCACCAGGCTGACCGAGGCGCGCAGGTCGGTGGCCATCACCTGTGCCCCCTGCAGGCGTTCGACGCCGCGCACCCGCGCCTCGCCCCCCTGGACCGTGATGTCGGCGCCCAGGCGCATCAGCTCGGGCACGTGCATGAAGCGGTTCTCGAAGATGGTCTCCTTGATCACGCTCTCGCCATCGGCGGTGGTCATCAGGGCCATGAACTGGGCCTGCAGGTCGGTGGCAAGGCCCGGATAGGGCTCGGTCTCGATGTCGACCGGCTGCAGCCGAGCGCCGTTGCGGCGGATGATCACCCCGTCATTCGTATGGTCGACCTCGGCGCCGGCGGCCTCGATCTTGTCCAGGAGGGCCTGGATGAAATCGCCGCGGGTCTTGGTCAGGCGAACCTCGCCCCCGGCCATGGCGACCGCCACGGCGTAGGTGCCGGTCTCGATGCGGTCGGGGATCACCGAATGGGTCGCGCCGTGCAGGCTGGTGACCCCGGTGATGGTGACGGTCGAGGTCCCCGCCCCTTCCACCTTGGCGCCCATGGCGTTCAGGCATTCGGCCAGGTCTTCCAGCTCGGGTTCGCGGGCGGCGTTCTCCAGCACGGTGACGCCCCTGGCCAGGACCGCGGCCAGCATTGCGTGCTCGGTCGCCCCGACCGAGACGAAGGGGAAGTGGATCTCGGCCCCCTTCAGGCCCCGCGGCGCCTGGGCGTAGACATAGCCTTCGTGCAGGTCGATGTGCGCGCCCAGGGCCTCCAGGGCCTTCAGGTGCAGGTCCACCGGCCGCGCGCCGATCGAACAGCCGCCCGGCAGGCTGACCTTGGCGTGCCCGGTGCGGGCCAGGAGCGGCCCCAGGACATTGAAAGAGGCGCGCATCTGGCGCACCAGGTCATAGGGGGCGAAGGCGCTGGTGACCTCGGGCGCGTGCAGCACGGTCTCGGATCCGTCGGGGCCGTCGCGCTCGACCACCTCCACGCCCAGGCGGCGCAGCAGCTGGCCCAGGAACCTTGTGTCGGCCAGGCGCGGCATGTTGGTCAGGCGCAGCGGCTGGTCGGTCAAGAGCGAGGCCGCCATCAGCTTGATGGCCGAGTTCTTGGCCCCGCTGATCGGGATCTCGCCATGAAGGCGGGCGCCGCCGGAGATCGCGATTCGATCCATGGATATTCCCGAGAAGGCTCGTCCCGTTGCGCCGGGGCGAAGGGCCAAAGAACTGGCTTCTACAAGACGCTAGGGGATGCGCAAGACCCGCTCAGCCCTCGGATGGGGACGTTTTTGCCCCGCCCTGTTTGCGTCGGCGCAGATTGGCGCGCAGGGCCTCGGCCAGGCGGGCCTCACGCGCCGTGGGCGGGGGCTTTCGCGCTGGCGGCGCGGCGGGTTTTTCGGGGCCGTTCGGATCCATCCACAACAAGAGTTGGTGGGTCAAAGCGTCCCGGTCAATGTTTTTGCTTCACCTCGCAGGCAAGGTTCGCTATAGCCCCGGCCTCCTGATCCCGCCGCCGTAGCTCAGTGGTAGAGCGCATCCTTGGTAAGGCTGAGGTCGGCAGTTCAATCCTGCCCGGCGGCACCATCGGAACCCAAGCCTTTTCGAGGGCTTGGGTTCCGGCCATTCCCCAACCGACATTGTCAGGAGCGGCCCGCGCCCTGCCTGAACGCGCGCGGCGATTGCCTTTCTCGCTGGGCGAAGAACCTCGAGAAATAGGCCGGATCGTCGAATCCCAGGTAGTAGGCGGTCTCGGCCACGGTCATGTTCGAATAGAGCAGCGCCCGCTTGGCCTCGAGCAGCAGGCGGTCCTGGATCAGCCTCGAGGGCGTGGTGCGCGCCGCCGACCAGCAGGCGCGGCGCAAGCGGGTGGGCGTCACCCCGAGCCGTTCGGCATAGGCGTCGACCGCAGCGCCGGAGCGATAATCGGCCTCCACCGCCTCTCGGAACCGGGCCACCAGGCGCGCGGCGCTGAGATCTTCGGCCGGCGCGGCGTCGGCGGCCTCGTGGCTGGCGCGCAGGGCGGTGACCAGCACCGAAAGCAGCTGCGCCTCCACCGCCGCGCCGTGGCCTGGCGCGGTCCAGGCCAGTTCGCGGTGCAGCCGAGCCAGGCAGTCGCCGACGTCGTGATCGGCCGCCAGCGGCAGCTGGGCCGCCGAACCGCCGAACAGGGCGCGAAAGCCCGACTCGCGACGCATCAGGTCGCGCAGATAGGCCTCGGCCATGGTCAGGACCCTGCCGGTGGTTTCGGGCTCATAGGCGAAGCCGTGCACCACGCCGGCCGGGATCACCAACAGGCATGGTGCGACGAAAGGAATGCGCTGCGCCTCGGCGAACATCTCCCCGCCGCCGGTCTCGATCAGGAAGACGTGGTTCAGTTCGGCATGGGCATGGGCGCGGATGTTCCAGTGGCTCGGACGGCTGCGATCGTCCAAGGCCTCCAGGTGAATGAAGCGGTCGGAGACCTCCTGCGGCGCTTCTCCAAACAGGAAAAAGCTCGGCACTACAGAATCTTGTAACACGACGGATCGTCCTCACCGACGCCAGCCGCGCCATGCACGGGTGTATCATTTGCAAGAATAGTCCAATTTTATGCGCGCTCTGTCCATCGCCGGGAGCGCGCGGGCGGCTATTCTCGGGCTATCGCGGAGGCGGAAAAGAGCCTCCGAGGCATGGGAGGATCGATGCACACCCAGGTGGCCATCATCGGCGCCGGACCGGCAGGGCTGCTCCTGTCCCAGCTCTTGCAGGGCGCCGGGATCGACTGCGTGGTGCTGGAGCGCCACGACCGCGCCTATGTGGAAAGCCGTATCCGCGCCGGCATCCTGGAACAGATCACCGTCGACCTTCTGGCCCGCGTCGGCGTCGACGCCCGCATGCGCCGCGAGGGCCTGCCCCACGACGGCTTCAACCTGGCGGTCGACGGCTCGACCTTCCGCATCGACATGACTGGCCTGACCGCGGGCTCCAAGGTGATGGTCTATGGCCAGACGGAGGTCACCCACGACCTGATCGAGGCGTGCCTGGAGCGCAATACGCCGCTGGTGTTCGAGGCGCAGGACGTGGCCCTGCACGATATCGAAAGCGACCGCCCCTTCGTCACCTTCACCAAGGATGGCCAGGCCCGGCGGCTGGACTGCGACTTCATCGCCGGCTGCGACGGCTTCCATGGGGTCAGCCGTCGCTCGATCCCCGAAGAGCGCCTGGCCGCGTTCGAGCGGGTCTATCCCTTCGGCTGGCTGGGCATACTGGCCGATGTGCCGCCCTGCGGCGAGGAATTGACCTACTCCAATCATGAGCGCGGCTTCGCCCTGGCCAGCATGCGCTCGCCCACCCGCAGCCGCTACTATGTCCAGTGTGGCCTGGATGAGCGGCTGGAGGACTGGCCGGACGAGCGCATCTGGGACGAGCTGGCGACACGCCTCGGCCCCGAGGCCGCCAGCCACATGACCCGCGGCCCGTCGATCGAGAAGAGCATCGCACCGCTCCGCAGCTTCGTCTGCGAGACCATGCGCCACGGCCGCCTGTTCCTGGCCGGGGACGCCGCCCACATCGTCCCGCCCACCGGCGCCAAGGGGCTGAACCTGGCCGCCTCGGACGTGGCCATCCTGTCCGACGCCTTGATCCGCTGGTACGGCGAGGGCGAAGCCTGTGGCCTGGACGGCTACGCCCGCCGGGCGCTAGCCCGGGTGTGGAAGGCCGAGCGGTTCTCCTGGTGGTTCACCGGTCTCACCCACCGCTTCCCCGACATGGACAGTTTCGCCCGCAAGATGCAGTTGGCGGAGCTGGACTACATCCGCGGCTCCCGCGCCGCCCAGACCACCTTGGCCGAGAACTATGTCGGCCTGCCCCTCGCCTGACTGAGCCTCCTGAGAGAGCCCTATGAGCCGCAAGATCTATGACAGCCCGGAGGCCGCCTTGGAGGGCGTGCTGTTCGACGGCATGACCATCATGTCCGGCGGCTTCGGCCTGTCCGGCAACCCCGAAAACCTGATCCCGGCGATCAAGGACGCCGGGGTGAAGAACCTGACGGTGATCTCGAACAACTGCGGCGCCGACGGCTTCGGCCTGTGGATGCTGCTGAACAACGGGCAGATCAAGAAGATGATCAGCTCCTATGTCGGGGAGAACAAGCTGTTCGAGCAGCTCTATCTGTCCGGCGAACTGGAGCTGGAGCTGAACCCTCAGGGCACCCTGGCCGAGCGGATCCGCGCCGGCGGCGCCGGCATCCCGGCCTTCTACACCAAGACCGGCGTCGGCACCGTGGTGGCCGAGGGCAAGCCGGTCGAGGAGTTCGAGGGCGAACTCTATGTGCGCGAACGCTGGCTGAGGGCGGACCTCGCCATCGTCAAGGCCTGGAAGGCCGACCCGGAGGGCAACCTCGTCTATCGGAAGACCGCGCGGAACTTCAATCCGGTGATGGCCACCGCCGGCAAGGTCACCATCGTCGAGGTCGAGGAGATCGTCGAAGCCGGCGCCCTGGGCGCCGACAACATCCATACCCCCGGCATCTATGTCGACCGCATCATCAAGGGCGCGCGCTACGACAAGCGCATCGAGCGGGTGACCACCCGGCCGCGTCCCGAGAAGGAAGCCGTCTGATGGCCCCCCTGCAAAAAGGATGGACCCGCGAACAGATGGCCGAGCGCGCCGCGCGCGAACTGAAGGACGGCTTCTACGTCAATCTCGGCATCGGCATCCCGACGCTTGTCGCCAACTACATCCCCGACGGCGTCAGCGTCACCCTGCAGAGCGAGAACGGCATGCTGGGCATGGGCCCCTTCCCTTTCGAGGGCGAAGAGGACGCCGACCTGATCAACGCCGGCAAGCAGACCATCACCGAGCTCGAGACCTCATCCTTCTTCTCGTCCGCCGACAGCTTCGCCATGATCCGCGGCGGACATATCGACCTGACCATCCTGGGCGCCATGGAGGTGGCCGAGAACGGCGACATCGCCAACTGGACCATCCCCGGCAAGATGCTGAAGGGCATGGGCGGGGCCATGGACCTGGTCGCCGGGGTCAAGCGCGTGATCGTGGTCATGGAGCACGCCAACAAGGCCGGCCAGTCCAAGGTGCTGAAGCGGTGCGCCCTGCCGCTGACCGGCGCCGGGTGCGTCGACCGGATCATCACCGACCTCTCCGTGTTCGACGTCGACCGCAAGGCCGGCGGCCTGATCCTGGTCGAGCTGGCGCCAAGCGTCGGACTCGACGAGGTGCGGGCCAAGACCGAGGCCCACTTCGAGATCGCCCTGGAGGCTGCGGAATGAGCGAAACCATCGAATATGCGCGCGAGGACGCCGGCCAGCCGCCGTCGCTGCATCCGCCCTACGCATCCACCGTGGCGCGATCGCCGCGTCAGCCGCTGGTGCGCATCCCCCAGACCCTGACCGAGACCACCGGCCCCGCCGACTGGAGCCGGCTGATGGGCGGGGCGATGGCCGACCTGACCAAGCAGCACGCCGGAGAGCCTCTGGGCCAGCGGATCATCGTCTCCGGCCGGGTGCTGGACGAGGCCGGCCGACCGGTTCCCAACACCGTGGTCGAGATCTGGCAGGCCAACGCCGCCGGCCGCTACATCCACAAGAAGGACCAGTGGGACGCGCCGCTGGACCCCAATTTCACCGGCGCGGGTCGTGTGATCACCGACACGGAAGGCCGCTATCGCTATGTCACCGTGCGGCCGGGCGCCTATCCGTGGAAGAACCACCACAACGCCTGGCGGCCGTCACACATCCACCTGTCGCTGCTGGGACCGGCCTTCGCCACCCGGCTGGTGACGCAGATGTACTTCCCGGACGATCCCCTGATTCCGATCGACCCCATCGCCGGCGCCGTGCCCGAGCCCTATCGCCAGCGGATGGTCTCGCGCTTCGACCTCGCCACCACCCAGCCGGAATGGGCCCTGGGTTATCTGTTCGACATTGTGCTGCGCGGCCCTGCGGCCACGCCCATGGGACTCTGATCATGGCCCAGGACAACCAGAGCCCCGAACTGTTCGGCCAGACCCCCTGGCAGACCGTCGGCCCGTTCTTCCACTACGGCCTGCCCTGGAAGGGCGGCGCCGACCTGACCGGCCGCTCGGACCTGGGCGCACGGCCGGAACTGATGCCGGACGAGAACTATGTGCTGGCCGAGCCTCGGGAGCGCGGCGCGATCGCCGGCCAGAAGATCGAGATCGTCGGCCAGGTGTTCGATGCGGCCGGCGCGCCGGTTCCGGACGCCATGATCGAGATCTGGCAGGCCAACGCCGCCGGCCGCTACGACAGCCCGGCCGACGACCGGGGCGAGCTGGCGCTGGACGAGGGCTTCACCGGCTTCGGTCGCGCCTCCACCGGCGACGACGGCGGCTTCCGTTTCCGCACGGTTCTGCCGGGCCGCGTTCCCGGCCCCGGCAACAGTCAGCAGGCGCCGCACATCGCCATTGGCGTGTTCGGTCGCGGGCTGATCAAGCGCCTGGTCACCCGGCTCTATTTCGAGGGCGGACCCGGCAATGACGAGGACCCGATCCTGGCGCTGGTCCCGGCCGCGCGGCGCGCGACCCTGATCGCGCGACCGGTCGAGGGCGAACCCCAAACCTGGCGCTTTGACATCCGCCTGCAGGGCGAGCACGAAACGGTGTTCTTCGACTGCTGATCTCAAGGAGCCTGCCCTGGCCTCGCTGCTTCGGGACCGACCGGCGACCACCCCCGCCATGCTCGCCGCCCTCGGCGATGAGACGCTGCTGCGCGCCGCCCTCGCCTTCGAGGCCGCCCTCGCCCGCGCCGAGGCTGCCGAAGGTCTGATTCCGGCCACAGCGGCGGAGGCGATCGCTGAGGTCTGCGCTGGCGCTGTGTTCGACATTGCAGAGCTGGCCGAAGAGGCGGCCCATGCCGGGACCCTGGCCATTCCGCTGGTCGCGCGCCTGCGCGGCCTGCTGGCCGAGCGCGATCCGGCGGCGTCGCAGCTCGTACACAAGGGCGCCACCAGCCAGGACCTGGCCGACACCGCCCTGATGCTGCAGGCGCGCGCCGGGAGCGACCTGGTCCTGGCCCAGGCGCGCAACCTGACTCACGCTTTGGCCGACCTGGCCGAAACGCATGCCGAGACGCCCATGCTGGGCCGGACCCTGCTGCAAGGCGCGCTGCCGATCACCTTCGGGCTCAAGGCGGCCGGCTGGCTGGTCGGCGTCGACGGCGCACGCCGCCGTTTCGAGCGGGAGGCCGCCCACGCCCTGCAGCTCCAGCTCGGCGGCGCCGCCGGGACCCTGGCCGGGCTCGAACTCGCCGTCACAGACCGCATGGCGGCCCAACTCGGCCTCAAAGCGCCGCCCCTGCCCTGGCACGCCAACCGTGAAGGCATGGCGGGCCTCGCTGCGGCGCTGGCCATCCAGGTCGGCGAAGTCGGCAAGATCGCGCGGGATCTGTCGCTGCTGGCCCAGAACGAGGTCGCCGAGGCCTTCGAACCCCGTGTCGCCGGTCGCGGCGGCTCCTCGGCCATGGCCCACAAGCGCAATCCCACCGGATGCCAGGTGGCGCTGTCGGCGGCGACCCGCGCGCCGGGTCTTGTCGCCGGCATCCTCGCCGGCCTGCCGCAGGAGCATGAGCGCGGTCTGGGCGGCTGGCAGGCGGAGGCGCCCGCCCTGGCCAGCCTGTTCGAGCTTGCGGACGGGGCGCTGACGGCGATCACCCCGGTGATCCAGGGGCTGGAGGTCGACACCGAAGCCATGGCCCGCAACCTAGCCGCCGCCCGGGTCGGACATGACGTCGGCCAGTCCGTCACCCTGGTCCGGCGGGCGCTCGATCACTACCGAAAGGAAGCCTGATGGCCTTTGCGGACAATGGCGGGGTGCGGCTCTACTGGAAGCTGGAGGGCGCGGCGGGCAAGCCAGTGCTGCTGCTGCTCAACTCCATCGGCACAGACATGAGCCTGTGGGACAGGGCGGCCCCGCACCTCCTGCCCCAGTTCCGCCTGCTGCGGATGGACACCCGCGGACACGGCGCATCCGATGCGCCCCCCGACGACTACAGCCTGGAGACCTTGGCGCGGGACGCCCAGGTGGTGATGGATGCGGCCGGGGTCGAGCGCGCCTGCGTCTGCGGCCTCTCGCTCGGTGGCATGATCGCCATGACCCTGGCGCTGCAGGCGCCGCGCCGGATCGAGGCCCTGATCCTGGCCTGCACCTCGCCCCAGATGGACAAGGCCCTTTGGACCCAGCGGGTGGAAACGGTGCGCACGCAAGGCCTCGCCGCGATCGTCGACGGCGCCATGGCGCGCTTCTTCTCGGAAGGGTTCGTCAGCCATCATCCCGAAGTCACCGATACCGCTCGAGCCGGCCTCCTCGCCATGAACCCGTGCGGTTATGCCGCCTGCGGGGCGGCCATCCGCGACATGGACCTGATCGGCCGGATCAGCGCCATCCAGGCGCCGACCCTCGTGATCCATGGCCGGCAGGATATCTCCACCCCTTATGCGGGCCACGCCGACCAGCTCCTGGCCCGGATAGAGGGCGCACAGGCCGCAGCGCTGGACGCCGCCCACCTGGCCTGCGTCGAGGCGCCGACCGCGTTCGCCGGCGCGATCCGGGGCTTCGTCTCGGGCCTGGCCGAGCAAGCGACCGGCGAGGCCGCTGAGACCCTGTTCGAGGCCGGGCTGAAGGTCCGCCGCAAGGTCTTGGGCGACGCCTGGGTCGACCGATCCCTCTCGTCTCGCACCCCGTTCAACGCCGACTTCCAGGCCATGATCACCCGCTACGCCTGGCAGGAGATCTGGGGCCGCCCCGGCCTGGATCATCGCACCCGGCGGCTGATCGTGATCGCCATCACCACCGCCCTCGGCCGCTGGGAGGAGTTTCGCCTGCATGTGAGGGCCGGCCTGGAACAGGGCGGCTTCACCGAGGACGAACTGAAGGAAGTCCTGATGCAGTCGGCCATCTATGCCGGCGTGCCCGCCGCCAACACCGCCTTCGCCGAAGCTGCGGCGGTGATCCGCGGTCTCGAGGCCGAAACACCCAATTCGGGTTGAAGCGGCCCCCAGGGCCGTGACAATGCGCCGTCTGGCTCCGCACGCGTACAGACTCCATTAAGGGATGCGCCCGCTCCTAGTCGCATGGCGGCGACTCGGGCGTAGTAGGCCGTCAACGGGAGGCAGACCTCGCTTTGAGATCGTCGCTTCGATTGAAATCCACCTTGACCGCGGCCGCCGCCCCCGAAGCCCGCGCCGGGAGGATGGCTGCGCCCCGAGCGGCGGTAGGTTCGGCCGACTATCTGTTCCACCTCCTGACCGTGGTCTCCCAGCTTCGCGATGCAGAGCTGGACCGGCGGCTGCAGCCGCTGCAGCTGAATGTCGGGCGCTATCGGGCCCTGGCCATGATCGACGCCTTCGGCCCCTGCACTATGTCGCTGTTCGCCAGCCACAGCCCGCTCGACCGCACCACCCTCTCACGGACCATCGACCATCTGGTGAGAGCGGGATGGGTCGCACGCAGCAAGGACTCGGAGGACCGGCGCCAGGTCTTCATCGACCTGACCCCGGAAGGCGCCGAGATCTTCAGCCGGGCCAGGGACATCGTGTCTGCGCACAACGCCACGCTGATCGAGGGCGTCGACGACGAGCTTCAGGCCCAGATCATCGCCGCCGAACTGATGCTCGCGGCCAAGCTGGAACCGCGCGGCGGCCAGTTCGTCGACCGCCAGAGCGAAAGCGGCGCCAGCCTGTCCAAGACGGCGATCGTCTCCTAGACCGAGGCTCGCGGCCGGTCGGCCCAGAAGGGGCCCATCCGCAGCCTGCACGCGCAGATTGTCGCACCCTCGGGCTGCAAGAGAAAATAAATTCAACGATTTAAAAGAGTTATCGAAGCGCGCGCTCTGCAACCCGCCGCGCCCCAGGATGGGGACCTGTGCATTAACCACCCATTAGCCTCCTCCGCGCCATGGGTACGCGGTCGAAGCGAACTCGCAAGGTGAAGCGGAGACCTGCCGCACAGCAGAAAAGTAACTGATTACGACGCCACGCGAATATATCGCGCGGCGACGCTGAACTTCTGACTAATCCAGGCAAAAATTGGAAAGCGCTTTCCAACTGTGGCGAGCGTTACTGAAGAGCTACGAGCAGATGGCGCGGAAGGGGTCCTCATGAGCTTCGATGATCTGAAACTGAGGACCAAGGTCCTGATCCCGCTGGTCGGCATGGCCGCAGTGTTCGCCTGTGTCGTCGCCGGCGCCACGCTGAAACTGAACGACCTGACCCACCGCTATGGCCAGATCACTTCCGGCGTGGATCCAGCCATCCTGCGCGTGAACCGCGTCCTGCGCATCGCCAACGAACTCGACCGCGACGTCTATGGCATCGTGGTCTACGACCCGGCCGATCCGCGTCACAAGGATGTCGAGGATCACTACGCCACGGCCAAGGAACAGGCCGAGAAGGCCCTGGACGAGGCCACCAAGCTGAACCCGGACAAGGCGGACACCTACGCAGCCTTCAAGCAGAGGTTCGACGCCATCTTCGAAGAGACCAAGGCGCCTAAGGCGATCGGCGACGCGGTGCCGGGCCTGGCCGTCGGCTCGAAGCTGTCGGCGAAGGATCTCGACCAGATGGCCGTCGCCGCCAAGGAGATGGAAGACCTGGACGGCCACATCAGCGCCTTTTCCAACGAGGTGCAGGCCTTCAACCACAAGGAAGAGGCCGACGACGAAGTGGTCGTCGAGACCCTGAAGCGCCAGTCGCAGCAGACCATCGCCATGATGATCGGCCTGGGCCTGCTCTCGATCCTGGGCGGGCTCGGCATCTCGGCCTGGATCGTCGGCGCCAAGGTCTCGGGGCCGCTGGTCAAGGTCGGCGAGCGGATGAAGGCCCTGGCCAATGGCGACCTGAAGGTGGTGATCGAGGGCCAGGAGCGCGCCGACGAGGTCGGGGCCATGGCCAAGGCGGTGCAGGTGTTCAAGGACAATGCCCTGAAGGCCGAGGCCATGGAGGCCGAGGCCGCGGGCCTGCGCGACCAGTCCGAGGCCGAGCGCCGGGCCGCCGAGCGCGAGCGCGCCGCCCGGGCCGCCGAACTGGCCAAGGTGGTCGAGGCCCTGGCGTCCGGCCTGGGCGCCCTGGCCGACGGGGTCCTGACCCATCGCATCGACGCCGCCTTCACCGGCGAATACGAAAAGCTGCGCCACGACTTCAACGCCGCCGTGGCCAAGCTCGAGGGCGCGGTCGGCCAGGTGGTCGGCTCGGCCCAGGCGATCAGCTCCGGCGCCGGCCAGATCACCCAGGCCGCCGACGACATGTCCCGCCGCACCGAGCAGCAGGCGGCCAGCCTGGAAGAAACCGCCGCGGCCCTGGACGAGATCACCGCCACGGTGAAGAAGACCGCCGAGGGCGCCCAGCACGCCCGAAGCGTGGTGGCCAAGGCCAAGGGCGACGCCGAGGCCTCCGGCGAGGTGGTGGAAGGCGCGGTCAAGGCCATGAGCGCCATCGAACGCTCCTCCAGCCAGATCAGCCAGATCATCGGGGTGATCGACGAGATCGCCTTCCAGACCAACCTTCTGGCCCTCAACGCCGGGGTCGAGGCGGCCCGGGCGGGCGAGGCTGGCCGCGGCTTTGCCGTCGTGGCCCAGGAAGTGCGGGCCCTGGCCCAGCGCTCGGCCGACGCGGCCAAGGAGATCAAGGGCCTGATCACCGCCTCCGCCGGCGAAGTCGGCCAGGGCGTGCAGCTGGTGGGCGAGGCAGGCGAGGCCCTGCGCCGCATCACCGACCAGGTGGCCGAGATCAACGCCATCGTCGAGGAGATCACCCACTCCACCCAGGAACAGGCCACCGGCCTTTCCCAGGTCAACACCGCCGTCAACCAGATGGACCAGATGACCCAGCAGAACGCCGCCATGGTCGAGGAGTCCACCGCCGCCAGCCACAGCCTGGCCAATGAATCCCGCTCTCTGGAAAGCCTGACCCGCGGCTTCCAGGTGAGCGGTGGCGGCCGAGCCGGCGCACCGCCCCCGCGCCGGCCGGCCGCCAACCCCGTCCATGCCGCTCAAGGGCGCGTGGCCAGCTTCGCCAAGTCCAACCTGGCCGTCGCCCAGGACCGGGACACCTGGGAGGAGTTCTGAGGCGGAGCTGATGCTCCCCTCGCCCATCCCCCCTCGACCCTGGAGCCAAGCCGCATGACCGAGACCGATCCGACCTTCGATTCCAAACTCGAACTGATCTCGTTCGAGATCGCCGGGCAGGAGTTCTGCATCGACATCCGCGCAGTGCGCGAGATCCGTGGCTGGACACCCGCGACCCCGATCCCCCAGACGCCCAGCTACGTCAAAGGCGTGATCAACCTGCGCGGAGCGGTGATCCCGGTGCTGGACCTGCGCAACCGCCTCGGCCTGGGCATGACCGAGCCCATGTCACGGCACGTGATCGTGGTCATACAGTACGAAGCCAATGTCGTCGGCCTTCTGGTCGACGGGGTGCAGGAGACGTTCCAGGTGGACGCGACGATGCTGCAGCCGCCGCCGGCCGTGGGCTCGACCGCGACCACCCGCTTCGTCGATGCGATCATTCCTATGGAAGGACGCATGCTGAGCCGGCTGGTGGTCGGCTCCCTGCTCCCGGCCGAGCAGCGCGAAGCCGCCTGACTACCGTGTCGAAAACCAAGGTGAAGGCGGCGGTCGCCGGGGCGCCGGCGACCGACCGCAACTCGATCAAGGTCAAGAACCGCCTGCGCGAGCTCATGCAGCAGCCCGGCGGCCGTTCCGTGGTGGAGGCCCTGCGCGGCGCCGACCAGCGGCTCGGCAAGATCCGCGACCAGTGTCTGGACGGCCTGGACCGCTCCCTGGCCCGCATGACCACGGCCTCTCAGGCCCTGGGACAGCCGCCCAGTCCCGACCTGATCGACGAAATCTATGCGTCGGCCAACGAGATCATCATGGTCGCAGGCCTGTTCGGCTTCGAGGCGCTGGACGAGCCGGCGCACGGCCTTTGCGAGTTGATCGACCGGTTCCGCGACGGCCTGCCTTGGAGCACCGAGGCCATCCAGGTCCACGTCGCCGCCCTGCAGCTGATGCGCGGACTGGACAAGGCCGACGAGGCCGAGGTCCGGCGCGTCAGCCTGGCCCTGCGCGAAGTCTGGGTCCACTTCGGCCTGATCTCGCCGCCCGCCAGCTGAACTCGGGTCACATCACGCGCGCCGCCGCCCGCTCCGCGCCGGCCAGGCGGTCGGGCAGCAGCTTGGCCATCCGCGCCTGGACCAATTCCAGCACTTCTTTGGGCGCGGTCTCTGGCCGGCCGGCGTTGAACGGCGGGGCGGGCGCATACTCGATATTGAGCTGCAGGGCCTGGGCGAAGGTGTCGCCGGCCAACTCCGCCGCCACCACCAGGGCGAAGTCGATGCCGGCGGTCACCCCGCCCCCGGTGATGATGTCGCCGTCACGCGCCACTCGCGCCGGGTCCGGCTCGGCGCCGAACAGCTTCAGCATGTCGCGCCAGCCCCAGTGACAGGCGGCGCGCCGGCCCTTCAGCAGCCCCGCAGCCCCAAGAACCAGCGAGCCGGTGCAGACCGAGGTCAGATAGCGGGCTGTTCCGGCGAGGCGCTTGAACTCGGCCATGAAAGCCAGGTCGTTGATCACGTCGGTCGTCGCCAGCCCACCGGGGACGAACAGCAGGTCGCAGCGTTCGATCTCCGCCAGACGCTTTGTGCCGGCAAAGACCAAGCCACCCTCGGACTCGATCTCGCCGCCGGGCTCCGAGGCGACGATGGTCTTCGTGTTGGGGATACGGCTGAACACCGTGTGCGGCCCGGTGAAATCGAGCTGGGTCATGCCCGGATAGAGGGCTTCGACGATGACGAAGGGCTGGTCGGACATGGGCGGCTCCAAACATTGACAGCCCACTATCGCTGCAAATAGCCTTGGCTGAAATGACAGGCTTCCCACGATATAGGCCATGATCCGCCAGATCGGCTTCCTGATCTTTCCCGATTTCCAGCTCTTGGACGCGACCGGGCCGATCTCGACCTTCGAGATCGGCGGCCGCTACGGCGGCGATCGCTACGCCCTGTCCGTGCTGGCGGCCGAGGCGGGGCCGGTGATCAGCTCCGCCGGCGCCAGCCTGAACGCGGTCGGGATCGAGGACGCCCCGCCGCTCGACACCCTGATCGTCTCCGGCGGCGATGGCACCCGCGTCGCGGCCCGCGATCCGGCGGTGCTGGACTTCGTACGGCGCATGGGCGTCTCGGCGCGGCGAGTCGCCAGCGTCTGTTCGGGGACCTACGTCCTGGCCGAGGCGGGGCTGCTGGATGGGCGGCGCGCCACCACCCACTGGAGCCGGGCGGCCGACTTCGCCCGACGCTATCCCAAGGTTCAGCTGGAGGCTGACCGCATCTTCATCCGCGACGGGACGGTCTGGAGTTCGGCCGGGATCACCGCCGGCATCGACCTGTCCCTGGCCCTGGTGGCCGAGGACCTGGGCGAGGAGATCGCCCAGCGCACCGCCCAGCAGCTGGTGGTCTATCGCCGCCGCCCGGGCGGGCAGAGCCAGTTCTCGGCCCTCCTCGAGCTGGAGCGCCCCGGCGGCCGCTTCGGCCCCCTGCTCGCCTGGGCGCGGGAGCGGCTGGACGAGCCCCTGACCGTGGAGCAGCTGGCCGAGCGGGCGGCGATGAGCCCGCGCAACTTCGCCCGCCGTTTCGCCGAGGAGACCGGCATGACCCCCGCCCGCGCGGTCGAGCGTCTGCGGATCGAGGCCGCGCGCGAGCGGGTCGAGGCGGGGCCTGAGCCGATCGACCAGATCGCCCTCGTGTCCGGCTTCGGCGATCCGGAGCGCATGCGCCGGGCCTTCGTCCGCGCCTTCGGCCAGCCGCCCCAGGCCCTGAGGCGCGCCGCCAGACGCTGATCGTGGCTTGACTCGCGCGTAAGCTATGACTTACGGTAAGTCATGCCTAACCAATCTGCCCTGTTCGCCGCCCTCGCCGACCCCACGCGCCGTCAGGTGCTGGAGCGGCTGCAGGCCGGGCCGGCGCCGGTGGGGCGCATCGCCGAGGGCCTGCCGGTCAGCCGGCCGGCGGTCTCCCAGCACCTGAAGGTCTTGAAGGAGGCAGGTCTGGTGACCGACCGGCCCGACGGGACACGACGGGTCTATCACATAGACCCCAAGGGCCTGGGCGCCCTGCGCGCCTGGCTGGACCAGTTCTGGACCACGTCGCTGGACGCCTTCGCCGCCGAGGTCGAGCGTCAGGAAAAGGCCGAGCGGACCAAGGAGGACCAATGACTCGAACGATCACCCCCGCCCCGGTGCGCCGCTCGGTCACCGTAAAGGCCTCGCGCGAGCGGGCCTGGGCCGTGTTCACCCATGACATCGGCCTCTGGTGGCCCCGCACGCACCACATCGGCGCCGCGGCGATGAAGACCGCGACCATCGAACCGCGAGCCGGCGGCCGCTGGTACGAGACCGGCGAGGACGGCTCGCAATGCCCCTGGGGCGAGGTGCTCACCTGGGAGCCGCCCAGCCGGCTGGTGCTGGTCTGGCGGATCGGCGGGGACTTCACCTACGACCCGACCCTGCACACAGAGGTCGAGGTGGTGTTCACCGAAACGGCCGACGGCGTGCGGGTTGACCTGGAGCACCGGTATCTGGAGCGCATGGGCGAGGCCGAGGGACGCGCCCGGGCCGCCTTCGAATCTCCCAACGGCTGGGGCGGTGTCCTGGCCCTGTTCGCCGAAGCCGTTTGACCAATTCACGCCAAGGAAGGAACCGCACCATGTCCCGTTCTCCCGTCACCCTGCATACCGTGCCCGGCAGTCCCTATGGCCGTGTGGTGATGATCGCCCTGGAGGAGAAGGGCGCGTCCTATCGGATCGCCCCGCTGGCCTTCGGCGACCACAAGAAGCCTAACTATCTGGCCCTGCAGCCCTTCGGTCGCATCCCGGTGCTGGATGACGGCGACTTCCGGCTCTACGAGACCCAGGCGATCCTGCGCTATGTCGACCGGGCCTTCGAAGGGCCGGCGCTGCAACCCAAGGAGCCCAAGGCCCTGGCGCGTATGGACCAACTGATGAACATCATCGACTGGTACCTGTTCCCGCAGGTGACCGTCACCATCCCCTACCAGCGCATCGTGGTCCCGCTGATGCTAGGCGGCCAGCCGGACGAGGCCGTGGTGGCGGAGGGCGTGCCGAAGGCGCGGCATTGCGTGGGCGCGATCGAGGATTTGATGGCGGGCCAGCCATTCCTGACTGGCGACAACTTGAGCCTCGCCGACATCATGATGTTCACCCACATCGACTATCTGGCGGCCACGCCGGAGGGCCGCGAGATCCTGGAGGGCCGGCCACTCCTGGCCTGGCTGGGCCGCATGCAGGCCCGCGACAGCGTCAAGGCCACCAACCCGCCGGCGCAGCCCGCCGCAGCCTGAGCGACCTCAGACCTTCAGGCGCATCGGTCCTGTGTAGTCGCGCTTGCCGATCGGCGCGCCCTTCATACGCAGGATGTCGTAGGCGGTGGTGGCGTGGAAGTGCAGGTTCGGCAGCGAGAAGGACAGCAAAAAGCCTTCCGCCACGAACGGCATCCTGTAGTCGCGGAACTGGAAGGTGACGTCCCGGCCCTCCAGGGCGTCCACCTCCTCCCGGCTCAGCGCCTTCAGGGCGGACAAGGAGTCGGCCACCACGCCCTGCAGGGCGGCGTAGTCGTGCGGGCGGCCGTCGCTGGGCGGCCCGAACACGCCTGCCTTGACCCCTTCGATGGCGCCCAGCGAGTGGTGCGCCACCGAAACGATCTGGAAGCGGAACGGGAACATGTCGGAATGGAGCCGGGTCTCGACGATCTCGTCCGGGTTGATGCCGTTCTCGGTGCAATAAGCCAGGCCCCGGTCGAGGAAGCCGGACACCCCGGTCAGGGTCTGGATGAAACAGGCGACGCTCGCGTCGTAGAGTGAAATCGCCATGGTGGACCACCTCCCGGAGATTCGATTGTGATTGGCGGCGAGCCTATCGAGGCGAGACCTGCTCGGGCAAGGAAAAGCGGCGGCCGCTCTTGAAAGCCGGACGCCCGATCATAACTCCGGTCGCCACCCCCTGCCCGGTTTCGCCGCCATGATGGACGCTGTCACGCTTCGCGCCCTGGAAGCCTTCCCCGATCAGCTGGAGGCCCATTTCGCCGCCTTTCCGCCAAGCTTTCGTCATTGGGCGCCGCCGTCCTGGGACGGTGTCCCCAGCGAGGCCTTCACCGCGATCGAGCAGGTCTGCCATGTGCGCGACATCGAGATCCTCGGCTATCACTTGCGCCTGCGCCGCACCCTGGCCGAAACCGATCCGATCCTGGCCTCGATCGACAGCGAAGTCCTGGCGATCGAGCGCGACTATGGCTCAGCCGACGCGCAAGCCGCTTTGGCCGCGTTCCGCGCCGCGCGCCTGGAGACCCTGGCGATCATCAGTGGACTGAGCGACGCCGATTTCGCCCGAACCGCCGTGTTCGAGGGTTACGGCCCGCTCACGCTGAGAAGCCTCATCCACTATCTCTGCAGCCATGACCAGCAGCACCTGGCCGGGTTGCAGTGGCTGCGGGGCAAGATCGACGCCGCCGGCCTGTCAGGCCACTGACGCCAGCAGGGCCGGCGGACGTTTCTTCGGCCACTGGGTGGCCTGGTCATAGGCGTAGGCCAGCTGGAGACAGGCCAGCTCGGCGTGGTTCGGGCCGACGATCTGCAGCCCCATCGGCAGGCCCTGGGGGCCGAACCCAGCCGGAACAGCCAGGGCCGGGCAACCAGTCATGCTGATCGGCAGCACCACCTTCATCCACTCGTGATAGGTCTCCATCTGGCGCCCGGCGATCTCGCTCGGCCAGTGCATATCGACGTTGAACGGGAACACCTGGGCCGTCGGCAGGACGAAATAGTCGTAGCGTTCGAACAGCTTGCGCACAGCCTGGTACCATTCGGCGCGCACGACCTCGGCCCGGGTCACGTCATAGGCCGAGAGCTTCATGCCGCTCTCGACCTCGAAGATCGCCTCGGGCTTGAGCAGGGCCCGATGGGCCGGATCGTTGTAGTGCGCCAGGAGCCCGCTGCCTTCCTGCCAGGCGCGAAACACCAGCCAGGCGCGCCAGACCTTGTCGATCGGATAGTCGGGAACCGCCTCCTCGACCACGCAGCCCAGGCTCTCGAAAGTCTTGAGGGCCACGCGACAGGTTTCCAGCACGCCCGGCTCGAACGGCAGATAGCCGCCGAAGTCGCCGCCCCAGGCGATCTTCAACCCCTTGACCTCCCGCTTCAAAGGCCCCGCGAACTGGGCTGGATCCTCGGGGATCGACAAAGGCGCGCGGGCGTCATAGCCAGCCTGGACCGACAGCAGCCAGGCGAGATCGGTCACGGTGCGCGCCATCGGCCCGGCCACGCCCATGGAGGGCAGGAAGATGTCCGGGCTCGCCGAGGGCACGCGGCCATAGCTGGTGCGGAAGCCATAGACGTTGTTCCAGCCCGCCGGGTTGCGCAGCGAGCCGCCATAGTCGCTGCCGTCCGCCACCGGCAGCATCCGCAGGGCCAGCGCCACCGCCGCCCCGCCGCTGCTGCCGCCGCTGGTGCGGCTCTGGTCGTAGGCGTTGCGGGTGGCGCCATAGACGTTGTTGTAGGTCTGCGAACCCAGGCCGAACTCCGGGGCGTTGGTCTTGCCGATCAGAATCGCGCCGGCCCTGCGCAGTCGCTCGACCATGATGCTGTCGAAGTCGGGGACGAAATCCTTGAAGATCGGCGAGCCGAAGGTGGTGCGTATGCCCTTGGTCGGCTGCAGGTCCTTCACGGCCAGCGGAAAGCCGTGCAGCGGCCCCAGCCGTTCGCCGCGAACCGCCCGCTCGTCGGCCTCAAGCGCCTCGGCCAGCAGCACCTCGCGCTCCCGCAGCGCGACGATGGCGTTGACCTTGGGGTTGAGCCTGTCGATCTGGTCCAGATAGGCGCCCATGGTTTCCCGCGCGGACAGCTTGCGCTTGCGCAGCGCCACCGCCAGGTCGACCGCATCCATCTCTACGAGGCCGGGCGCCTTGCCCACAGCCGTTCCCGCCGAGGCCATCACCGCCGCTCCCGAAAAGCCGAGAAAGTCGCGGCGGTCGAAGCCAGCCGAGTCGGCGCCGCAATCGTCCTTGCCCATGGCGCCCTCCAGCCCCGATCCGCCCATCTCTTGGGCGCCGATTTAGAGGGGTAAGCCAGTCGCTGCGCAAGCCGCCGTGATCGCCGCTCGCGCCCCGGCCGCGGTCACCGGCGCCCGCTGACCTTTTCGGGCAGGCCGCCTCGCACGCGGGGCGGGCGCGCACGTGAAGCATGCCCCAGGGGCGAGCGGCGCTTTACCGCTCCACGATGTCTCGTTCTTGCGGCGCCAGTTTGGCGAGCAGGCGGTTCTGGGCGCGAAACGGCACGCCCTCCCGGTCCATCGCCGTCTGCAGGTTCTCGACCAGGGCGTTGAAGTCGGTGCGCTGGATGCCGAGGTCCTTGTGCGACGCCTTCATGGTCCGGCCGGTATAGGCGCAGCCGCCGTTCAGGATGTAGCAGAACTGCTCCTTCAAGGTCCGGCGCAGGCGCTCGATGTCCTGGTTCTTGAAGATGTCCGAGATGCGCGGGTCGGCGAGGTTCAGGTCGACCATCCGATCGACGATCCGGCCTATGCCCTCACGTCCATGAAACGCCTTCAGCATGGCCTCGCCCTCGAACGGCCTCGCCCCGGCGTTGGCGTTCGACTGGACGTAGGGATCTACGGGCTGCTCTTCGGCGAAGGCGGCGACGGGCGCCAGGATCAAGCCCACAGCCAGGGCGATCGGCTTCAGCATCCTCAAAACCCCGTCTGCAGCGAAACATAGACCCCGTCCTGGCGGCGGAAGGTGGCGATGTCGCCGAGGTTCACATAGGCCAGGGTCGCCGAGACGTGCTTGTTCAGCGCATAGGCGGCGAACAGGTCCCACCAGTCGTTCTCGCGGGCGAAGCGCAGGTTGTCGGGCTTGGTCCTGTACTCCCCGCCCACGACAAGGCGGCGGCTGAGCATCACGCCGACCGAGCTTTCACTCTCCAGCGCATAGCCGCCCGAGCGGTCGCCGCCGAAGCCGAGGAGGCCGGTCTGGTTGGCGCGCGTCTCGCGCAGGGCCTCGTTCAGCACCAGGCTCCGGTCCAGCAGCAGCTTGGTCGCCGCCACATAGTAATCGACCCCGTCCGCCTGCCTGGCCCCCACTGCATGCAGCACGGCGGCCTGGCCGTTGTGCTTGTACTGCACGCCGACCGAGACCTGCGGCCACCAGCGGTCCTGGTCATAGACCGCATCGCCCAGTACATGCAGCTTGGCCCCGACCACGTCCTGGTCGAAGGTGAAGCCCTTGCCCAGGCCGAGCTTCGCCCCCGTCTCGCCGGTGTCGAACGACTGGCGGGCATAGGACAACTCCAGCCGGTCGCGGATCCCCATCGCCGCGCCATAGCTGGTCAGGGTGAAGTTCGGCAGAGCGATATAGGTCGCGTGCAGGTTCGCGCCATAGCCGTCTCGGGTGGCGTAGCCGGTGGTCACCGCCCAGGTCGCCAGCCCCCCGCCGCCGGCCCCCTCGATGCTGCTGACCCCGCCGGTCAGCAGCAGCTTGCCCTGATAGGCGATCTCTTCGGCGGCCTCGGCGGCGCCGGCCGGGAGCCCGAGGGTCACGGCGAACAGGGACAGCAACAGGACGGGCGTGCGCATGCCCCATGCCTTGCCAGACGCCGCCGCACAATTCGGTTAACGCCGCGACGTCAAACCGCCGCGCCAACTGGATTCGCGGGCGCCGCCGCATCGCCCGCTACCGCTCGGCGACGCCGGTCCCCTTGACCACGCCCTGGACGTTGACGTCCTCGGCGTCCCAGCGCCAGACCCAGGCGGTGTCGTCGCCGGCCGTGCGGCGACGCATCTGGATGATCCCGCCGTCGATGCAGTCGCCCTTGGTGATGTGCTCCTTGTAGCGCCAGGTGGTCCCGTCCGAGCCCAGGAACGAAAGGTCGCCGTCGCAGGAGACGGACGGATAGCTGATGCGCCCGCCGGCCCCGTCCAGGGTCATGGCCATCGGATAGGTCTCCGAGGTGTCGTTCTGCGTCACCCGCCCCTGCAGGGAGCCGCCGAGCCCGGACGCCCAGGCCCCGCCGGCCGCCAGCAGAGCCGCCGCCGCCACGCTGGCGCCCAAGGCCGAAAAGACTGCACGCTTCATCTGAAGTCTCCTCCTCGCCGTTCGCATCGTTTCTCGGGCCCGAGCGGGCGCCCGGGTCGCGACGATCCTTCCACCGTCAGGCCGTAGGCGCAAACGAATAGCCGCGGGCGCTCGGAACGCCCGCGGCCATGGCGACCCGGGCCGAGCCCGCGCCGCCTTCGTTCGCAATCGCAGCGGCCTGGACGGCGACGCTGCAAGGCGCCGCCGCTGGCCTGCCGGGTCAGGTCGCCGGCTTGGCGGCCACTGTGGCCGGCGCCGCCGCCGCAGGCGCCGCAGCGGGCGCCGGCGGGGTTGCGGCCGGCGTGGCCGTCGCGGCCGGCGCAGGCGTCGCAGCCACAGCCGCAGGGGCCGCCTCGGCCGCCTCGAGGTTCACGTGCAGCGGATTCGGGTCCAGATCCAAGGTCGCGCCGCTGCCGACGTCCACTGCCGCGCCGATCACGCCGCCGATCAGGGCGTTGCCGAGGAAGCCCGCCGCGCCGTTGCCGGCGATCTTCGGCTTTACGTCGACCGTCACCGACTTGTAGCCGGCCTTGGTCACGGTGACCGAAAAGCCGTCCTTGCGCGGCATGCGGATCGTGCATGGCGTGGACTCGCAGTTGAAGCCGCTCGTCGTCCGGGCCTGCGCCCCCGGCGGAGTCGATTCGATGGTGAATTGCTGGCTGGTGCCGCGCGTAACCGTGGCGCAGCCGCCCAGGCCGGCTGTCAGCGCAACGGCTGACAGCCCATAAATGATGGCTCGCATAAGTCCCCCCTTGAGAAACACGCCGCGCGGGCGCCCCGCCCCGCGGCTCCCGCGAGCGTAGCAAGCTTGGCTTTGGCTCGTCAACGGACAGCATGTTCGGGGGCGCAGACCCCAGCCGGTTGCCGAAGCTTTGCCTTGGTGTATAGCCGGTCAAGCGATTGGGGGGAATCAATGCAGCGTTCAATCTTGACGATCCTTGCGGCCGTTGCCGCGGCGTCCGCCGCTTCACCTGCGGCCCTGGCCCAGTCCGCAGCTATGGCGCAGCCCGCAGCGCCGGCGACCGCCGAGGCGCCGGCCGCTCAGCCTGCCGCCCCGTCTTCGGCGACTCAGCCCGCCGCGCCTTCCCCGTCGGCGCCGACGCCAGCCCCCGCCGCGCCCGGGCCGGACTCGGCGGCCCAGACCGCCGCGCCCCAGACCACCGCGGCTCCCGCCGCCGCCAGCGCCACGACCCAGCCGGCGCCGGCCCAGGGCGCGACCGCGGGCGCAGTCACCGTCGCCTATGTCAAACACACCAAGCCGCCGCTTCTCTCCGACACCACCCCCGGCAAGGCCGGCATGGCCATGGTCGGCGCCATCGTCGCCCTGTCCACGGGCAAGGAGATCGTCGAAACCAACGACATCCAGGACCCGTCGGGGGCCATGGCCCACGACATCGCCGCCGCCTACGCCGCCGCGCACGGGGCGCAGGTTCAGGACGCACCCATCTCCAGCGACCGCGCCATGACTCGCGCCAAGCCGGAAGAGCTGGCGCAGCAGGCCGCCGGCGCGCGCTATGTCGTGGACGTCGACCCGCCCGGCCTCAACCTGATCTATTTCGGCCTCGACTGGGGCAAGTACGACCTGATGTTCATGGACTACGTGCGGATCATCGACACCTCCAGCAACACGGTGGTGGCCCACGCCAAGTGCTTCCTCAGGACCGAGAAGACCCCGGACAGCCCGAGCCACGACGCCTTGCTGGCCAATCGGGCCGAGAAGCTGAAGGCGCTGCTCGCCAAGAAGAGCCAGACCTGCGTCGAGCGCATGAAGGCCGACCTCAAGCTCTGAGGCTGTCGAGCTCGCGCCCCTAGCGCCGTCGATCGCCAGACGGTCCCGCTGCAAAGGCCGGCCGTTTCTCCCCGGTCACCCGTCGTCCCATCCGGCCGCCCAGCGCGCCTTGCGGCGGGCTTCGGCGGCGTAGGGGGAGCCGCGGGCGCGGGTCTCGGCTTCCCGGCCGGCCCAGGCCTCGTCGCGCCACAGGCCCCAGTCGGGCCGGAGGCCGAGATCGGCGCAGATGCGGGCGATGGTCTCGCTGACCGGCCGGTCGGCGAAGTCCGCCTCGGTCGGCTCGTTCAGCCGCTCGGCCAGGGCGTCCAGCAGCGGCTCGATATCGCACGCCTCCGCCTCGGTCTCGATCAGGGTCTCGATCGCCTTGCGCGCCGCCGCCTGGTTGTTCACGGCGATGATGTTGCGCCCGACCCGTTCGGTCAGGGCCCGGTCCTCGGCCCGCGCGCGCCTGGCCGCCTCGGCCTCGCGCCGCGCCTCGACCTCAGGGCCCGACGCCCTCTCCGCCGGCCCCTCGGCCAGCCGCGCCTCCAGCGCCAGGGTCAGGCGCACGGCCCGGGCGATGCGCGAGAAGGCTAGCCCGGGATCGCCCGCCGCCGCCGGCCCGGCCTCACCGGCCTCCGCCGCCTCGGCCCGCGCCCGGGCCTCGCGCCCCAGCGCCTCGGCCATCTCCATGCCGATCTCGGCCAGCCGCGCCAGCACCCGCCCATGCCGCAGCGCCCGCGCCTCGGCGGGGCTGAGGGCGGGGTCGGCGTCATCGAAACCTGACTGCGGGACCGGAGCGTTCATGCGCGCCAGCGCACCAGAGATTCAAGGCGCGGTCAAGAAAATGTTGCTGTTTTGTTCTTAAACCGATTTGAGGCCGCCGAAGACTTGACGCTACGGCCAAGCCGGCCTGAGATGCACGCGGGCGTAAGGGCCGGGCGCAGACCACCTCAAGGGTTGCGCGCCGTCGGTTCGGGATTGGGGGACAGTTCATGACCATGGCGGCCAGCGTCGGCGCGCGCTCGGGCGGCGACATGGGAGATGTGGTCCGCAGGGCCGTGGCGCTGGTGCGCCGCCATCCCCTCGCCTTCCTCGGCGGGGGCGCGCTGCTGGTCGGCCTGCCGCGCGTCGCACAACAGGCCTTCGTGCTTCACCTTTCCAAGCTCGCACCCGGCATCTTCGTCCGGCCGGACAGCAGCCATGTCGTGCTCAGCGTCCTGCTGCTCGCGGCTCCGTTCGCGGTCACCCTTGCGCTCACGGCGCTCTACAGTGCGTGGATGTGCCGGTTGGCTCTGGCCAGCGCTGCGGGTGGGCCGGCCACGCCCGCCTCGAGCCTGGTCGAGTGTAGCCGCCGCGCCGGCCCGATCATTCTGGCGGGCCTCGCCGTCGCGATCCTGACCCTGCTGGGCGCTGTTGTTCTGATCGTGCCCGGCGTGTTCTTCAGCCTGGCGAGCTTCCTCACGATTCCAGCCCTGACGATGGAGGAGTTGAGGCCGTTCGACGCCATCCGGCGCAGTTTCGACATCACCCAGGGCCGCCGCGGAACCATCTTCCTGCTCAGCGCCGCGATCGTGATCGCCGAGCTCGTCGCCACCATCCTGGCCGAGCTCGCGTTGGTCGCCAGCGGTCACTGGAACTTCGGCAACGCCGCCATTGCGCCCCTGTTCGCCTACGCCCTCAATCCGCTGATCATCGCCATCAGCCAGATCGCCTTCGCAGCCGTGGCCGTCGCCCTCTATGACGCTCGGACCAGCGGCGCCTACCGTCCGGCGACGGCCATCGCCGACGTGTTTTCGTAGGGCGGGAATGGGCTTGCAGGAGCGAGGATCGCGGTGACTTCAGCATGGACGCCAGGCCCGGCGCCACGCGCCCGTTTCGGCCAGGTGTTCGCTCGCGCAGTCATGGTGCTTGGAACCGCCTGGCCCGCTCTGGCGGGGCTCACCGTGCTGCTGGCCCTTGCGCCCAGCCTCGCGGTCGCCGCCTTCCTGGCTCCAGCCTTGGCCCGCACGACGCCCGCCTGGGCCGATATCGTCGTGCGAGAGCTGATCTGGCGCGTCACCCACGCCCTGTTCGCCGCGGCGGTGAGCGGCGTCGCCCTCAGCCGTCTTGCGTTCGAGCCGCGACTGGATCCGGGGGGCATCCTCCGCTCCACGCTGAAGGCGTTCCCGATCGCCATCGCCTTTGGCCTCGCCCAGCACTGGGTTTCGCTGGCGGACGCCTGGCTGAAGGGACCCGTCGCCGTCCCCAGCGACCGCGCCACGCTGCTGGCCGTCGTCACGGTCGCCGGCTTCATCACCACCACGGCCCTGATGGCCTGGTTTGCCCTCGCCGTCCCCGCGGCGGTCGCAAACAGAGGCGGCCCAGGCCGCGCGGTCGCGGCGAGCCTGGCGGCCGTTCGTGGTTTCCGCTGGCCGATCCTCGGCGCCTACCTGTTCGTGCGCCTCGCCGAAACCCAGGCCACCGTCTTCATGCACCTGACTCTGCTGTCGCTGTTCCACCCGGCCAGCGGCACGCCCCTCGCCTACCTCAAGGCCTCGCTCGCCGTCTTACCCAGCCGGGTGATCGACCTCGCCTGGATCGTGTTCATCGCGGCGGCCTATTACAGTCAGGCGGAACTGCAGGGGCGCGCCCAGCCGCAGGGGATCGCCGAGGTGTTCGATTGAGTCCCGGCCCCGAGCCTGTGACACGCGGCACAAACACATCATAACATCGCCGAAACAAACTTGACCGTAGAGGCGACGCAGACCACACGCCGCCCCCGGCAGCCTTGGGTTGCCTTTTCAAATGGGGGACTTTGTGAAAGTTGTTGTCTTCGCCGCCGCGGCCATTGCGGCTTCCATCGCCACCGCCGCGCAGGCCGCCGATACCCACACCACGCTGGAGGTCGGCTACACCCGTTCCGACTTCAGCAACACCAGCCCGAACTTCGGCCTGAACACGGTCGACGTGCGCGGCGGCTATCAGATGACCAAGCACTGGGGCGCGGAAATGGAAGGCGCCTTCGGCGTCGGCTCCACCGACGTGTCGGTCGGCGGCGTCAATGTCAGCGTCAAGCAGGACTGGGAAGTCGGCCTCTATGGCGTGGGCTACCTGCCGCTGCCGCACAACTTCGACCTGATCGGCCGGGTCGGCTATTCGCGCACCCAGATCACGGCCAGCGCCGGCGGCTTCTCGGACAAGGGCCAGGACAACGGCGCCGCGGCCGGGGTCGGCCTGCGCCAGTTCCCGGGCGGCGGCGCCAACGGCTGGCGGGTCGACTACACCCACCACTTCTACGGTTCGGACAACCTCGACACCTTCAGCGTCGGCTACGTGCGCCGGTTCTGATCCGAACAGGGCCTGGCGGCGCCTCGACCAGCGTCGCCAGGTTATGGGCTACCGGGGGCACGGCCTACCTCAATTACGCGATGTCACCGTCACCGTAATTCCGTAATCTTATTCGTTGCCCTTAAAGCCAAGCTTGCCTCTATAGGCACAAGGACGGGCTGGTTCCGTCGCGAAGCTTGGGGCGGGTTTCGAGGGCTGGGATTTCGCATGGTGGCTGCGGCCATTGATTCACCTCGCGTCGAGTTCGGAGCCGGCCAATCTATGGGCCGCGCCATCGCGCTCGTGAGAAGCCGTCCCGCAAGTTTCCTGGTCGGGGCGCTGCTTTTGGCAGGATCCGCCCAGGCGGCTGAGAACGCCTTCCATGTCTACCGCGACACTTTTCTGACGCTGTTGCTACAGCGGCCGGTGAAACTGGGTACGTTCAACGGAATGGCGGCCGACTTTGTCGACGACATTGCGCCGGCGGTGGTCAATACCTTCTACTTCGCCTGGATCAGCCGCCTTTGCCTTGCGACGGGTTCGGCTGGCGCCGCTGCTACGCCGGGGGCAAGCTTGGCCGACTGCGGCCGGCGCTTCTGGCCGATCGCGGCGTTGTCTGTCGTCATGTACGTCCTGACGCAGCTAGGCATGCTGCTTGTGCTGGCGCCCGGCCTGTTCTTCATGATGGCCAGCTACGTCGCTGTACAGGCGTTCGTTGTGGAGCGGTTGCGCCCACTCGTCGCCATCCGACGCAGCTTCGACCTGACCAAAGGTCGGCGATGGAACCTGTTTGGCCTGACGCTCGCCATCAGCATAGCTGCGCTCATAGCCATGACCATCTTGAAAATGGCCCTGGTGCCAAAGGGCGTGAAGCTCAACACCCTGGCCGCGCCGCCGCTGTTCACCTATTTCGTCAGCCCGATGATCGCCTCGGCGAACCAAGTCATATTCGCTGCGCTCTCAACGGCGATCTACGAGCAGCTTACCGGGACCTCGCGCCAGCCGGCGACGGTCATCGCCGAGGTTTTCTCCTAGACTCCAAGCCCTTGGCGCGATCGAAGCTACAGCCTGGAGCTGGGACACTGGTCGGCCTGCAGGGCCAACCGCCCAGCGGCGGCGCTTGCGCGCCGCCCTTGAGGCGAGCTCAGGGCGTGGCAGGATAGTGATCAAAGGGCTGGGCGAGCAATTTTGTAAACTGTCACCGTAATTCCTAGCTGCCCACCGCACGGCGCAAAATGTCGTTGATCCGGCTCTGCCAACCAGGACCGGAGGCACGAAGGCTGTCAACTAGATCGCTATCCAGCCGAATGGTGACCTGGCGCTTTGGATGCTCCATCCGGGGGCGGCCGCGGCGGGTCAGCGTGCCCGTAGCAGGCCTCAGCACAGCCTCGCCCTCCTTCAGGGCGGCGCGCGCGAAGACTTCGCCCGTCAGTTCCGGCGCGTCGTCAGGGTCCACCCAAGCGGACTTTAAATCTTTTACGTTCCTTGGCATTGCACTTTCTCATCGAAATGATGCGACGCGCTTCGCCCCTCGGGGTCCAGACGATGGCAACCATGGCGCGACCTAGCCGCCCGACGGTGATCCATCGCGTCTCCCCATAGTTCTGCCGATCATCTTCGATCTCGAAGTGAACACCAGCAAAGACTTTGGTCGCATCCTCGAAGTCGAGTCCTCTTTCCTTAAGCGTTACTGCCCGTTTGGCGGGATCGAACTCGATGCGCATGGAGCAGCACCCTTTCCTTAATGATACGTTTGATCATGGCGCTCTCCCTTTCCATTTTGAGGACAAGGCTGCCGTAGCGGCCTTCCTGATATTTTTGTAACGACATTTATTCTATGGGTCAAGATTTTTTGTGGCTACAGAAATCCGGGGAAATTCTGAAATTCGGGAAATTCTGGGGACAGGAGCACAATTCCCCAAAACCAACCACATCAAGCAACCCCCCTACCCCGGCCGCCACTTCCCGCCCTTCGGCTTGCCGCCCTTCCGGAACCGCTCCGCCGCCTCGGCCCTCGCCGCCGCGCGCATCTGCTTCGGCGCGCTCCGGTCCACCGCCTCGCCGCCCGGGGTCAGGATGTCGTTGGCGAATTCCAGGTCCATCAGTTTCAGGCGCTTGATCTCGTCGCGCAGGCGGGCGGCGGTTTCGAATTCCAGGTTGGCGGCGGCCTCGCGCATCTTGGCTTCCAGGTCCTTGAGCGTGGTCTGGAAGTTGCTCCCCAAGAACGGCTTGGCGTCCTCGGCCACCCCGGCCGGCACGGTGACCCGGTCGCGCTCGTAGGGGCTGGCGAGGATGTCCTTGATGTGGCTCTTCACGCTCTCGGGCGTGATGCCGTGCTCCATGTTATAGGCGTTCTGCTTCTCCCGCCGCCGGGCGGTCTCGGCCATGGCCCGCTCCATCGAGCCGGTGAGGTGGTCGGCATAGAGGATCACCTTGCCGTCGACGTTGCGGGCGGCGCGGCCGATGGTCTGGATCAGGCTGGTCTCCGAGCGCAGGAAGCCCTCCTTGTCGGCGTCCAGGATCGCCACCAGGCCGCATTCGGGGATGTCCAGGCCCTCGCGCAGCAGGTTGATGCCGACCAGGATGTCGAAGGCCCCCAGGCGCAGGTCGCGGATGATCTCGATCCGCTCCAGGGTGTCGACGTCGGAGTGCATGTAGCGCACGCGCAGGCCCTGCTCGTGCATGTACTCGGTCAGGTCCTCGGCCATCTTCTTGGTCAGCACGGTGACCAGGGTACGATAGCCGCGCCGGGCGGCGTCGCGGGCCTCGGCGATCACGTCGTCGACCTGGGATGCGCCGTCCTTGGCCACCGGGCGGATCTCCACCGGCGGGTCGATCAGGCCGGTGGGGCGGATCACCTGCTCGGCGAAGACGCCGCCGGCGCGCTCCATCTCCCAGGGGCCGGGGGTGGCGGAGACGAACACGCTGTCCGGCCGCATCGCGTCCCACTCCTCGAACTTCAGCGGGCGGTTGTCCATGCAGCTGGGCAGGCGGAAGCCGTATTCGGCCAGGGTGAACTTGCGGCGATAGTCGCCGCGGTACATGGCCCCGATCTGCGGCGTGGTCTGGTGGCTCTCGTCGACGAACAACAGGGCGTTGTCGGGGATGTATTCGAAGAAGGTCGGCGGCGGCTCGCCCGGGCGGCGGCCGGTGAGGTAGCGGCTGTAGTTCTCGATGCCGGCGCAGGAGCCGGTGGTCTCGATCATCTCCAGGTCGAACTGGGTGCGCTGCTCCAGCCGCTGGGCTTCCAAGAGCTTGCCGTTGGCGATCAGCCAGTCCAGGCGCTGCTTCAGCTCCTCGCGGATCGCCTTGGTCGCCTGGTTCAGGGTCGGGCGCGGCGTGACGTAGTGGCTGTTCGCATAGATCTTGACCGCCGGCAGGTCGGCGGTCTTGCGGCCGGTCAGGGGGTCGAACTCCATGATCGCCTCGACCTCGTCGCCGAACATGGAGACGCGCCAGGCGCGGTCCTCGTAGTGGGCGGGGAAGATCTCGATCACGTCGCCGCGGCGGCGGAACGTGCCGCGCTCGAAGGCGGCGTCGTTGCGCTTGTACTGCTGGGCCACCAGGTCGGCCAGCAACTGGCGCTCATTGACCTTCTGCCCCACCTCCAGGGTGAAGGTCATGGCGGTGTAGGTCTCCACCGAGCCGATGCCGTATATGCACGAGACCGAGGCGACCACGATCACGTCGTCCCGCTCCAGGATCGCCCGCGTCGCCGAGTGGCGCATGCGGTCGATCTGCTCGTTGATCGAGCTGTCCTTCTCTATGTAGGTGTCGGTGCGCGGGACGTAGGCTTCCGGCTGGTAGTAGTCGTAATAGCTGACGAAATACTCGACCGCGTTGTCGGGAAAGAACGACTTGAACTCGGAATAGAGCTGGGCGGCCAGGGTCTTGTTGGGGGCCAGGATCAGGGCCGGGCGCTGGGTGGCCTCGATGATCTTGGCCATGGTGAAGGTCTTGCCCGAACCGGTGACGCCCAGCAGCACCTGGTCGCGCTCGCGTCCCTCCAGCCCGGCGACGAGCTCGGCGATGGCGGTCGGCTGGTCCCCGGCCGGCTCATAGTCCGACTGCACCCGGAACCGCCGCCCCCCCTCCGACTTCTCCGGCCGCGCCGGCCGGTGCGGCGTCCACAGCGCGGGCGCGAGGTCCGGAGCGTCATGCATGAACCGGGCGGAAACCTCGCCCACGCCGGGATTTTGGATGTCGCTGGGCATGGGAGGAAGTTAGGCGCCCAGCCGCGCCCTGGCTAGTGGGCCTGCTGACAGGGTTGTGTCAGCAGGATGGCGGGAGGAGTGCGTGGTTCGAGACGCGCCCCCGAGGGTCGCTCTCACCATGACGAATTTCGCATACTCAAGACCACGTCATGGTGAGGAGGGCGCGAAGCGACCGTCTCGAACCACGCCCCCTACCCGATCGCCCTCTGAAAGAACGCCACGACCGCCGCGTCGAAGTCCTCGTGGAACTTCACCCGGTCGAATCCCGGGCGCGAGGTGCAGATCTCCGGCAGCCGCTTGGCCATGTCCGCGCTGCAGGGGGCCAGGAAGTCGTAGTGGTCGGCGTTCTTCGCCACATGATAGTCCGCCGGCCCCGGCAGGGCGTCGCGGGCGGCCTCGGCATAGTCGGGGCTGGGCAGCACGTGGTCGTACTCGGCCCGCCAGATCTGCACGGGGACCGTCACCCCCTTCAGTCCCCCATGCAGGAAGGTGAAGGCCAGCCCAGGCGCGGCCGAGACCACCGCCTTGACCCGCAGATCGTGGGTCCAGGCCGAGGCCGGCGGCGGCGGGGCGTCCAGCTTGCCGGTCATGCGCGACAGCTTGCAGTCGAAATTGTCCGGCAGAGCGTCGCAATGCGGCCGGATGGTCGAATAGTCCGGCACGCCCCCGGCCTCCACCAGCACCGTGAAGCCGCCGGCCGAAAAGCCGAACGCCCCCACCCGCGCCGGGTCTATGGCGTCTTTTTCCCGCGAGGCCTCCAGCATGAAGTCGATCAGCCGGTGCAGGTCGCGCGGCCGGTCGGGCATGTCGGTCTGGCGGCTCATGTCCTCGTAGTTGTCGCCGGGGTGGGTGAGGGCCGCGACCACGAAGCCGGCATGGGCCAGGGCCAGGGCGGTGTCGTAGTGCCCGCCGGCCCAGCCGCCGTTGCCATGGCTGATCACCACCAGCGGATGTCGCCCCGGCGCAGGCGCGGCGCCCGGCGCCACCGCCTGGGTCCAGCCGCCCAACCGCTGCGGGCTGGCCGCCGCGTCGGTCGGATACCAGACCAGCATCTCGAACGCCGGCCCGGCGCCCGAGGGCACGGTCGCGCTATCGAAGCCGACATTGGCCGAAGGCTCGGCGGCCCGCACGAGCGCCGGCGCGAGGACCAATAGGCCGATCAGGGCGAGGCGGTTGAGCATGGCGATCTCCGGCAATGTTGACGGCGCTGACATTTGCGCTCCAATGTTAGACGTGTCAACATTCACCCATGAGCAAGGACGGCTACCACCACGGCGACCTGCGCCGCGCCCTGATCGAGGCGGCCCTGGCCGTGGTCGAACAGGCCGGCGCCGAGGCCGTCTCACTCCGCGAACTGGCCGAACAGGCCGGAGTCTCCCGCGCAGCGCCCTATCGCCACTTCGCCGACCGCGACGAGCTCTTGGCCTGCGTGGCTGCGCGCGGGTTCGAGGACCTTAACGCCGGCTACGAGGCCGCCCTCGCCGCCCCTGGCGACGGGCGCGAGCGGCTGCGGCGGGCCAGCCTGGTCTATGTTGACTTCGCCGCGCGCCGCCCTGGCCTCTTCAAGCTGATGTTCGAGAGCGACCTCCTGGCTCCCGGCAAGGTGCCTGCGGTGATGGTCCCGGCCGCCAATCAGTCCTACTACCTGTTGTGGCGCGCCGTGGAGGGCGCCGACCCGTCGGCCGACGACAAGACCGTCAAGGCGCGCACCATCACCCTTTGGTCGACCCTCTACGGCTTTCTGGCGCTCGACGGCGCCGGCCGCTTCAAGCCGTTCATGACCGAGCCCCTGACTCGAGAGGAGATCGTCGAGGCGGTGGTGTCCGCCGCCACCAGGGGCTGATCCGGCGACTTATCCACATTTTGTCCAAGGCCAAACGCGCCTTCGACCAAGGGCCAAGGCGCGCCGATAACGCATTGAAACAATGCGAAAAAATGTGTGAAAAAATCCTTAATGCGGCGCTTGACACCATGGTGCAGTGCAGCATGGGGTTGCGACTCGGTCATAGAGGCGCCATAAACCTCGCGGAATTAGCGTTCGTCTTGGCCAACCGTGTTGCGGCCGAGCGCCCGTTTTGAGGCGTCTAGCGGGATGCAGGCGACTTGAAACGTCGATGTCGGGGGGCGTGTTCGCCCTCGCCGAATAGGACACGTAAGGTTTGATTTTTACAGATTTAGCGCGAGCGGATGCGCGCGCGCTGACAGGTGGCCTCGTCGCTGGGGCCGCTGTCGGCCTCGTATTGGGCGGCGCCTACATGGCTGGGGCGTCCGCCCGATCATCCGATGACCATCTGCGCGCCGCGCGCCTGGCGAATGCGGCTGCGCGTCAGTTTTCCGAAGGCGCCCTGCGCGCCGAAACCCAGGGCATGGCCCCGGGCGCCGTCGCCCTGGCCCAGCGCCACGACCCGCTTTCAGCCGCGGCGCATGACGCTCCGACCAATCTACAGATCGCCTCGCCGGCCGCTGTGGCCGGGGTCACCCCCGCCGCCCAGGCGTTGGCGCACCCGAGCGTAATGCGCGTCAGCCTGCCGGCCGCCGCCGGCCCCGCTGCACGGCCCTTCCGCCTGCCCACCGCCGACACCCTGCAGTCGGCCCGCGACCTCGATTGCCTGACCGACGCGGTCTATTACGAGGCCCGCGGCGAGACGGCCGCCGGCCAGGCCGCCGTGGCCCAGGTGGTGCTGAACCGCGTGCGCCATACGGGCTTCCCCAAGTCGGTCTGCGGCGTGGTGTTCCAGGGCGTCAGTCAGGACGGCTGCCAGTTCAGCTTCGCCTGCGACGGCTCCATGCACCGGCCCAAGGAGGCCGAGGCCTGGCGCCGGGCCGAGCAGGTCGCCGCCCGCGCCCTGACCGGCTTCGTCATGCCCGCCGTCGGCAACGCCACCCACTTCCACGCGGTCGGCGCGGATCCGGGCTGGGGCCCTGGCCTGCTGCGCGTGGCCCAGGTCGGCCTGCACGTCTTCTATCGCTTCGGCGGCTACAATGGCGCCCCGGCCAGCTTCAAGGGTCAGCCCCAGGGCTCGACGCCGGAAGACGCCGGCCAAGCCGCCCCGCCGCCGATCCAGACCGCCTCGGCCGACGGCGCCCGAGCCGGCGGCCAGTACATCCTGGCCAGCGCCACCGTGGCCCAGCCGACGCCGCAGAGCGCCCCGACCGCAAAGCCGGCCGAGTCCGCGTCTCAGCCCAAGACAGAAGCACCCAAGAAAGCCGACAGCGGGGCCTGACCAGCCCCGCCCCTACCCGTCCAGCTGCGCCTCGATCGCCGCAACAAGCCGCGGGTCGTCCGGCTTGACCACAGGCGAGAAGCGGCCGACCACGGCCCCCTGGCGGTTCACCAGGAACTTCTCGAAGTTCCACGAGACCTCGCCGGTCTTGGGCGCATTGTCCGGCGCGCCCACCGCCTCGGTCACCGCGGCGGTCAGGGCCTTGTAGAGCGGGTGCTGGCCCTCGCCCTTGACCACGATCTTCTCGAACATCGGGAAGGTGACGCCGAAGCTGGTCTCGCAGAAGGCGGCGATCTCGGCGTTGCTCCCCGGCTCCTGGCCGGCGAACTCGTTGGCGGGGAAGCCCGCCACCACCAGCCCGCGGCCGCGATAGGCCTCATAGAGCTTCTCCAGGCCCTCATACTGCGGGGTCAGGCCGCATTTCGACGCCACATTGACCACCAGCACCACCTTGCCGGCGAACTCGCCCAGGGAGCCCGGCGAGCCATCGATATGATTGACGCTGATCTCCTGCAGGCTGGCGGCCATGATTCCTCTCCTGTGCTCGATGATGCGTCTTCAACGCTATCGTGCGGCCTGTAGTTTGCAAACGACCGCTCTGCGGCAACGCTTGATCGCTTCGCGCGTTCAACCCGCCGAAGGGGGCTTCAATGAAAGACTTCGCCATGAAGAGAGCTTGCCTGCCCCTGATCGCCGCCCTGGCGGCGACCACCGCAATGACCGCGCCGGCCCTGGCCCAGCCCTACGGCCCGCCGGCGCCTCCCGGCTACGGGGCCGCTGAGCGCCATGAGGGCTGGGAGATCGACCGCCGCATCGACTGGACCCAGGACCGCATCGATCGCGGCCGCGCCGACGGCTCGCTCGACCGCCACGAATTCCGCCGGGTCCAGGGACAGCTGAACCGCATCCGTCACGATTTCGAGCGCGCCCGTTACCGCAGCGGCGGTCGCCTCGACGGTCGCGCCCGCGCCTCGCTCGCCGGCCGCCTGGACCGGCTGAACGACGAAATCCACTGGCTGAGGCACAACGACGAACGCCGGCCCTGGTAAGTCAGGACAACGCCTTCAGAACCCTTCCCCGCCGGGGAAGGGTTCTCTCTATGCGAGGATATCCTCGTGCTCCCGATGCCGGCGCATCCAGGCCTGGGCATAGGTGCAGACCGGCACGATCTTCAGGCCCGCCTCGCGGGCGTGGGCCACGATCCCTTCCATCAGCCGTGCGGCGACGCCATGGCCGCGCAGGGCCTGCGGGGTCTCCACATGCGGGATCACCAGGCGGTCGCCGTCGCGCCAATAGTCGGCGAAGGCGACCTGGCCGTCGACCGCCAGCTCGAAGCGGCTCTTGCCCTGATTGTCGGTCACGGACTGGTCGGCCAAGGTTTCAGCTCCCGCCTTGCATGCAGCGCCCTACCCTGGGCTGCCAATGCGATTGATCTTGGCCAGATTCTGGCGTTCGAATTGTGTCATCGAGCACGGCCCGGCGACAGACCGGCCGCACGGGAGGAGACCGTCATGCGCCCCTGGATCCTGGCCGCCCTGAGCTTTGCCGCCCTGACGCCCCTGGCCGGCTGCAACAGGCCGGTCGTCGCCTCCAGCGCGGCCCCGGCGGCGGCCTCGGCCGCGGTGTCCGCAGCCCCCGCGCCCCAGGCGGCGGCCTATCCGCACCGCAAGGCCGGCCTCTGGCGCCAGACCATGTCCATGGCCGGCGGCCCCGCCATGCCCGCCACCGAAATGTGCCTCGACGACGCCAGCCAAGCCAAGCTGTCCATGGTCGGCCAGGAAATGAGCCGCAACCATTGCAGCCCGCCTCAGTTCACCCGCAATCCGGACGGATCGTTCAGCTTCACAGCCAGCTGCGACATGGGCGAGGCGGGCCGGAGCACCACCACCGGAACCGTCACCGGCGACTTCAATTCCAGCTACCAGACCATGATCGACTCCAAGATCACCGGCGCGGCGACCGCGGCCGCCAATGGCGAGCACAAGATGACCATGACCGCCACCTGGCTCGGCCCCTGCACAGCCGACCAGAAGCCCGGCGACATGATCATGTCCAACGGCATGAAGATGAACATGCTGGACCGCGCCGGCGGTTGATCGGCCGGGGCTGTCAACGGTTATATGAAACCATCGCCTGAGCCGCGCGTTGACCCGGACGCCTGTGTCAAACCTCGGCGCAGGCCCGTCTCAGCCGCGGCGATAGGCGTTGCGGCGACCGCCTTGGACCTCGATTTCGTTCGTGCCGCGTCTTCGTAAGAGATCCATCAGTCTGTCCGGCCACGCCACCTCGCTGGCGCTGGAGCCCGAGTTCTGGGAGGCCCTTAGCGCCATGGCCGCCGCCCGGGCGATGAGCCTGGCTGGCCTGATCGTCGACATCGACGCCGGCCGCGCCGATCGCCCCTTGGCCTCGGCCTGCCGCGTCGCCGCCCTCGCCTGGGCCCGCAACGGCGGCTGAGCTCTCAGGCGCCGGCGCTTCTGTCGGGCCGCCAACGTGCTACATATGTTCCAGATTCTTCCTGTTTCTGGTCCATCAGCTTGTCCGACATCCCTACGCCCCGCATCAGCGACCTCGCCCGGGTCGCCGCCCCCGCCGCCTCGCACCTCGACGGGCTGAACCCCGAGCAGCGCCGGGCGGTCGAGGCGATCGAGGGGCCGGTGCTGGTGCTGGCCGGCGCCGGCACAGGCAAGACCCGGGTGCTCACCAGCCGCCTGGCCCAGATTCTGGCCACCGGCCGCGCCCGGCCGTGGCAGATCCTGGCCGTCACCTTCACCAACAAGGCCGCGCGCGAAATGCGCGAGCGCACCACCGCAATGGTCGGTCCCCAGGCCGAGGGCCTGCGCTGGCTGGGCACCTTCCACTCCATCGCCGCCCAGATCCTGCGCCGCCACGCCGAGCTGGTGGGGATGAAGTCCAACTTCACCATCCTCGACACCGACGACCAGGAACGGCTGATCAAACAGCTCTTGGAAGCCGAGAACATCGACCCCAAGCGCTGGACCCCGCGCAACTTCGCCGGCCTGGTCGACCACTGGAAGAACCGGGGCTGGACGCCCGAGCGCCTGCCGCCGGCCGAGGGCGCGCATTTCGCCAACAACCGCGGCGCGGCCCTCTACAAGCTGTACCAGGAACGGCTGAGGGTGCTGAACGCCTGCGATTTCGGCGACCTGTTGCTGCACAACATCACCATCTTCACCGCCAACCCGGACGTGCTGGCCGACTATCACGACCGCTTCCGCTACATCCTGGTCGACGAGTACCAGGACACCAATGTCGCCCAGTACCTGTGGCTGCGCCTCCTGGCCCAGAACCGGCAGAACATCTGCTGCGTCGGCGACGACGACCAATCGATCTATGGCTGGCGCGGCGCCGAGGTGGACAACATCCTGCGCTTCGAGCGCGACTTCCCCGGCGCCGAGGTGATCCGGCTGGAGCGCAACTATCGCTCAACCGAGCACATCCTGGCCGCCGCCTCGGGCCTGATCACCGCCAACAAGGGCCGCCTGGGCAAGACCCTGTGGACCGAGGCCAAGGGCGGCCAGAAGGTCCAGGTGCGCGGGGTCTGGGACGGCGAGGCCGAGAGCCGCCTGGTGGCCGACGAGATCGAGCGGGCCAAACGCGCGGGCCGCCGCTTCCGCGACATGGCCATACTGGTGCGCGCCTCGTTCCAGATGCGCGCCTTCGAAGAGCGCTTCGTGCTCTTGCAGATCCCCTACACCGTGATCGGCGGCCCGCGCTTCTTCGAGCGCGCCGAGATCCGCGACGCCCACGCCTATCTGCGCCTGATCCAGTCCGAGGACGACGACCTCGCCTTCGAGCGCATCGTCAACGTGCCCAAGCGCGGCATCGGCGACACCACCGTCTCGCGCCTCTTGCAACTCGCGCGCGGCCAGGGCCTGTCGGTCGCGGTCGCCTCCCGCGCCCTGGTGCACACCGACGAGCTGGCCGCCCGCACCCGCACCGCCCTCTCCAACTTCCTGCGCGATCTCGACCGCTGGCGCTCGCTCAGGGACACCACCGACCACGCGCGGCTTTTGGAAATGGTGCTGGAGGAGAGCGGCTATACCGACGCCCTGCGTCTCGACAAGGGCCCCACCAGCCAGACCCGCCTGGAGAACCTGAAGGAGCTGGTCCAGTCCATGGCCGCCTTCGAGAACCTGCAGGCCTATCTGGAGCACGTCTCCCTGGTCATGGACCTGGACCGCGGCGCCTCGGAAGACGCCGTGCAGATCATGACCCTGCACGCGGCCAAGGGCCTCGAGTTCCCCCTGGTCTTCCTGCCCGGCTGGGAGGAAGGCGTGTTCCCCTCCCAGCGCAGCATCGACGAGAAGGGCGAGAAGGGCCTCGAGGAGGAGCGGCGCCTGGCCTATGTCGGCATCACCCGCGCCCGCGAGGACGCGCGCATCACCTTCGCCGCCAACCGGCAGGTCTACGGCCGCTGGACCAGCCAGCTGCCCAGCCGCTTCGTCGACGAACTGCCCATCGCCCACGTCGAGGCCTCCAGTGAGACCGGCTACTATGGCGGCGGGCCGGGCATGCAGGAGCCCAAGAGCCGGTGGGACGAGGCCCCCGCATTCCGCTCCAGCTACGACAGCCCCGGCTGGCGGCGGGCGCAGACCCGCGGCTCTGCCGGCGGCGGCTCGCGCCAGCCGGTGATCGAGGGCGATGGGCGGCTGGTGGCGGTCTCCGAACCCTCCGCCAGCGGCGCCTACGCCCGCGGCGACCGGGTGTTCCACCAGAAGTTCGGCTACGGCTTCGTCCGCGCCATCGAAGGCAACAAGCTCACCGTCAGCTTCGACAAGGCCGGCGAGAAGAAGGTCATCGACAGCTTCGTGGAGAAGGCGTGAGCGAAGCCGACCGCCTGATCGCGGCCCTCGGCCTTCAGCCCCATCCGGAAGGTGGCTGGTACGCCGAAACCTTCCGCGCGCCGTCCCCGGACGGCCGGCGGCCCGCCGCCACGGCCATCCTGTTCCTGCTCAAGGCCGGCGAGGCCAGCCATTGGCACCGGGTCGATGCGGTCGAAATCTGGTGCTGGCATCGCGGCGCGCCGCTGGAGCTGAAGATCCACGATGGGACCGGCCTGCGCACCCTAAGCCTAGGACCAGGCATAGAATCCGGCGAAACACCCCAGGGCGTGGTCCCCGAGAGCGCCTGGCAGGCCGCCCGCTCCCTCGGCGACTACACCCTGGTCAGTTGCGCCGTCGCCCCCGGCTTCGACTTCGCCGGGTTCGAACTGGCGCCGCCAGGGTTCGAACCTACCCCTTGATCGCGATCCGCGACCGCGCCTTCTCCGCCGTGGCTTTGCGCGGCAGGGTTATGTGCAGCACCCCGTCCTTGTAGCTGGCCTCGATCGCGCTGCGGTTCACGTCCGCCGCAATCGGGAACCGCCGCTCGAAGCGGCCGAAACGGCGCTCGCTCAGGCGATAGGTGGTGGTGGCGTCCTTGTGTTCCTCGCTCTTGTGGCCGCAGACCACCAGGTTGTCGCCCTCGACGGCCAGGTCGAGGTCAGCGAGGGTCATGCCCGGAACCTCCAGCGCCAAGCTGTAGGCGGCGTCGGTTTCGGTCAGGTCGACCGGCGGCTGGCCGAACAGCCTGCCCGGGCTGAAGCCGGCGAAGGGTTGTGTGGCCCGCATCGCCGGCAGCGCGCCCAGGCCCATGGCCGAGCGCCAGAACTCGTCGAACAGCCGCCCCGCCTCCATCTGCATCGCTGGCAGGCTGTCGAACGGCGCGCGCCAGAACTCCAGAAGGTCCGCGGGCGCCCCGGTCTGAGCGGCTCGCTTCCCCGCCTCGGCGGTGCGATGCGCGACCTGCAGTCCGAGCGGCGAGCCCGCTCCGTTGTCAGCGAAACTGCGGCGTTCGCCCTCGGCGGGCTTGCCGGCGGCGGTCTTGGTCTGGGCCGTCTTCTCCGCCGTTTCAGGCCGCTGGGCGGCTTGCGATTCGAGATGGTCAGCCATTGGAAACTCCCGGGTCTGGAGATAAAGGCGCCTCCCGCGCCCGCCCCGGATCATAGGCGCCCCAGGTCACAGGTCCGCTACAACCTGAATCAAGTTATTTTGATTTTCCCGCAAAGGTTGATTTATCCCGGGGGCAGCCGCGCCCACACCGCTTCGATCGGCTCGGGGGTCGTCAGCCCGAACAAATCGTCCAGCACCGCGCCCAGTTCGGCCGCGCTGGCCAGCAGCCGCTCGCGCGCCTCCCCATCCCGCCGCTCGATCAGCCGGTTGTTGAGCAGGCTGTAGCGCGCTTCCGGCGTCAGCCGCTCCATCAGGAGCGCGTTGCGGAACAGCGAGGTCGGGTGGGTCGAGGTCCACCAGTTGCCGGCTTCGTAGTCGGCCTGGACCGCCGGCTCCAGGGTGAAGCGATAGACATCCTGCCAGCCGGACGACAGCAGCACCTGCAGGGTGTGGAGCGGCCCGTCAGCGATGATCCTGTGACGACCCCCGGGAGTTTCCTGCTCCACGTTCAGTTCGTAACGCAGCGGCTCGGCGACCAGGTAACCGCCGAAGCCGACATCGGCCAGAAACGGCCCTTCGGGCAGTTCGACCCGCATCAGCGTGTGGCTGCGCGGCCCCTCCGGCCGCTCCGGCGGGGCCATCCAGCGCACTCGCGCGATCAGCGGGGAAAGCTCAAACCCGAGTTGCTCCAGCACCGCCCGGAACAGGCCGTTGATCTCGAAGCAGTAGCCCCCGCGCCGCCCGCGAACCAGCTTCTCCTGCAGGCTGTCCAGGTCCAGCCGAACCGGCCGCTCCAGCAGCGGATCCAGGTTCTCGAACGGAATCGCCGCCGGTTGAAGCGTGTGAAGCCGCCTCAGCACCGCCAGGGTCGGCTCGCGCGGCCCGGTATAGCCGATGCGCGCGAAATAGGCGTCCAGATCCAGGCTCATTTGCGGCCCTCCCCGCAGGCACATATAGGCGCAGCGACGGCATTTCCATGGCCGAGGTTTGCCCTTACTAAGCCCGCCATGACCGACCCCGCCTACCAGATCATCGCCCGCGGCCCCCGCGCCGACGCCGAGGCCGCCGCCGTCGCCATCGACAGCGACCCGATGCTGGAGGGCGCCACCTATTCGATCCTGGAGGAGGACGAGGACAAGGGAATCTGGCGCATCGACGCCTTCCCCACCTCGACCGAGGAGACCGAGGGCCTGAAGGCCGTCCTGACCGGCTTCCCGACCCTCAAGGTCACCCAGGAGGTCCTGGCCGACGCCGACTGGCTGGCCATGGCCCTCTCCGGCCTGCCGCCGGTGCGCGCCGGCCGCTTCTTCATCTACGGCGTCCACGACCGCGGCCGGGTCCCGGCCAACACCGTCAACCTGCGCATCGAGGCGGGGGCCGCCTTCGGCACCGGCCACCACGGCACCACGGTGGGCTGCCTGCTGGCCTATGACCGGCTGCTCAAAGCCCATCGCTTCGCGCGCGTGCTCGACGTCGGCTGCGGGACCGGGGTCCTGGCCATCGCCGCCGCCCGCACCGCCAGCCGCGCCTGCGTCGGCACCGACATCGACCCGGTCTCGGTGCGCATCGCCCGCGAGAACGCCGCCGTCAACCAGACTCGCGCCCGCTTCGTCCACGCCTCGGGCCTGGGCCACGCCCGGGTGCGGGCCAGCGCCCCCTACGACCTGGTCTTCGCCAACATCCTGGCCCGGCCGCTGGTCCACCTGTCCCACGACATCCACGGCGCCCTGAAGCCGGGAGGCCTCGCTATCCTCTCCGGCCTGCTACGCACCCAGGAGCGGATGGTGCGCGCCGCCTATCTGTCCAAGGGCTTCCACGTAGTCCGTCGCATCCACCGCGACGCCTGGGCCACCCTGGTGCTGCGGCGGGGTTAGCCCCCTGGCGGCGGCGTGCGCGGACGGCTAGAAATCCGCTCATGCTCCAGACCTTCGACGAAACCACCGATCCGTCCTTCGGCCCGCGCCACGTCCCGCTGATCCGCCAGGCCATGCAGGCCCAGGGCCTGGACGGCTTCCTCGTCCCGCACGAGGACGAGCACCAGAACGAATACCTGCCGGCGGCCAACGACCGCCTGGCCTGGGCCACCGGCTTCACCGGCTCGGCCGGGGCGGCAGTGATCTTCGCCGACAAGGCCGCCGTCTTCGTCGACGGCCGCTACACCCTGCAGGTGCGCGACCAGGTCGATCACGAACTGTTCGAGATCCTCGATCTCGTCGAAGGCGGCGTCCCGGCCTATCTCGAGCACGCCGCCAAGGCCGGCCAGACCATCGGCTACGACCCCCGCCTACACAGCCCCGACGCCCTCGACCGCCTGCGCGCCGCCGCCGCCAAGGCCGGCGCGACCCTGAAGGCCGTCGAAGCCAACCCCCTCGACCAGGCCTGGGGGGCCGAGCGGCCGGCGCAGCCCAAGGCCAAGGTGGTGCCCCAGCCCTTGGAATTCTCGGGCGAAAGCTCCGAGAGCAAGCGCCAGCGGATCGGCGCGGCCCTGACCGAGGCCGGCGCAGACGCCGCGGTCCTGACCGCCCCCGCCTCGATCGCCTGGCTGTTCAATGTCCGCGGCGGCGACGTGATCCGCAGCCCCCTGCCCCTGGCCCAGGCGATCCTGAACGCAGACGGCACGGCCCGTCTGTTCCTCGATCCCGACAAGGTCTCGGAAAACCTCCTGGCCTGGCTCGGCAACGGCGTCCGCCTGGAATCGCCCGAGGCCCTGGCCGGCGCCCTGGCTGAACTGAAAGACCGCCAGGTGCTGATCGACCCGGCCCAATCCTCCGCCTGGTACTTCTCGGCCCTGGAAGACGCGGGCGCAAAAGTGGTCCGCGCCGCGGACCCCTGCGCCCTGCCGCGCGCTTGCAAGAACGCGGTCGAGATCGAGGGAACGCGCCAGGCCCACATCCGCGACGGCGCCGCCCTGACCCGCTTCCTGCACTGGGCCGCGACCGAGGCCCAGGCCAGCCTGCCCGACGAAGTCACGGTGGTCGAAACCCTGGAAGGCTTCCGCGAGGCGACCGGCGCGCTGAAGGACCTGTCCTTCGACACCATCGCCGGAGCCGCCTCCAACGGCGCGATCGTCCACTACCGCCCGACCGAGCGGCTGAACAAGCGCACCGAGGCCGGCTCGCTGCTCCTGGTGGATTCCGGCGCGCAGTACATGGATGGCACCACCGACGTCACCCGCACTGTCGCGATCGGCGAGCCGACCGCGGAGATGCGCCAGCGCTTCACCTTGGTGCTCAAGGGCCACCTGGCCCTGGCCCGCGTGCGCTTTCCGGCCGGCACCACCGGCTCGGCCCTGGACATCCTGGCCCGCGCCGCCCTCTGGCAGGCGGGCCTCGACTACGACCACGGCACCGGCCACGGTGTCGGTAGCTATCTCGGCGTCCACGAGGGCCCGCAGCGCATCGCCAAGGCGCCCAACAGCGTGGCCCTGAAGCCCGGCATGATCCTCTCCAACGAGCCCGGGTACTACAAGGCCGGCGAATACGGCATCCGCATCGAGAACCTGCAGGTGGTCACCGAGGCCGAGCCGATTCCGGGCGGCGAACGGCCCATGCACGGTTTCGAGACCCTGACCCTGGCTCCCATCGATCGCCGCCTGGTCGACAAGAGCCTGATGACCGCCGAGGAGATCGCCCAGCTCGACGCCTATCACGCCAAGGTGCTGGACACGATCGGTCCCAAGCTCGACGGCGAGGCTCGCGCCTGGCTGGCCGAGGCCTGCGCGCCGATCTAGGCCTCGGCCCACATCCGCAGCAGGTTGTGATAGGTTCCGGTCAGGCGGATCGCGGTCTCGTCGCCGTCGCCCAGGCGCGCCCGGGCGTCCATCACCGCCTGGTCCAACTCCCATAGAAGATCGCGCTGCTCGCCAGAGCGGACCATGGACTGCACCCAGAAGAACGAGGCCCAGCGCGCCCCGCGGGTCACCGGCGTCACCTGGTGCACCGTGGTCGCGGGATAGAGCACCATGTCGCCGGCGGCGAGCTTGAACGCCTCGGCCCCGATCGGCCCGCTGATCACCAGTTCGCCGCCGTCGTATTCGTCGGGCTCGCTCAGGAACAGGGTGCAGGACAGGTCGGTCCGATAACGCCGCCCGCCCTCGCCATAGCGGATGGTGTTGTCCACATGGTCGCCAAAGCCCATGCCCGCCTCATAGCGGTTGAACAGCGGCGGATAGACCCGCGCCGGCAGGGCGGCCGAGATGAAGGCGGGATTGCGCCCCAGCCGGTCCAGGATCAGCTCGCCCAGCGCCTTGGCCTCGGGCGCATCCTGCGGCAGCTGCAGGTTCTGCTTGGCCTCGGCCGACTGCGCGCCGGCGGTCACCTTGCCGTCGATGAAGCTTGCGGCCTCCAGCCGGTCACGGCAGGCGGCGACATCGGCGGCTGACAGCACTTCGGGAACGATCAGGATCATGCGGCCTCCTTCAAGCGCGCCAGCGCCTCGGTCATGGCCCCGCGGCTGATCGCGGGCGCGCCGGCCAGGGCGGCAGCGAACAGGGCGTCCGCCTCCTCCAGCCGTCCCTCGGCCCGCAGCACGCTGGCGTAGTTGAACTGGCCGCGGAAATAGCCGCCCTCGGCCGAGCGCCGGTACCAGTCACGCGCAGCGGCAGGGTCCTTTGGCGCGCCCCAGCCCTGCTCCAGGCAACGCCCCACCAGGTTCATCGCCCGGGGATGACCCTGCTCGGCCGCGCGGCGATACCAAGTCAGCGCCGCCTTGGGATCTCGCGGCACGCCCAGCCCGTCCAGCAGCAGGTGGCCCAGATTGTACTGCGCCCAGGCCGAGCCGGCCTCGGCCGCCAGCCTGTACCACTCCGCCGCGATCGCCGGATCGGCCGGCGCGCCCCAGCCGTTCTCGCGGCAGCGGCCGACCATGTTGCGGGCCTCGGCCTGAATCTCGCCCTCGCCGCCCTCGGCCGCCAGCTCGAACCAGGCCAAGGCCTGGGCCGGATCGCGCGTCACGCCCTGCCCCTCCAGCAGCATCCGCCCATAGCGCAGCTGGGCCTCGGCCAGGCCCCATTCGGCGGCGGCCCGCACCCAAGGCGCCGAGCGCTCGGGCGTATCGCCCAGCACCGCGGCCAGCCGCTCGGGGCTCATGGCCACCAGGGCCCCGACCATGACCTCCACCAGGTCCGACGCGCCTGACCCGGCCATCAGTATTTCAAGGTAGCGGTCACGAGCACGGTGCGACCGGCGCCCGGAACGACGTGGTTCTCGATCGCCGAGGAAAAGTAGTCGTTGGTGTAGTAGAACTTGTCGGTCAGGTTGTAGCCGTTCAGCTGCAGCCCTACATGCTCGGTCACCTGCCAGCTGACCATGCCGTCCAGGGTGACATAGCCCGGGATATAGGCGAGCCCGCCGGCGTCGGCCGCCCGCTGGCCCATATAGTTGACCCCGGCCCCGACCTCGATCTCGTTCGGGAATTCGTAGGTGGTCCAGAGATTGGCCTGGTTGCGGGCGGTGTTGGGCAGCCTGTGGCCGACCGGGCTGGGCGTGCCTGCGGTCGCCGCCGCCGTCGAACTCACCGTCACTGCATCCAGATAGGTATAGCCGGCCAGGATCTCCCAGTGCTTGGTCAGATAGCCGGAGGCCCCCAGCTCGATCCCCCGCGCCCTCAGGTCGCCGGACAGCGAGATCGCCCGGCTCACCGGATCGGTCACCCGGGCGTTGGTCATCTCGGTGTCGAACGCCGCCGCCGTCAGCGACAGCCGCTCATGCAGCACCTGGGCCTTGGCCCCGACCTCGTAGGTGCGGTCCTTCTCCGGCGCCAGCTGGGCGGTGGTGGTCGAGAGCGACAGGTTCTCGGCCGAGGGGTCATAGGACGTGCCATAGGAGAAATAGAGGCTGGCCCAGTTCGCCGGCTTGTAGACGATCGAGGCCCGCGGCGTGGCGATCTCGTCGGTGCGCTCGGCCCCGCTGAGCGCCCGGGCGTGGAAGCGGTCGAAGCGCACAGCCCCGGTCAGCGTGAAGCGTCCGACGTCGATGGTGTCGCCAACCAGGGCGCTCGCCGTCTGGGTGTCGACATTGCTGCGGCTGGAAATTGTGGTCTGGGTCCCGGGGAAGGCTTCGTTCGGATTGGGATCCAGGAGCGAAGTCGGGGCGATGGCCGACATCTGGTTGGCGAAGCGAACCTGGTGCGAACTTTCCTGGTCCAGCTCAAGCCCCAGGATCAGGCTGTGGCTGAGAGGGCCGGTCACCGTCTTGTAGGTGAGCTGGGTGTTGCTCATCGCCGTCCGCACCACGCCCTGGGAGCTGGGCCGGTCGCGGCAGACCAGGATCTGCGACAGCGGGGTTCCAGCTGGCTGCAGCGCCGAGCCGGTGCAGGTCGGCGAGCCGGACGCCGTGAACACCACGCCATAGTGCGGCTCGGTGATGCGCGAGACGAAGCCGTAGTTGGCGTAGCGCACCATCTCGCTGACAGACAGGGCGTCGCTGAAATCGTGGGTCAGCTTGGCGGTCAGGATGTCGACATCGGCCTTGGTGCGGTCGTCGGCCGGCAGGCCGAAATCGGCGTTGTGCGGCACCGGCGCCGGCGCGTCGCCCACATAGGGCACGCCCGCGTCAGGAATGTTGTTCTCCTCCTGGTGCAGATAGCTGACTACCAGGCTGGTCGGCCCATGCAGGCCGATCGCCGCTGTGGGCGCCACACCCCAGCGCCGGTTCAGCACGCGGTCGCGACCCGCCACCGCCGAACGCTGGCCCATGGCGTTCAGCCGCACCGCCGCGTCGTCGCCGATCCCATAGTCGGCGTCCACCGTCCCGCGCGCCTCGCTATTCGTGCCGCCGGTCAGGGTCGCGCCCAGGCTCTCGCCGAGATGAGGGATCTTGGTGACCTGGTTGATCACACCGCCGGTCGAGCCGCGCCCGAACAACGTCGAGGCTGGCCCCTTGTAGATTTCCAGCGCCTCGAGGTCGAAGCTGTCGCGGGTGTAGTAGCCGGTGTCCCTGAGGCCATCGAGGAAGAAGTCGTCATTGGCCGGAAAGCCGCGCAGGTTCACCGTATCCCCGTGCGCCCCGCCCTCACCGGCGTTCAGGGTCACGCCCGGCACGTTCTTCAGCGCTTCCTGCAGATTGGCCACGCCCTGCTCGTGCAGCACCGCCTGGGGCAGCACGTTGATGGTCTGGGCGGTGTTCTGGATCTTCTGCGACAGGGCCGTCAGGGTCGGCTTGCGCGCCGTCACCACCACCGACTGGGCCGGGGCGTCGGCCATGTCCTTGGCCGCATCCGCCAAGGCCGGCGCTGCGCTCAGGGCCGAGACCAGGCACACGCCCGTATGCCCTACCCCGCCGCGTACGCGGTTGCGGAGGCGGGTGCGGGGCGACGGGGCGGCTTGGGCGGGCATGACGTAACCTTGAAATCTGCAAATGCGAACCGTTCGCAGATAGGGTCGTAGCAATCCCGACGAGGCGGTCAAGCTAAAATGCGAACGCTTCGCATTTTCACCGCCGCGTTATGGGTTCCTTACGTCTCTGCGAGACGCCCCCTTTCCCCTGTCGCGGCGACGAGCGGATTGATCTGGAGCAAGGGTATGGGCGGACGGAGCTCTGGGGCCTATCTGTGAAGCCCTGACGATCCGCGCGGCGAGACGGGCATGAGCTACGAGATCAAAGCCTACGAGCCCGAGATGGAGGCTCAGGTCGTGGCGCTTTCCCTGGAGGCCTGGGCGCCGGTGTTCGAAAAGCTCGAACCGGCCGTGCCCGGCTATGTCTATCACGCCTTCTATCCCGACGGCTGGCGCGACCGCCAAACGGCCGATGTGCTTCAGGTTCTCAGGACCGAGGGCGAGCACGTCCTGGTCGCTGTCGACGCGGGCGCGGTCATCGGCTGGGTCGGCCTGCGCCTGCACCCCAAGGATAGGATGGGCGAGATCTACATCCTCGCCGTCGATCCGGCGCATCAGCGGCGCGGGGTGGCGGGCGTCCTGATGGATCGCGCCATGGCCGAGATGCGGCGGGCGGGCCTTGAGATGGTCATGGTCGAGACCGGCGACGACCCGGGCCACGCTCCCTCACGGGCCACCTACGAAAGCGCCGGCTTCGAGCGCTGGCCGGTGGCGCGCTATTTCCGCAGGCTTCCTTGAGCCGAGCCGCGCCTTTCACCGGGAAACGCGAGCCACGACGCATCGCGATAGCTGGCCGCCACCAACCAGGCGCCGGCCGTCAGCGCCCAGGAGATGACAGCCTCGCTCCATTGCGAAGCGTCTGCCGACCCGGCCGCCACCGCGGGGCCCCAGACCAAGAGCGTGAACAGGCCGATCTGCACCGCCGCGAGCGTGGCCGCCAGGCGAGCGCAGACGCCCGCAACCACCGCCACCCCGCCAGCGATATAGGTCCAGCCGGTGAAACGCACCCATGCCGCATGGGCTGGGAGCCAAGCGGGCACGAGCGATGCGGTCTCCTTGACATAGGCCAAGTGGGCCGCCCCGAAGGCGATCAGGGCGAGGCCATAGACGGTCCGGGCGATCAAGAGACCCCTCTCGCCCACCGCGAAGCCGAACCGTCGCTGGTGCCAGCCGGTGGCCAACACCGCGTACAGCGTCCAGGTCCCCGCGACGAGCACCGCGGTCTCGCCCCATCCCTCCCAGGAAACCGCGGCTGTCGGCGCCAGCCAGATCACCCGTCCCCGAAACGCGAGCATCCAGAGCAGAAGCCAGACCAGCAGTACGCGCGCGGCCAAGGCGGCCGTGCGCCGCCAGAACAGCCCGGCGCCGGTCGCCGCCGCAACCAGGGCGCAGACGAGGGCCAAGACTTCACGCGCAGGAAAGCCCTCTGGAACCGGTTGGCAGATCGGTGCGAAATCGCGCTGGACGAGGCCCAGTATCCCGATCCCGACCAGCGTCGCCGCAAAGGTCAAGCGCGCCGGGGTCCTCACACGCCTGACCTTATTTGCCCGGCGCAGGCGAAAGCCGCCGCGCCTTGACCACGGCTGCGTCCAGCGCCTGCAGGAACTTCGAGCGGTCGGCAGCCTCGAACGGCCGCGGCCCGCCGGTCACCTCCCCCATGGAGCGCAGATGCTCGCCGATCGCGCGCGACGCCAGGGCCCCGCCGATATTGTCGGCCGTAAAGGGCCGCCCCGCCGGATGCAACGCCAGGGCGCCCGCGCTCAGGGCGCGCTGGGCCAGCGGAATGTCAGCGGTGATGACAATGTCGCCCCGCCCAGCCCGTTCTGCGATCCAGTCGTCTGCGGCGTCCGGCCCCTCCTCCACCACCATCAGCGTGATCCGCGGGCCGGGCGGCGTGCGGATCCAGCGATTGCACACCACGAACACGGCCAGCCCATAGCGATCCGCCACGCGATAGGCTTCGTCCTTCACCGGGCAGGCGTCGGCGTCGATATAGAGAACGGTCATTGCGCCAGATTACACGATCGCGGCGCTTGATTGGCCATCGCCTGCGATCTCTCTGCCGTCCGCGCGACGCCTGCTGGTTCAAGCTCTCAATGCAGATCCATGTTCGGGAACCAGGTCAGGCCGGTATTGTCGCCGATAACCTTGGCGTCATAGGGCGCGTTCAGCCCCTGGCGTGTCCAGTAAAGGCCGAATCCGGGCGAGTTCAGGTTGCCATACTGGTTCAGGATCGTTCCCGCGTGATTGACCAGTATGACCCGATGGTTGTTCTGATCGCTGATCAGGGTGTTCCCATTGCGCAGCCGCACCGCCCGCGTCGGATTGGGGTTGGCGTTGCTGCCGGGCTGGGTGTTGGTGACATAGGACCAGACGATCTGGTCGTGCGCGTTCACCTCGACGATCCGGTTGTTGTTCGCATCCGTGATCAGGGTGTCGCCGTCAGGCAGGCGGCTGGCGAAAGCTACGCCATTCAGCGTGCCGCCTGCAGTAAAGGTCCGGACAATGACGTGGGCGCGGTTGACCTCGATGGCGCGGTTGTTGGACTCATCCGCGATCAGCAAATCGCCGTTTGCCAACTCTTCGATCGAGTTGGGATTGTTCAGATGGTTGGGACCATTGCCCGCCTCGCCCGTATGACCGTACTGCCAGATCACGTGGTGGGCCAGGTTGACCTCGATCACCCGCTGGTTGCCCTGGTCGGCGATCAGCACGGTCCGCTGGGCGGTCCAGGTCGCCTGCACCGGCGTATTGAGCTGGTTCCATCCTGCGCCGGTCACGCCGAAGGTCCCGTACTGCCAGACGATACGACCGGCGTGGTCGACGAAAAACACCCGGTTGTCGGCGCAGCCCGACGGGCACCCCGGCTCGGTCCCCGGAGGTGCGCCGGTGCCGGAAATCAAGGTGAAATCGCCGACCCGCAGCGCATCGTTCACGCCGATCGCCGAATTGGCGGAAAGGTCGTTCGGCCCCACGCCCCAGTGCCAGACGATCGCGCCGCGGGCGGCGTCGACTTCGATCACCCGGTTGTTGAACTGGTCCGAAATCAAAATATCGCCCGGCTTGTCGAAGGCCGGCGCCAGCGCCGGCAGCACCGGCGCCGCTGCGGCGGCGAGCCCCGCGCAGCTGGCGAACAGGACACCAAGAGACAGGATCGATCTACGCATGTCAGGCCCCTTTTGCGATTGCGAGCGCGCGAGGCGCCCGCCTCCGGAGCCGGGCGCCCGGTAGCCTGTGGATGCTGGCCAATGCAGGAAAGGTTCAACCGCGGCGGAGCGTCTCTAAGCCGCCGAAGTGGCCAGCGCCCGATACTTGAAGTCTCGTAGGCGCACCTCGCCGCCGCCCGCCGCATAGATGCCGACCGTCAGGCTCAAGAAGCCGCCGAAGGTGTTGTGGTTGAAGCCCGAAACCTCGCTTCGGATATCGTGTCGCGTCCAGGTTTTCCCTTCATCTCTCGAATAGCGCCAGGTGACGATGTTGGCGTCGTTGGTCACCTTCAGCCTCAGGGTCGTGGCCCCCAGCGGCATCCGCATCCAAGGCTGCTCCTCGGCGCTGAGAAAGGTCTTCAGCCCCGCCTGACCGAAGCCCAGGCCCAGAAAGGCCTTGTGGTTGTAGAAAAGCAGAAGACCGCCCTCGGCCTCGCCGATCAGGTCGATCGAGATCTCGGCGTCATAGGCTCGGTCGCCGACGATGCAGGTCAGGGGCGAAGAGTCCGCCGGAGATGTCCCCCGTCCCTTGAGCCTGAGCCCGCCGGGCTCATAGACCGCGCGGGTCCGCTCGTCCGCCCCCGGCTGGTGAAAGCTCCACTGGAGGCCGAAGCGGTCGGCCGAAAAATCGTCCGACAACGGATGACCAGAGGGGCCCGCTCGCCCGCCCCGCGGCTTGGCGATCGGCGCGGACAGATCACCACCCTTGGCCCGGAACCAGCCGTCGTCGGTCCATTCGATCGGCTCCAGCAGGGTTTGCCGACCCAGGGTGCGAAAGCCGTTCTCATAGCCGTGATAGACCATCCACCAGTCTCCGGCCGGCCCCTCGACCAGGGTGGCGTGGCCCCGCGACCACCAGGGCTCGGAGACGCTCCGTGTACGAACCACCGGATTGTATGGGCAGTATTCCCAGGGGCCGTGCACCGAGCGCGAGCGTGCGGCGATCACCATGTGCCCGGTGGGCGGCCCGGCCGTGCCGCCGACGGCATTGATCAGATAGAACCACTCGCCCCGGCGCATCAGCTTGGGCCCCTCGGGCGCAAAGTCCTCGACGATCCAGTCGTCCGGATAGCGCCAAGCCTGGTAGGCCGGCTCCAGCGCTCCGTCGGCGGCGAGGCCGTCGTCGGTCAGCCGCACCCGGCGCACGCCGTTGACGAACAGGTAGCGCTTGCCATCCTCGCCGACGATGTGGCCCGGATCGATGCAGCCGGTGATCTTCAGGTCGATGGGATCGCTCCAGGGCCCGCGAATGTCGTCGGCCCAGATGACGTAGAGCGCGAACCCGCGCCCCTCCACATCGGCCGGGATGTAGATGAAGTAGCGCCCCTTGTGCTTGACCAGATCGACCGCAAACACGTTCCCCAGCGGCTTCGTCAGGGCCGGCCCGACAGGCGTCCAGTTGACCAGGTCGCCAGAGCGCCAGATCACCAGGCCCGGCGACGAGTCGAACGAGGTGAAGGTCATGTAGTAGTCGGCGCCGTCCTTCAGGATGGTCGGGTCTGGGTGATCGCCGGCGACGATAGGGTTCAGATAGGTCCCATCGCCCAGGTCCGCGATCCGCTGCCCCTCAGGCCCCATGCCCCAACGCGGAGTCGGCGCTGTAGTAGCGCAGGCTGGCGCGGCGACAGCCCCGCCCGCCACCGCCGACCCCGCCGCCCCGGCGAGCGCGGCCTTGAAGAGAATGCGGCGGTCGAGGGTCATGCAGGCGCTCCCTTGGCGTTATGGTAGCGCTATCATTTACAGATTGGGGCGAAGTTACAAGTCCGGACGTCCTGCTTCGCGCTCGAGCGGCGGCCGGTTTTCCGACGCCCCTGGCGGATGAACCGCAGATGAACGTGCGGGTCCGCCCAGTTTCAGGTTTGCAATGCGATGGTCTGCGCCTGCGACGGCCGAAACGCCGCCGCTTCCGTTTGACGAGGCGAGGAGTATTGCGATGCCCTTCCAGATTTCCAACCTGGCCAAGGCCGGCCTCGCCGCCGCGGCCCTGCTGGTCGCCGCGACGAGCGCCCCGAACACGGCTTCGGCGCAGTCCTGGGGCTACGGCGACCGGATGGTCACCCGTTGCGATTCCGATGGCGACCGCTGTGCGACCTTGCGCTGCGACCATGATGGCGACGATTGCGCCCGGATCCGCGATTGGCGACCCGCCTGGTCCGGCGGTTGGCGACGCGAAGGCTTTGGTTATGGCGATGGGAATGGCTACGGCTACGGTCGCACCGAGACCCGCTGCGACGACGACGGCGATCGCTGCGCCCACTTCCGCTGCGATGATGATGGCGATCGCTGCGTGCGGGTAAGCCACTGGTGGCGCAACGACTAACGGGCTCGAGAGTTCTGGTTGGCGATGCCCCGGCAGGGCCAAGCCTGTTTGACGCAATTTTCAAAGGAGCAGACTGATGCGGCGCATCACGAGCGCGGCCATCGCCGCCATCCTCGGAACGACCGCCCTGGCGGCCATCCCGCCCGCGCCGGCCTCGGCTGGCGTCTATGTGGGCGTCAGCGTGAATTTCGCGCCGCCCCCCCTGCCGGTCTACGACCAGCCGCCGATCCCCGGACCCGGCTACATCTGGACCCCGGGCTATTGGGCCTGGGGCGACGATGACTATTACTGGGTGCCCGGGACATGGGTGCTGGCGCCGGAGCCCGGCCTTCTGTGGACCCCGGCCTGGTGGGGCTGGGACGACGGCGTCTACCTGTTCCACGCCGGCTATTGGGGTCCGACCGTCGGCTTCTACGGCGGCATCAACTACGGCTTCGGCTATACCGGCTTCGGCTATGGCGGCGGTTATTGGGACCACGATCGGTTCTTCTACAACCGCACGGTCAACAACATCACCAATGTCAACATCACCAACGTCTACAACAAGACAGTGATCAACAACACCAACGTCACCCGCGTCAGCTACAATGGCGGGACCGGCGGCGTGAACGCGCGGCCGACAGCAACCGAGCTCGCCGCCGCCCGCAGTTGGCGCGTCCCGCCGACCGGCGTTCAGGTTCAGCACCAACAGGAGGCGGCGCGGTTGCCGATCATGCGCGCCGCGGCCAATCGGGGCGCACCGCCTGTAGCGGCCACCGCCCGGCCGGCGGTGTTCAACGCCCCGGGCCAGGTGACCGCGGCCCGCGGCTCGCCCTTCGCCCACGCCTCCGCCGGAGCGCCGGCGCCAGGCTATGGCGCGCGGGCCAACGGCGGCAATTCAGATAGCCGCTACGGCTCCTCCTATAGGGGCCAGCCGGCGCCGCAGGCGCCCAACGCGTACGCCAAGTCAGCGCCCTCGGCCTACGAACAGGCGCGGACTCCGTCCTACCAGGCGTCCTCGCCCTACCGGCAAGCGCCGGCCTACCGCCAGGCCCAGCCGAACTATGGCTATGGCTACAGCGAAAACGGCGCCCGCTCCGCCCCGCAGCGTCAGTCGGACTACCGTCAGCCTGAATATCGCCAGCCCAGCCCGCCGCCCCGCGCCGCCGAGGCCTATGGCTGGAACGGCGGGCGCGGCTCTGCCTACGCCGCGCCAGCCTATCGCCCGCCGGCCCAGGCCTATGCTCAACGGCCGCCGCAGGCGGAAAGCTATCGCGCTCCGGCCTACGCCCAACGGCCTGCGGCCGAGAGCTACCGTCAGCCCGCCTATGCCGCGCCGCGCGGCGAGGCCCCTCGAAGCGAGCCGCGACCCCAGGGCCGCGAGGACCAGCGCAAGCCCCCGCAGCGCTGAGCCTCGCATCCAGCCCGCGGCGCCTGAAGTTTCGATGGTCCGCGCCCGAGCCTGACCGGCATGTCTCGGATCCAATCGCCGACCGAAAGGGGCTTCGCCGGCTAGAGATCTTCACCCGATCAGGGCCAGCCACTCGTCCTCGGTCAGCACCTGGATGCCGAGTTCGGCCGCGGTCTTCAGCTTCGAGCCCGCCCCCGGCCCGGCCACCACCAGGTCGGTCTTCTTCGAGACCGAGGACGCAACCTTGGCCCCCAGGGCCTCAGCCTGGGCCTTGGCCTCGTCGCGGGTCAGCTTCTCCAGGGCGCCGGTGAACACCACCGTCTTGCCGGCCACCGCCGTGTCGGTCTTGGGCTTTTCCGCGTCCAGCACCTGAAGCTGGGCCACCAGGTTCTGCACGATGCGGCGATTGTGGTCCTCGGCGAAATAGGCCGCCGCCGCCTCGATCACCGCGCCGCCGACCTGATCCAGGGCGTCCAGCTCGGCGATCGCCTCGGGATCGCGATCGGCGACCTTGTCCATGGCGGCCAGGAAGGCGTCGACGGTTAGATAGCCGCGGCTGAGCACGACGGCGGTGGTCTCGCCGATGTGGCGGATGCCCAGGCCATAGATGAACCGGTCCAGCCCGATCCGCCGCCGCGCCTCGATGGCGGCGAACAGGTTCTTCACACTGGTCTCGCCGAAACCCTCCCGGTCCTTCAGCTTCTTCAGCGAGGCGGCGTCACGCGCCTCCAGGGTGAAGATATCGGCCGGCTCCCTGATCAGGCCTTCGTCGAAAAACGCCTGCAGCTGCTTGTCGCCCAGGCCCTCGATGTCGAAGGCGCGGCGGGAGACGAAGTGCTTCAGGTGCTCGACCCGCTGGAACGGACAGGCGAACTCGCCGGTGCAGCGACGCACCACCGTCTCGGCCCCGCCGCTGGTGGTCTCGCGCGCCAGCGGGGTGTGCAGCGGGCACGGGCAATGGGTCGGGAATTCGTAGGGGACGGCGCCCTCGGGACGCTCATCGAGCACCACGCTGACGATCTGCGGGATTACATCGCCGGCGCGCTGCACGATCACCGTGTCGCCGACGTGCAGGTCCTTGCGCGCGATCTCGTCCGCGTTGTGCAGGGTGGCGTTCTCCACCACCACCCCGCCCACGGTCACCGGCTGCAGGCGCGCCACCGGCGTCACCGCGCCGGTGCGGCCGACCTGGATGTCGATGGCCTCGAGGATGGTGCGCGCCTGCTGGGCGGGGAACTTGCGGGCGATCGCCCAGCGCGGGCTGCGCGAAACGAAGCCCAGCCGGCTCTGCCAGTCCAGTCGGTCGACCTTGTAGACCACCCCGTCGATATCGAAGTCCAGCTTGGGCCGCTCGACCTCCATCGCCGCATAGGCGGCCAGCAGGCCCTCGGCGTTCTCCACCCGCCGCGCCTGTGGCGTCACATGGAAACCCCATGACCTCAAAGCCTCCAGCGCGCCCCATTGGGTGTCGCTGAACGGCGCGCTGATCAGCCCCCAGGCATAGGCGAAGAAGCGCAGGGGCCGCTGGGCGGTGATATTGGCGTCGATCTGGCGCAGCGAACCAGCGGCGGCGTTTCTCGGGTTGGCGTAGGTCTTGGTTCCCGCCGCCTCCGCCGCGGCGTTCAGCGCGGCGAACTCGGCATGGCCCAGATAGACCTCGCCGCGAACCTCGATCACCTCGGGCCAGCCCTTGCCGGCCAGGCGCTGCGGGATCTCGCGGATAGTGCGCAGGTTCTCGGTCACGTCCTCGCCCACGCGTCCGTCACCGCGGGTCCCGCCGCGCACCAGCACCCCGTTCTCATAGCGCAGGGAGGCCGACAGCCCGTCGATCTTGGGCTCGGCGGTATAGAACACCGGCTCTTCGCCCAGGCGCAGGAAACGGCGCACCCGCGCGTCGAACTCGATCGCCTCGTCGTTGGAGAAGGCGTTGTCCAGCGACAACATGGGCACGCCATGCTCGACGGGGGAGAACTTCTCCGCCCGCGCCGCGCCCACCCGCAGAGAGGGGGAATTGTCGCGCACCAGATGCGGAAACCGCCCCTCGATGTCGGCGTTGCGCCGCTTCATCGCGTCGTAGTCCGCATCCGAGATGGCGGGCGCGTCCTCCTGGAAATAGCGGAGGTCGTGACCGGCCAGCTCGTCGGCCAGGCGGGCGAGCTCGTCGGCCGCCTCGGCCTCGTCCAGGGCCTCGACCTGCTTCAAATCAGGCATGCATCAAGGCTCTCGCGGCGGCCCGGGCGGCCTCGGTGATCTCGGCGCCCGACAACATGCGGGCGATTTCTTCCTCGCGGGCGGCGGGCGACAGGGTCTCGACCGCCGTGCGCAGCCTGTCCCCCTCCCCAGCCTTGGCCACCCGCCAATGGGCGTCGGCGCGGGCGGCCACCTGAGGCGAATGGGTCACCACCAGCACCTGGGCGTCCCCCGCCAGCCGCTTGAGCCTCAGGCCCACCGCATCGGCCACGGCCCCGCCGACCCCCTGGTCGACCTCGTCGAAGATCATCAGGGGCTGGACCTGGTCCTCGCGCCCGGCCAGGGCCGCCTTCAGCGCCAGGGCGAAACGGGCCAGCTCGCCGCCCGAGGCGATGGCGCCCAGGCCGCCGAACGGCGAGCCGGGATTGGTCGAGACCTCGAACTCCACCCGATCAGCCCCGGCCGGCCCGGCGCGGTCTTCACCCAGGGGCTCCACGGCCACGCGGAAACGCGCCTTGTCAAGTTTCAGGGGCGCCAGTTCCCCCATCACCGCCGCCGCCAGCCGCTCGCCGGCGGCCTTGCGCGCTGTGCTCAGGGCCTCGGCCGCAGCCAGATAAGCCTTGCGCGCGGCCGCCGCCTCGGTTTCCGCGGCTTTCAGGGCGTCGTGCGAGTGCTCGCTGGCGCGCAGGGCCTCGGCGAAGCGCGCCCGCTCGTCCGGCAGGGCCTCGACGGCCACGTTCAGCTTGCGGGCCATGGCGCGCAGGGCGAACAGCCGCTCCTCGGCCTTTTCCAGCTGGTCGGGCTCGAAGTCGAAGGCGTCGGCGGCGGCGTCGATCGCGGCCAGGGCCTCGTCGGCCTCGATCAGGGTGCGATCCAGCGCGGCGGCGGCCTCGGTGATGCGCTTGACCGCCTCGTTCTCGGCGCTGGCGCCCGACTGTGCGGTGCGCTCGCGCGCCCGCTCCAGCGCTCGGCAGGCCTGGGCCAGGCGCGAGGACAGGTTGTCACCCAGGGCCTCGCGCGCGGCGGCGATATCGGCCAGCGCCTTCTCGGCGGCGCCCAGCAGCGCCCTCTGCCCGGCCAGCTCGGCCTCTTCCCCGGCCTTGGGATCCAGCCGGTCCAGCTCGCCAAGGCGCAGGGTCATCTCCTCGATGTCCGCCGCCGAACGCGCCGCAGCGTCACGCAGCGCCTCCAGCTGCTCCCGCGCCGCCCGCCAGCCGCTCCAGGCTCCGGCGCAAGCCACGGCCTCGCCCTTCAGCCCGCCGAAGGCGTCCAGCAGCGGCCGGTGGGTGCGCGCGTCCAACAGGCCCACCGTCTCGTGCTGGCCGTGCACTTCAAGCAGCATGGCGCCCAGGTCGCGCAGCACGCCCACGCTGGTCGCCTGGTCGTTGACGAAGGCCCGCGAGCGGCCGTCGGCGGACAGCTGGCGCCGCAGCACCAGGTCCTCGTCCGGCGCGCCACCCAAGCCCTTCTCTTCGAGATAAGCCCAGACAGGATGGTCGGCCGTGAGGGCGAAAATCGCCGTCGCCTGGGCCTGGGCCGCGCCGCGGCGCACCAGGCCCGCCTCGGCCCGCGCTCCGGTCGCGAGGCCGAGCGCATCCAGCATGATCGACTTGCCGGCCCCGGTCTCCCCGGTCAGGGCGGTCAGCCCCGGCCCGATCGACAGATCCAGGCTCTCGATCAGCACCACGTCACGAATGGCCAGCCCAATCAGCATGGGCGGAAGATCGCCGGGAATCTCGGCGGGCTCAACAGCTGGATTGCGTCGAGGCGCTTAAGCCTTCGGCTGCGCCGCCGGCTGGGCCGGGGCCGCAGGCGCCGTATCGTCCTTAGGCGGCGCCGGCGTCTGGTCCTTGTGGAAGGTCAGGACGTTCACCGCCTTGTGGAAGAAGCCGTGCGGCTTGGTGTTGGTCGGCTCGGGCGTGTCCGGATGCAGGCCCTTGCTCTGCATCAGCTTGTAGGCGTCGGCGTACCACTGGTCGCCCGGGAAGTTGTAGCCGAGCACCGCCGCATTGCGCTTGGCCTCGTCCACCGCGCCCAGGGTCAGGTAGGCCTCGACCAGGCGATAGAGCGCCTCGGGCGTATGGCTGGTGGTCTGGAAGTGGTCGACCACGTATTTGAAACGGCCGATCGACGACAGGGTGTCGCCCTGGCGCAGGTACCAGCGGCCGATCGCCATCTCCTTGCCGGCCAGTTGGTCGTTGATCATGTCGATCTTCAGCTTGGCGTCGAGGGCGTATTCGGTGTTGGGGAACCGCCGCTCGACCTCCTGCATGGCCACCAGGGCCTGCTGGGTCGAGGACTGGTCGCGGCCCACATCGACGATCTGCTCGAAATAGCACTCGGCTTTCAGGTAGTAGGCGTAGGCCGCCGTCGGATTGCCCGGATAGAGCTCGGCGAAGCGGTTCGAATCGGCCACCGCCTCGTCGTACTGGTTGGCCTCGTAGTGGGCGTAGGCCTGCATCAGGATCGCCCGCCGAGACCACTCCGAATAGGGGTGCTGGCGTTCGACTTCCTTGAAATAGACGATGCCCTCGCTCCACTGGTGCGAGTCCAGCTTGGCCGCGCCGGCGGCATAGAGCTGATCGACCGGCGCCTCCTGGTAGGCGGTGTTGTCGTCTTCTTTCTTCTTGCCGGCCTTGCGCAGCAGGGCGCAACCAGACATCGCCACCGAGGCGGCCACGATCGCGACGATGACCGCCGACCGGGAACGGAGTTCAGAGAGCACCAACGACCACCTCGAAACGGACGCGCCCCCCGCGCCCTCAGCATGACTGGTCCGTGGCTTCTACACTAGCTCGCCGGGGACGCAAACGGGATGGGATCAACAAGCCCTGGCCGCAAAGCCGCAGGTTGTAAGCCCCACCGACCGCCCCCATTCTGGCGAGACTCGAATCCCGCCGCAAAGGCCCCCGCATGTCCTCCTTCGTCGACGCCACGCGCCTCATCGGCGAATCGGGCCGTCTGACCGCGCAGCTGCAGCCCGACTGGGAGATCTGGGGCCCGAACGGCGGCTACCTGTCCGCCATCGCCTTGCGCGCCGCCGGAACCGTGGCGCCGGCGGGCCACCGGCCGGTGAGCTATGCCGGCCAATACCTCTCCTCACCGAAGACGGCCGAGATCGAAGTGGTCGTCGAACTGGTCAAGCCCGGCCGCACCGCCGCCTGTGTCAACGTCCGCCTGGTCCAGAACGGCCGCACGTCGCTTCAGGCCCAGGTATGGACCACCGGCAAGGATGCAGGGCCGGAGCACCTGGACCTGCCCCGCCCGACGGTCCCGCCGCCACACGCCCTGCCGCCGTTCGAGCACTACATGCCGCCGGACCACGTCCCGCACCCGTTCTGGAACCACATCCAGGGCCGGCCGGTGAAGTTCCTCAAGGAGGGCGAGGTCGACCCGCGCGGCGCCGTCAGCGAAAGCTGGTACCGGATCAACGACTTCGCCCCGACGGACGACGCCTTCCTCGATCACGCCCGCATGGTGCTCCTGATCGACACCCTGCCCTGGCCGACCTATCACCGCAGCCAGGTCCAGCGCCCCCTGCCCTTCATCGCCCCCAGCCTGGACCTGACCGTCTGGTTCCACGACCGTCCGGGCAAGGCCGACTGGCTGTTCGTCGACAGCTACGCCCCCGCCTCCAAGGCCGGCCTGATCCACGGCGGCGCCCGCATCTGGTCGGAAGACGGCCGCCTGCTCGCCAGCGGCGGCAGCCAGCTTTTGGTGGTGGAGGGGCGGTAGGCGCGCCCTACCCCGCCTGAGCAGCGAACTCGGCGATCAGCGCGCCATAGGCCTCCTGGGGCGGGAAGGTCGGATAGCTGTGCCGGGCCGGCGTCGAGGCCCACGGGAGCTTCTCGTCGGTATAGACCTCGATGAACGGCGCATCCCACACCCGCTCATCGAGCAAGGTCGAACGGACATTGACGAAGAAATCCATCCCGTCGGGCCGGGTGAACATCCAGCTCATGCAATAGCCGCAGAAATAGTGCCGCGCCGGCCCATGCAGCCCCCCGATCACCGGCTCGCCGCTGGTCACGCGAAACCCCTCGGTGGGGATCGCTGCGCTCAGCGAAAAGGCGCTGGCGGTCATCTGCTGGCAGCCCCTGCAATGGCAGGCCATGGTCAGGAGCGGCTTGGCCGAAACCTCGAACCTCACCTGCCCGCAACGGCACTGTCCGGTGATCGGCATCGCGTTCTCCTGTTCACGGCTCCAGCGGCGGGTTGGCGGGCCATCGGCCAAGCGGTCACAGATCTTTCCCGGGCCGCCTAGCGCAGGCTAGGATCGCAGGTGATATCGCCCAGGAGAAGCCCATGCTGACGGTTTGGGGCCGGCGCAATTCAAGCAATGTGCAGAAGGTGCTCTGGCTCGTGGGCGAGCTCGGCCTCGACTATCGTCATGAGCCCGCCGGAGGCCCGTTCGGCCGCTTGGACGAGCCGGCTTTCCGTCGCCTGAACCCGCACGGCCGCGTGCCGGTGATCGAGGACGACGATCTCGTAGTCTGGGAATCCCACGCCATACTGCGCTATCTGGCCGCCCGCTATGGCGACGGTCGCCTCTGGCCGGCCGCACCCCAGGCCCAGAGCCAGGTCGACAAGTGGATCGAATGGGCCCAGACCGCGCTCCTGCCCACCTTCGTCGGCGGCATATTCTGGGGCTATTACCGCACCCCCGAGGCCCAGCGTGACCACGCCGCCATCCGTAGCAGCCTCGCCGCTTGCGGGACCCTGATGGGACTATTGGATAGCGAATTGACCAGCCGCCCGTTCGTGGCCGGAGACATCTTCACCCTCGCCGATATCGCCGCCGGGTCGATGTTCTATCGCTACTATGGATTGGACATCGAGCGACCCGACCTGCCGAACGTGGCGGCCTGGTACGCCCGCCTACAGGACCGGCCCGCCTATCGCGAGCACGTCATGGTCCCCTTCGACGACCTGAAGGGGCGGCTTTCGTTCTGAACCGGCCTTGGCCGATCTAAGTCAAACCGCCTCCGCCAGCACCTCGGCATACCGCCGCTCGCGCCAGGCCTTCGGGCGGGCCAGGAGGGCGCGGACCAGGGCGTTGTTCATCTCGTGGCCGGACTTTTCGCCTTCGAAGCGGCCGATGATCGGGGCGCCGACCAGATAGAGGTCGCCCAGGGCGTCCAGGGCCTTGTGGCGCACGAACTCATCCGGGCGGCGCAGGCCCTCGGGGTTCAGCACGGTGTCGCCCTCGATCACCACCACATTGTCCATCGACCCGCCGCGCGCCAGGCCGGCGGCCTTCAGCGCCTCGACCTCGTGCACGAAGCCGAAGGTGCGCGCGTCGGCGATCTCGTCGCGGAAGGTGGTCTCGTCCATGACGAACTCGACCTGCTGGCGGCCGATGGCGCCGGTGTCGAAGTCGATGGCGAAGCTCATCTCGAAGCGGTCAGCGGGCATCAGCGCCGCCCGGCGGTCGCCGTCGACCACCTCGACCGTCTCCAGGATCTCGATATAGCGGCGCGGCGCCCCCTGCTGGCGCAGGCCCGCGCGATCCAGCATGTCCACGAACGGCTCGGCCGAACCGTCCATCACCGGCACTTCCGGGCCGTCCAACTCGATCACCGCATTGTCGACGCCCAGGGCCGCCAGGGCCGCCATCAGGTGCTCGACGGTGGAGACGCTGACGCCGGAGGCGTTGGCGACCACGGTGCCGAGCCGGGTCTGGCTGACGGCCTCGCCGCGGGCCGGGATACGGTTGTCGCGATCGGTCACGTCGCTGCGCACGAACACCAGGCCCGCGTTCACCGGCGCCGGCTTGACCGCCGCGCGCACATACTGGCCCGTATGCAGGCCAGGCCCCGCGAACACGGCCGCGGCGGCGAGGGTGTGCTGGAAGAACGCGGATGACGCCAAGGCCGAAACCCTCTTACTCGAGTCCGGCGCTCCAAACGCACCGCGACAGCTAAGCCCTAAGGCCGCTGCCGCGTCGCATCAACACAACTGATGTTTCGCTTTGTAACCAGCTAACTCGCTGATTCCAGCTGATTAATTGGCGAGTCGACGCAGGAACGACGGGATCTCCAGCTCGTCGCCATTGTCCAGATGCTCATCCTCCAGCGGCGGCTGAACCGGCTGCGCCTGGGCCTGGGTGCGAGCCTGCAGCACCGGGGACGGATCGTTGCGGTAATCCCTCAGCGGCGGCGGCGGTTCCGCCTGGCGACGGCCGCCGAACAGGCTGAGCCAGCCGCCCTTGCTGTGATGCCGCTCCTCGCCGCCGATCGGGCGGTCGGGGAACAGGGGGGCGTCCTCGACTTCGCGGGCCGCGGGACGTTCGGGCTCGCTCCGAGTCGCGGGACGTTCCGGCTCGGCCGGAGCGGCGGCCGCAGGGGCCTGGTCTTCGTAGAGATCGACCTGAGCGTAGCTTGGCGCTTGAATTTCCGGCTCCGGCGCGGCCTGCGCGACAGGGGCCGGCTGCACCGCCGGCGCGGCGTCGTAGGCGCCGCGGCGCGGATCGCCGTAGCTGGCCGGCTGCGGCGAGGGCGTCAGGGTGCGCGGCGCCGGCTGAGCGCTCTGCACATAGGTCTGCTGCCGCGCCGGGGCGGGCGCGGGCTCGCGGCTGTTCAGCGGCGCGGTGCTGACCGTGGTGCGGCCCTTGGGTTCGATGGCCGAGATCGATGAGCCGTCCATGCCAGTGGCGACCACCGACACGCGGATCTTGCCTTCCAGGGCCGGATCGAAGGCGGCGCCGAAGATGATGTTGGCTTCCGGATCCACCTGGTCCGAGATGGCGTTGGCCGCCTCGTCGACTTCCAGCAAGGTCATGTCCAGGCCGCCGGTCACGTTGACCAGCACCGCCTTGGCGCCCTTCAGCGAGACCTCGTCCAGCAGCGGATTGGCGATGGCGTTCTGGGCGGCCATCAGGGCGCGGTCCTCGCCGCCGGCCTCGCCGGTGCCCATCATCGCCTTGCCCATCTCGGTCATCACCGTACGCACGTCGGCGAAGTCGAGATTGATCAGGCCCGGCAGCACCATCAGGTCGGTGATCGAGCGCACGCCCGAATGCAGCACCTGGTCGGCCATGCCGAAGGCTTCGGCGAAGGTGGTGCGCTCGTTGGCGACGCGGAACAGATTCTGGTTCGGGATGACGATCAGGGTGTCGACATAGCGCTGCAGCTCGGCGATGCCCGCATCGGCCAGGCGCATCCGATGGCGGCCTTCGAAGGTGAAGGGCTTGGTCACCACGCCCACCGTCAGTATGCCACGCTCGCGGGCGCACTTGGCGATGATCGGCGCCGCCCCGGTGCCGGTGCCCCCGCCCATGCCGGCGGTGATGAACACCATGTGCGCGCCGTCGAGATGCTCGCCGATCTCCGAGCCGCTTTCCTCAGCGGCCGACATGCCGATCTCGGGATGGGCGCCGGCGCCGAGCCCTTGCGTCACCGTGACCCCGAGCTGAATGCGCCGCTCGGTCTTGGCGAACTGCAGCTGCTGGGCGTCGGTGTTGGCGACGACGAACTCGACCCCCTCGAGCCCGGCCTCGATCATGTTGTTGACCGCGTTGCCCCCGGCCCCGCCGACGCCGAAGACGACAATGCGCGGCTTCAATTCGGTTTGGCGCGGCGCCGAGAGATGAATGGCCATGGCTATCCCTGCTTCGTTCGTCAGCATGTCGGCTAGGAACCGGCGACCCGCCCGCCGGGACTTAACCAATCGTTACGTTGATCGAACGCCCAACGTTGTTAATCGAAGGTTAAAACCCATACCGTGAGTCGGGACCTCGTCGACCAGGCTGACCGAAAAAATCGTTGATTCGCTAGCGTTTTCCGCCCGCAGGTCACCTTGGCCCTGCGGCGAAATGCGCGAAAGAATCTGTTAGCGCATGGTTAAAATCGCTGGACGAAAGGCCAAGTCCCTGGGCGCTTTCGCCCCGGCTTCGAGTCGCGCCGCTGCGTACGCCATGGGGCCATGCACCGCCAAGGCCTGCAGGATTGCGGCGAATACAACGTCTGGCCGAATGAATACGGTATAGCGCTGCACGGATGCGCTATATGCCACATAGTTAAGCGGCCTTAAGCTCGATATTTATTGAATTTGCAATCGGACAGCCGTGTCCTGGGCAAGTTCATAGGGGTGGCGACCATGCGCAGGACGACCCGACTGATCTTGGCGCTGCTGGCGACCGGCCTGTTCATCGGCCAGTCCGATGCGGCCTTGGCCCAGGAGGGCGGCGGCGCCCGCCTGCCGCGCGAGGTGGTCGAGGCGGCCAGCGCCTATCAGATGTTCGTCGAGCGCGCCGCCGCCATCGAACCCCGCTTCGCCGACGGTGAGGCGATCCGCGCCGCCATGGTCACCTCCGAGACGTGGCAGCCGCAGCAGCTGGGCCAGGGCGCGACAGCTTACGCCGCCCTGATCGCCATGCAGGATCCATCCTTCGTCGCGGGTGTCCGCCGCGCCGGCGCCGATCCGGCCCAGGCCGAAACCCTCGTCCGCGCCCTGGAGGCCGATCCGCGCCAGGTGGCCGCCGTCGAGGGCGCCGACGCCGCCGCCTCGCGCATCAACGCCGCCCTGATCGCCCAGGCCGAGCGGCTGGCCGAGACCGGGCGCCGGGTCAAGCAGTCGGCCTACGACATCCAGCATCAAGCCTGGTCGCGGGCGACCGTTCCGGATGGAGCCGCGCGCCTGGCCCTTGCCAAGCAGCTCGCCGACCTGCCGGTCAAGCCCACCGCCGACGACGTCGCCCACCTGTTCCAGGTGGCGGCCGCGCCGCCCGCCTATGCCGGCGCCCCCGCCGGCGATCCGCCCGGCTACACCCCCGTCGTCCAGCGTGCCCTGACGCTCGCGGCCCTGGCCATCCTCGGCCGCGCCGACCACGCGGAGCTGGAGAACGCTGGCCTGCTGCGCGTTCGCGCCGGCCCGGCCGACTGCATGCTGATGGCCCGGCTCAACCTGCACCAGTGCCTGGCGGTGGCCGGCCCGCACTATGAAGACATCTTCTGCATGGGCGAGCACGCCCTGAAGGAGACTAGCCAGTGCCTGCGCGAAGGCGCCGGCGCGCCGGCCAGGATCGCCAGCACAGCGGCGCTGGCCGACCGCTCCCAGTCCTATGCCGTCCCTATCGCCTATGCTTCGCAGGCCGGCCACTGAACCTCAGATCGAGAGCCGAGAACGCGCTGCGCAATATGCTAGAAGAGATGGATACCCCAATACCGCTGAACCGGTTCAATCATCTATTTGTGTAGGCCGAACATTCGCAACAATCTTTGCCTGACACATATTAAAAACTATAATGATGAACGGTCCGGACAGTACAGCATTCGACCGATCGAATACTGCATAGCTTAGTCCGCTCGCAGGGAGCTGACACCCATGAAATCGGTAGTTCGCGTCACCTTCGCTTCGGTCCTGGCTCTGGCGATCGGCGGCGCGGGCCGCCTCGCCTGCGCCCAGTCAGAAGCAGCCCAGCCGCCCGAGCCGGCGCCCAGCCTGACCCAGGACGCGCCTGCGGCCTACCCGCAGAACCCAGCCCCGAATGCTGCTCCGGTCCCTGCGCCCGCGCCCCATGACGCGCCGCCGCCGGCGATACAGGCCGTCAACGCGCCCGGCCCCGAATACCTGGACGCCCAGGCGCGCCCGGCCCCCGCCCCGCACATGCCGCGCGAGGTGATCGAGGCCGCCAGCGCCTACGCCACCTTCGTCGCCCACGCCGCCGCCATAGACGACCACTTCGCCGACGGCGGGGCCGTCTCCGCGGCCATGGCCACCTCGGAAGCCTACCAGGCCGATCAGCTGGCCGAAGGCTCGGTGGCCTACGCCGCCCTGGTGGCCCTGCAGGACGCAGGTTTCGTCGAAGGGGTGCGCCGCGCGACCTCGACGCCCGAAGCCGCCGACGCCTTGGTGCGGACCCTCGAAGCTGACCCGGCCAAGGTCGCCAGCCTGCCCGGCGCCGACGGCGCGGCCCTGCGCGTCAACGCCGTCCTGGGCTGGCAGGCCGATCAGGTCGGGGAGAGCGGGAAGAAGCTGCGCCAAGCCTCCTACGATATGCAGCACGACGACTGGACCCGGCAGATGACCGCCGACGCCCCTGCGCGCCTGGCCCAGGCCAAAGCCCTGTCCAGCACGCCGGTCAGTCCCAGCGCCGACGATATCAGCCAACTGTTCAAGGTCGCCGCCGCCCTGCGCGACCAGACCGTCTCAGCCCCCGGGGGCGCCCCCGGCTACACGCCTGTAGTCCAGCGTGGCATGACCCTGGCGGTGCTGGCCCTGGTCGGCCGCGCCACCCGCGAGGAGCTGGAATCGACCGGTCTGACCAAGGTGCGCGACAGCGCCGGCTGCATGCAGGCGGCCAAGCTGAACCTCTATCAATGCCTGGCCGTCGCCGGTCCCCACTACGAGGACGTCTACTGCATCGCCGAGCACGCGCTGAAGGACACCGGCCGCTGCCTGCGCGACGGCGCCGGCGCGCCCCTGGCCCAGCCCGCCAGCATGGCCTCCACGCCCAACTCCGGCGTATCGGCAACTGACCCTGACACCTACGCCGTCCCTGTCGCCGTGGCGGCGACGGCGGGACGGCAGTAACGAGCCGCGATCAGGGCATCCCCTCGCCCGCACTCTCGACGCAGGTGGGCCGACCGTCCGAAATGGTCACCACCGCCGGCTTGACCTGGGGGAAGTAGAGGAAGTCCCCGCGCGCGGTCACCACCTCCAGCGTGGTCGGGTTGTTGAACTGGCAGACCGGGATCCGTCCCGGCCCGCGCCCGCCATGGTCGGCGATCTCGTTGCAGGCCACAGCGCCATAGCCGCGCCCGAACTGCACCCCGTCATAATGAGAAATGTGCGAGGCCATGGCGCCCAGCGCCAGATAGGCCTGGCGGGTCATCACCGGGCAGGCCGGCCCCGGCGGCGCCCAGGCCTGAGCCTCCGCGATCTGGGAATTGCGATGCCCGATCCAGAGGCCCGCCGCCGCCGCGACCGAAACCACGACGCAGAAACCTGTGCCGACCGCGGCATAGGGAAACTTGCGGCGACGGGACTTGGCGCGGGAAGGGCTGGTCATCGCGGGTCCTGGGGTCAAGGCCGGCGCCGGAACCGTTCCGGCGCGCGCCTGCCCGCGCACCCCTCGCCTCCCCGGCGCGCCGCGTCAATGCGAAGGGGGTTCTCAAAGCGCAATTCGTGCTAGACGCACGCGCCATGACGACGCCGCTCTCGCACATCCGCAACTTCTCCATCGTGGCCCATATCGACCACGGCAAGTCCACCCTGTCCGACCGCCTGATCCAGGAGACCGGCGGCCTGACCGCGCGCGAGATGAAGGAGCAGGTGCTCGACTCCATGGAGCTGGAGCGCGAGCGCGGCATCACCATCAAGGCCCAGACCGTGCGCCTGGAATACAAGGCCGACGACGGCGAGACCTATGTCCTGAACCTGATGGACACCCCCGGCCACGTCGACTTCGCCTATGAAGTCTCCCGCTCCCTGGCCGCCTGCGAGGGCTCGATCCTGGTGGTGGACGCCAGCCAGGGCGTCGAGGCCCAGACCCTGGCCAATGTCTACCAGGCCATCGACAACAACCACGAGATCGTCCCGGTCCTGAACAAGATCGACCTGCCCGCGGCCGAGCCCGACCGCGTGCGGGCCCAGATCGAGGACGTGATTGGCATCGACGCCTCCGACGCGGTGGAGTGCTCCGCCAAGTCGGGGATCGGCATCCACGAGGTGCTGGAAGCCGTCGTTCACCGCCTGCCCCCGCCTAAGGGCGACCCGGCCGCGCCGCTGAAGGCCCTCCTGGTCGATGCCTGGTACGACGCCTATCTGGGCGTGGTGGTGCTGGTGCGCGTGTTCGACGGCGTGCTCAAGGTCGGCCAGCAGGTGCGCATGATGCAGACCGGCGCCACCTACAAGGTCGACCGCATCGGCGTGTTCAAGCCCAAGGCGACCGACGTGGCCCAGCTCGGCCCTGGCGAGGTCGGCTTCATCACCGCTTCGATCAAGGAAGTGGCCGACGCCGCCGTCGGCGCCACCATCACCGATGAGCGCCGCCAGACGCCTGAGCCGCTCACGGGCTTCAAGGAAGTCCAGCCGGTCGTCTTCTGCGGCCTCTTCCCGGTCGACGCCGCCGATTTCGAGGACCTGCGCGCCGCGGTGGGCCGCCTGCGCCTGAACGACGCCTCCTTCACCTATGAGATGGAGACCAGCGCGGCGCTCGGCTTTGGCTTCCGCTGTGGCTTCCTCGGCCTGCTGCACCTGGAAATCATCCAGGAACGGCTGCAGCGCGAGTTCAATCTCGACCTGATCGCGACCGCTCCAAGCGTGGTCTACAAGATCACCCTGACCAATGGCGACACCATCGACCTGCACAACCCCGCCGATCTGCCGGATCCGGTGCGGATCGACTCGATCGCCGAGCCCTGGATCAAGGCCACCATCTTCACCCCCGACGAATATCTCGGCGCGGTGATCAAGCTGTGCCAGGACCGCCGCGGGAACCAGCGCGAACTCAGCTATGTCGGCAGCCGGGCGATGGTGGTCTACGACCTGCCGCTCAATGAAGTGGTGTTCGACTTCTACGACCGGCTGAAGTCGATCTCGAAGGGCTATGCCAGCTTTGACTACTCGATCGAGGAATACCGCACCGGCGACCTCGTAAAGATGTCGATCCTGGTCAACGCCGAGCCGGTGGACGCCCTCTCCATGCTGGTCCACCGCACCCGCGCCGAGGCCCGCGGCCGCGGCATGGTCGAGAAGATGAAGGACCTGATCCCGCCGCACATGTTCCAGATCCCGATCCAGGCGGCGCTGGGCGGCAAGATCATCGCCCGCGAAACCGTGCGCGCCCTCAGAAAGGATGTCACCGCCAAGTGCTACGGCGGCGACGCGACCCGCAAGCGCAAGCTGCTCGACAAGCAGAAAGAGGGCAAAAAGAAGATGCGCCAGTTCGGCAAGGTGGAGATTCCGCAGGAAGCCTTCATCGCGGCGCTGAAGATGGACGCCGACTAGGCTCGCCTTCTCGCGATCCCATTGAACCCAACAAGTTCCAATGCGTTCTGCTGGCGAGCCCTTCGCGAGCTGGCGGAGCGCTGTGACTTATTAGGGTTAAACAGGATCAATGCGGCACAGCCCATCAAACTCCACAGAGTTTTCACACCGTAACATTTGATAATCGTGCGCGCAAAAGCCTATATTGCTGCACTCGATTTCAATTTACGGAGCCAAACAGCGCTAATTCACGCGGTTAACGCGACGCGAATTCGGAGTGACCTGAAAGTCACCACTGAGAAACAACAATCACAGCTTAACCGTAATGTAGCTAAGAATGCGTATTAATACGGCCAGGTCCGTTTCATTTACTGCCAAGCTCCGATCTTGGAAAGATTATGTTAGGAAGCTCGGCGCAATCCTCGCCCCTGCCAGACCCGACTCTGGCCGGACCGAAGGAGCGGCTCGACATGCGCAGGATCCCCATGTCGCGGGACCATAGGGGCGCAGCGACGTTTGACCTGGACGCCCAGCGCCGCGCCCGTATCGCTGGCCTGGACGAGCCGGCCTCGTTCGCTCCCGCCTCGCGGCGAGCGAGCAGCCTGCCCAGTCATCTCGAAGGCTTCGAGACCTTCCGTCGGCGCGACCTAGCCGCCATGCAACTGATCGAAGCCGGCGAGGCGGCGATGCGGGCGGCCCGCGCGCCGGACGCCCCCGGCCTTTGGAGCGCCCGCGCCTTCACCATCGCCAGCCTCATCCAGGCCGCCCTGGAGGACGCCTTGCCCACGGCCCGTGCTCGCGGCGTGGCCTTGGTCCTGGACCCCGCTTCCCACGACGCGCCACAGGTCGTCGGCGAGCCACACCGCCTCGGGCAGGTGCTCGGCCGGCTTCTGCAGGTGGCGGCAGAGGCGCGAGGCGTCTCGACCATCCGCCTGCAGCAGCGGGTGCGCCGCATGGACAGCCGCCTGGTCGCCGACATCACCGTCACCCTCGAACGGGGCGGCGGCGGCGAACCGGTGGACACCGGCGCCACCGACGAGATCGAAATCGATTCCACCCTGAGCCTCGTCCTCGGGCCGGAGATTCTCGCCGCCGCCATCGGCCTCTCGACCTCCCGCCCGCCGGCCCGCCTTTCGGCGACCCTGCGCCTGCGGCTACCCCTGGCGCGGGTCGACTCGGCCTTCGCAAGAGGCCGCTCGCCAAAGGACTTCGACGAGAACGCCCTCAACGGCCTGCGCGTGCTGGTGGTCGAGGACATGGACCTGAACCGCGACCTGCTGCAGATGCTGCTTTCGCCCTACGGCTGCCAGCTGATCGAAGCGATCAACGGGCGCGAGGCGCTGCAGGCCCTGGATGCGGACGATTTCGACGTGATCCTGATGGACCTGCAGCTGCCGCAAATGGACGGCTTCGAGGCCATCCGCCGGATCCGCTCCCGGACCGACGCGCGCGCCGAGACGCCGATCCTGGCGGTGTCCGGTCGGGCCATGGCCGCCGACATCGCCATGTCGAAGGCGTCGGGCGCCGACGGCCACCTCTCCAAGCCCTACACCACCCAGGACCTGGTCACCGCCATCGTCCGTTGCCGCGCCGCACGCGGCCTCGGCTGATCCCATCCGCTAGGCGGTCGCCACGCTGCCCGACCCTTGATCGACCAGTTCGTCGAACAGGGTCCGATAGTGAATCATGGCCTGGCGCAGGTCCTCGGTGCCTATGCGGGATTCGCGCCGCCGTCTGACGATCTCATGGGCGGCGCGATAGTTCTGCACCACCACAGGATGGTCGACCGAAAGGTCGGCCGCCGCCTGTTCGAAATCGGTCATCGGATAGCCCTGGGCGGACATCACGTCCTCGACCAGTTGGTCGGCGTGCAACACAGCCTTGGCCGGATCGTCGACGAATTCCTCCTGCACGATCCGCCAGGAGCCGACATAGCGTTCGCGATCGAGGATCGACAGCGGACGGATCGAGAAAGCTTCCATCCGTTTCTCGCGGCCTGCCAGTTCCGCCTCGCCCTTGCGCCGGCCGCCGGCCTCGACCACAGCCCGGGAATACTCGGCTCCGTAACGCTCGCGCAGCTTCGCGCTGCGCCGCCGCTGAATAGTGAACGCCACAATGATCGCCAATACGGCGACCACTGCCAGAATCACCATGATTGTCGTCGTGTCCATTTTCGTCGCCTCGCGGAGTTTCTCTCCCAAAGCCGGCGAAACCTTCCACAGGGGTGACACCGGCCTTTTGACAACGACCGGTTCAGGCCGCCAGTTCCCCTATGACGACGGTAGGATCGCCCTCAGGTCCAACTCCCGCTCCATCAGGCCGGCGAAGCCGATAGTGGTCCGATCCTCCCAATAGCCGCCGATGATCTGCACGCCTAAGGGCAGGCCCTCGTGGGTGCGGGCGATCGGGGCGCAGGTCGCCGGAAGTCCAGGGAAGGTGGCGACGCCCGGCCAGGCCAGCTGGCTGAAATAGGGAACCTCTTCGCCGTCTATGGTCAGGGTTCGCTCGCCTTGCGGCCGATCCTCGTGCGGGAAGGCCGCCGTGCCGAACGGCGGCGCCAGCACCACATCGAAGTCTTCGAACAGCGCTTCCCACTGATTGCGGAAGTTCTCGCGCGCGTGCAGGCCGATAACCCATTCCTCGGCCGTCAGCGGCGGCGGCCCGCCCTCGCGCTTGGGGGCGCCCATGTTCATGATCACGCCCAGGAGGTTCATGTAGAAGCCGTGGGCGGCGGCGAGATTGGGCAGCTTGTCGCTCCGCCGCGAAACCTTGGCGCCCGCCGCTTCCAGCCGATCGGCCAGGCCGTGCAACGCCGACAGCACGTCCCGCCCGGTCCTGGCCAGAGGATGCCGATCCACCACCAGCACCCGATAGTCCGAGAGCCGCGCCGCGCGAGCCGGCGGAAGCTCGACCCGAAGCGCCTTGGCCTCTATGCCCGCCGGCCCCGCCAACACGTTCAAGGCCAGCTCGAGATCGGCGGCCGAACGCGCCATCGGCCCCACCACGCCGAACGGAACCTCGGCCCCGCCCACCATGCCCGGCGGGCTGTGGCCGGCGGTGGGGACCAGGCCCCAGCTCGGCTTGTGCCCGAACACGCCGCAGAAATGCGCCGGAACCCGGATCGACCCGCCGATGTCCGAACCGAACTCCAGGGGGACCATGCCCGCCGCCAAGGCCGCCGACGAGCCGCCGGACGAGCCGCCTGGGCTGCGCGCATGATCGTGCGGGTTGAGGGTTCGGCCATAGACCGGATTGTTGCTCTGCCAGTCGCCCAGGTGCGGGGGGACATTGGTCTTGCCGAGGATCACCGCCCCGGCCGCCTTCAGCCGCTCGACGCCCACGCTGTCGGCCTCGGCGACCCAGCCTTCCGAGGACTTCAAGCCCCAGGTGGTGGGCATGCCCACCGTGTGGTGCGCCTCCTTGACCGTCATCGGCAGGCCCAGCAGCGGCCGCCGCTCGCCGCGCGCCAAGGCCTCGTCGGCCGCCCTGGCCGCAGCCCGGGCGCCGGCGAAGTCCCGCGCGACCACCGCATTGATCGCGCCGTCCAGCGCCTCGATCCGGGCGATCGCGGCCTCGGCCAGATCCGCTGCGCTGACCTTGCCCACCGCCAGGGCCTCGACCAGTTCCGTGGCCGTGGCCGTTGGGTAGCTTTCCAGAACGGACAGGTCGGAAGCGGGCATGGACGGTCTCCTCGGTTCTTGTTGTGAACGCAACATGGGGGCCGCGCGCCTGGAGGGGAAGCCTCGCCTTGGCCGGATTGAACCTTGGCCCGGGCCTAGCTACACAGGGGCCCGATAGGGACCGGCCGGGCCGGCCCAAGACTGGAGAGCCTCATGCGCAAGTTTCTCGTTCTCGCCGCCGCCGGCGTCGCCCTGTTGGTTTCGGCCTGCAACACCATCGAAGGCGCCGGCAAGGACATCAGCGCCGCCGGCCATGCGGTGACCAACACCGCCAATGACGCCAAGCACTAAACTTGGCGTCCCAAGGCCGGGTCGCTCAGGCTCGGCCGCCCGTCTTCGCCATGGCCCGCGATCCGGCGCTCGAAGCCCGGGTCGTGTGCGCTGGTGATGGCGAAATCGTACCAGTGGTGCGAAGGCTTCAGGTCCCAGGCGTCGACAAGTTCGGCTCCAGGCGCCAAATGATGCCGTCGGGCCGGCGCGTGCAGATAGTCCCGCGGAGCGACCTCGAGCCGCGCTGGCCCCGTCCCTGAATTCTTCAGCGTGATCAGCAGCCGCCCGGTCGCGGGATCGAACCGGGCATGGGCCTCGCAGCCCTGCGCCGCTCGCCCTCGGAAGCCGCGCAGGAAGCCGTTTGGCCCGTGCAGGCTGAAATCATAGGCCTCGCCCTCGAACACCACCCGGTCATCGAGGCTTTTGCCCGCGCCCACCGTATAAAAGCGCGGCTCGCCCACCCCCGCCGGATAGAGGTTGAACGTCGCCCCTGCCTTGCCGGTGTTGGACAGGGTCAGGGCCAAGTCCTTCGCCCCGACTTGGGCCTTCACCTCGAAGGCGTAGGGCAAGGCCCGCGCCGGCCGCTGGCCCGGCTCCTGCCGCGGGATCGCCTGGGTCCCTTCTGCCGGCTTGGGCATTGGCAGCTTGCGCGCCTTGGCCGCCCGCGCCGGTTCGACCGAGGCGTCGGGCAGGCCGCCGGTCCAGGACGCGCCTGCTCCGGCAAAGTCGAACACGCTGGTCAGGTCGCCAGCCACGCTTCGCCGCCAGGGGCTGATGTGCGGCTCGCGCACTCCGAACCGCGCCTCCAGGAAGCGGATTACCGAGGTGTGGTCGAACAGCTCCGAATTGACGAATCCGCCCTTGGTCCATGGGGAGACCACCAGCATCGGCACCCGCGGCCCCAGCCCCATGGGCTCGCCGTGATAAAGTTCGCCGTCGCTTGACGCCGTACTCTTGCCCAGGGCGGTCCCGGCCGCCGGCAGAGGCGGCGGCACGTGGTCGAAGAAGCCGTCGTTCTCGTCATAGTTCAGGATGAACACCGTCTTCGACCACACCTCAGGATGAGCGGTCAGGGCCTCCAGCAGACGCGCGGTCAGGTGCTCGCCCTCCGCGGGGCTGGCGTCGGGGTGTTCGCACAGCCTGTAGGGCGCCACGATCCACGACACCTGCGGCAACGTTCCCGCCGCCACGTCGGCCGCGAACTGAGCCACCAGCGGCTCGCCGGAGGTCTGTTTGGCGTTCTCCGACGTCGACCCCGGCGCCCAGGCTCGTCCGCGGCGGTACAGCGGATGCTCCGGCTCCAGGCCGCGGAAGCTCTTGAAATAGGCCAGGCCATTGTCGCCGTAGTTGTCGTACTCCTGATAGAGCTTCCAGCTGACCCCCGCCCCCTGCAGCCGCTCCGCATAGGTCGGCCAGGAAAACCCGTCGAACTTCGGCGAATCGCGCGCCGGGTCGGCCGTCTCGTTCAGCTCCAGGGGCGTGTTGTCGACCACGGTGATGCTCTGATCGCCCAACGCCAACCCGCTGGTGCCGCTGAACAGGTAGAGCCGGTTCGGATTGGTCGGCCCGAACACCGAGCAGTGATAGGCGTCGCAGACCGTGAAGGCGTCCGCCAGGGCATAGTAGAACGGCAGGTCCGCGCGGGTGAAATAGCCCATGGTCAGCGGCCCCTTGGCCGTCACCCAGGCGTCGTGCCGCTTCCAGCGCGCGTGCGAGCCCTTCCAGCTGTGGTCCAGGCTGAACAGGCTCTGGGCCCGGGTGGCGTCGCTGTCCAGGCGGAAGGGCCCGACGCTCCCCTGCCCGCCCTTCTTCGGCTGCAGGAACACCGACTGGCCGCCCGGCAGGCCGATCGCCCGCGGGTCGCCGAACCCGCGCACCCCGCGCAGGGTCCCGAAATAGTGGTCGAAGCTGCGGTTCTCCTGCATCAGGATCACCACATGCTCAACATCGCGGATCGTGCCGCTGCCGCGGCTGGCCGGGGTCGCCAGGGCGCGCGCGATCGCCGGCGGCAAGGCGCCGGCGCCCAGGGCGGCGCCGGCCGCCAGCTTCAGAAAGTCTCGCCTGTCGCCCGCCCCCGCGGTCATTCTGATTCCTCGATGCCGGCCGGCGTAGTGCGCCTAAGCCCCCGCCCGCGATTCGCCCAAGCCAAGCTCACTACGCACGGCCCGCGTCAGCTTTGCGACAACCAGCGCATGGGCCTGACGCACATAGGCCTGTAGATCCTCCTCCGGCAAGCTGTCCGTCGAAAGCAGCTGCACCCACCTGGCCCGCGCCAGATAGGGCGCCGGCCGGGCGAAGCCCTCCTCGACCAGCAGCTCGAAGGCCATGTCCGACGCCTTGAAGGTGTAGGTCACCCCGCGACCGCCGCCGAAGCCGCCGGCCACGGCGAACATCTTGCCGCCCACCTTGTAGACGTGCTCGTCGCCCCACTGCACCGACAGCACCGCGCCCGGCAGGGTGAGGCAGAAGGCTTCGAAATCCTCGAACCTCACGCGGCCCCGCCGGCCGCGACGCCCAGGCCGATCGGGCAGCTCACGCCCGTGCCGCCCACCCCGCAATAGCCGTGCGGGTTCTTGGCCAGGTACTGCTGATGATAGTCCTCGGCGAAGTAGAAGGTCGGAGCCTGAACGATCTCGGTGGTGATGGCCCCATAGCCGCGCGCGCTCAGCGCCGCCTGATAGGCCGCGCGCGAGGCCTCCGCCGCCTTGGCCTGCGCCTCGCCATAGGCATAGATCGCCGAGCGGTACTGGGTGCCGATGTCGTTGCCCTGGCGCATGCCCTGGGTCGGATCGTGCCCTTCCCAGAACACCTTGAGCAGCGCCTCGTAGCTCACCACCTTGGGGTCGAACACGACCAGCACCACCTCGGCATGGCCAGTGCGGCCGGAGCAGACCTCCTCGTAAGTCGGATTGGGCGTCAGGCCGCCGGCATAACCCACCGCCGTGACCCACACCCCCGGCACGCTCCAGAACCGTCGCTCCTCGCCCCAGAAGCAGCCCATGCCGAACTGGGCCAGCTCGGTTCCCACGGGATAAGGCCCCTTCAGCGGCCGGCCGTTCACAAAATGATCCGCTGCCGTCGGAATCGGGTGCGGCCGCCCCGGCAGGGCGGTCTCGGCCGTCGGCAGTTCGAGCATCTTCAGGAAGGACATGGCGGACGGCTCCGATGGGGCGAACGGGCCCCAAACATAGTCCGCGCGCGGCCGAACGCCACGCCTTGCAACGCCCGAACAGAAAATGTTGTCCAACCCCGCCCGATCAGTATATTGCCCGCCTCCCGCGCCGGCCCTGACCAGCCGGCGGGCGAGGCCGGTCCGCCGGCTGGTCCTTGGGGTGAGGTGGCCGAGTGGTTGAAGGCGCACGCCTGGAACGCGTGTATAGGGGAAACTCTATCGAGGGTTCGAATCCCTCTCTCACCGCCACGGTCGTCACCCTCCCATGCCGATCGCAATGTCAGCTTTAGGGAAGCAGGCTCTGCCTTAGGGCGCCGACTCGGGACGACAGGAAAGACGGCGACCTGCTGTCGAGGCGAACGAGCGAGTTGCGCCTCCAGCGACCGTTAGAGTCAGCGCGCTTTTTCGCTGTTGAGCAGTGCTCCGTCGCCTGCGGTGCGAACGGCGACTCTCGGCTCCACAACCTCGGTCGTGGCTGCTTCGGCGCCTTCGCGGATATCCATGACATCACGCGGCACAAGCAGGACCACGGGAAGGCACAGCAGGGTCGCAATGACCGAAATCACGATCCCGAGTGTGAAGCCGGAGCCGGGAGCAAGGTCATAGAGCCGGGCGCCCAGCACATCGCTGAACCGATAGCCGAGCACGCCGGCGGCTGCGGCCAGCAGCATTAGTGTGCCCTGCAGTCCCCGCGGACACGAGCGGATCGCCAAATCGCAAATCGCGCACCAGCCGATGGCGGCGCAGGCCCCCATCGGGGCGGCGGCGGCCAGCAATACGTCGGGAGAATGGATGAAGGGCAGAATTGCAACGTTTGGCCCGCCGATCGCCAGCCCGGACCATAGCAACACGCGAAAGCTTACCCGGCTCAGCAGCCACCCATAGAGCAGGAACAGCGGCGTAAAGCCGACGAAATAGAGCGAGAAGAAGTCGCCATAGACGGAGGGTCGCGCATGCAACTCATTTGTTATGTGAAACTGGAGCGGCGTGACGAACCCCGGCGAGAAATTGAACAGGAAAGGCAACAAGATCGGCGCATAAATCGCCCGCGAGCGCAGCAGCCGACGCACATCCTCCCAGAGGCGCCCTGCCTTGGCGGCCGGTTGATCATAGGCGTGATCGAACACCGCCGCCGGCTTCCAGAGCGAGAAAAGCATCAGCGCCATAGAGGCCGCGCCGAGGATCAGGAAGGTGGCCGAAGGCGACATTCGTTCGGCCAACTCACCGCCGAGGAATGAGCCGCCCACGATCGGCACATAGGATATCGTCTGCCAGACCACGGCGAGGCGACCGGACATCCGGTTTTCCTGGCCGATGAGCGCCAGCAGCCCCTGGTGCGCCCCGCTCACGAACAGCATCAGGATGTTGGCGCACAGCATCCCGGCGACGAGGCTCGCGAAGCTTAGGCGCGCGGCCCCTTGGGCGATGTAGGTGGCCGCCGTCAGCGCCGCGAAGATCAGCATGTGGCCCCGGTCACGCCACCCCAGTGGGTTCCAGTGGTCGCGGGCGAGTCCGACCAGCATCGACGCCAGCAGCGGCAAGGTGACGATCAGACGAAACAGGGACACCTGCGTCGCGGAAGCATGCAGCCTGTCCTTCAGCATGAAGGTGACCGCGATGTCGGCGAGATTGCCGTGGGGCGAGATGAGGGAGACCAGCAGGGTTAAGGGCGCGAAATAGCTGAAAATGCGCCAGTTGCGGCCGCGCAGGCCGAGCGGCTCGTCGCCTAGCTTACTGGACTCAGTCAACGCTCCCCCTCCCCCCTTGGCCTCGTAATGTCGGCAATATGGAAACAAGCTCGACTTTGGCAGCCTCTCCGGGATCTCGCCTTTTGGCGAGCAGCGCCCCAAGGGGGCTGCCAGAACATCGTCCTGGCAGCCGAGTGGGCGCTCAGAGGGGCCAACCAATGAGCGGGGACCACATACCGTCGTCACCGTGACGTCAGTAGGGCTGGGTCAAAAATGTTCACAGCTTCTCGCTACATACTTGCGCTGAGCCACGAGGGGGCGCACCGGAGAGCCATAAAATGACGGCCGCCAGGCTACCAGGCGCTGGCGCCGGAAGCGGCCTTTCCCAAGGGCAGAGATGAGTCAAAAATCCCCAATCCCGATGTCCGCTTCAGAAGATCTGGCGCTGCAATAGGCGACCCGCTCGAATGTCGGCTTCTAGCGAGCCCTGTCTGCCTGAGCGGGCTGTGTCTCCCCAGGCGGGCCAATGGCGCACCTGTTGCCCCGCCCCATCAGGTCGTCCCTGAGACCTCTCGCGCCGTCGGCGCGAGCGCCCCACACAAGCGCCCAATGTGCGCCGCGCCGACCCCGCAGCATCCACCGATCAGCGTGGCGCCGACCTCCGTCCAGCGGCGAGCAAAGACGCTGTAAGCGTCGCCGGTCAGGTCAGTGCGAACCGCGTGCAGGGTCTCATTGGCCCCGCCCTCCTCCTGCGAGGCCTCAAAGGCGTTGGCGTAAACACCGATCTCAAGGTCCGCGCCCAGCTCTCTAAAGACCCGCGCGGCGGTCTCGACGGCAGCGGCCATGACCTCCGGTCGACTGCAATTGAACAGGAGGGCCTGCGCCCCGGAGCCGGCGACCCAGCTCGCCGCCTCCGCAACCGTCTCCCCTGAGCGCAGGCGCGGCGGCTGTGCGTGCTCGGCTGCGGCGCTGTCGTCCAGGGTGAACGAAATCCAGAGTGGCTTGCCCGTATGCGCCACGGACGCGCGCGCTGCTTCGGCTTCGGCGATCAGGCTGAGCGTCTCCGCGAGCCAGACATCGATGTGAGGCTCCAGATTGTCGACCAGCACTTTCAGGTATGCCGGCGCGCGGTTGGGATCGAAATTCTGTGGCTCGTAGGAGCCGAAGATCGGCGGTAAGGAGCCGGCGACTAAGGGACTGCGATCCGGCCGCGCAGCGTCGGCGGCCTCGCGGGCCAGGCGGCCCGCCAAGGCGATAAGCGCCGGCCCGTCCTGCCAGAAGCGCTCCTCTCCGATATGAAAGGGGACCAAGGCATAGCTATTGGTGGAAATCACCCGGGCCCCGGCGGCGATGAACTCGGCATGAACCTGGCGGACGATCTCGGGCGTCTCGATCAGCGCCAGGGCTGACCATTCCGGCTGGCGAAGCGGCGCCCCGAGGCGGGCGAGCTCGCGGCTCATGCCGCCGTCGAGGATGCGGATGGCGGTCATTCGGCGGCTCCCGGGAGATGAACGACAGTGAATATTGCCGGCCGACATGGATATCAACGCCGACCATCAATCACAGGCTCACTGGGCTCGCCATTGTGACGGCGCAGATCTGCGGCGCCAGGCCGGTCAAGCCGGAGCCTTCGGCGACTTGCGCGCCTGCTCGGCCCGCCAGCCCTGTTCCTGGGCCATGACCTCATCCGGCACCAGGCCTTCGAAGTCTTCCGGCTCGTGGAACGGGCGCAGTTCGACCTCGCCGTCTTCGAAGGGCGCTCGGCATGCCCAACTCAGCGCCTCGTCCATGTCCTTGCACTGGATCACCCAGTAGCCGGCGATCAGTTCCTTGGTCTCGGCGAAGGGGCCGTCCGTGAGGATAGCTTTCCCGCGGCCCTCGAAGCGGATGCGTTTGCCGGCGGAACTGGGCTTCAAGCCTGCGGCGTCCAGCATCACGCCCGCGGCGATCATCTCGTTGTTGAAGGCCGCCATGTCGGCGAACATTTTCTCTGCGTTTGGGGGGAACTCGCCGCGTTCCGACATCGGCGTCGCCTTCACGATCATCAGGTAGCGCATCTTGGATCTCCAGCTTGATTTCCACCGCAGGACGAACCAGAGCCTGACCCTCCGACACTTGCGACGGAGGATTTTTGCGGGCCGAGATCAATAAGCCCCCTTTGGCGTCGTCTCCGCTGCAGACGGTGAGTCCTCACCCTTTTGCTCATCGGCCGGCCGCCATGGAACGACAGCTATTGGCGAACCGCCTTGCTTGCTCCGTTCAGCTTGGTCGCCCCGATCTCTTGCGCCCTATCAAAAGGGCCGCTGACTCATCTCCTTCTCTGGCGGGAAGGTACTGGGAGGTCTAGGTTGCAACGCCTCAGCCGAGGGGGCCTCCCGGCCTATGGGCTGGCGTCCGACAGGGAGCGACCATGGTGAAAGTCATCTATCACATCGTGGAGCACGACGGCGGTTGGGCCTATCGGGTCGCTGGAGCCTATTCGGAGACCTTCCCGACCCATGACGCCGCCCGCGCCGCCGCCAAGCGCGCTGCAGGCGAACAGCGCATTTCCGGTGAAGAGGCGGCGATTTCCTACGAGGATGTCGCCGGCCGGTGGCATGAAGAACTGGTCCAGGGCTCCGATCGGCCGGACACCGACGTTAGGGATGGTTAGCCAAATTCAGGTAACCCTGGACAGGCGTCAGGTTCAGATGTCCCCGTGGCGGCAGCCGAGCGCCTCAGCATGACGGGACCGATCGATCCGGACCGGCGCCGCGATTGCCGCCATTGCCGGCCTTGCCGCCGGTATCGGCGAGGACCGCGCACCGAGTGGCGAGAATGCGCCACAAGCAGAACTTCAGTTGGCTCTGCAAACTCTCCGTTCAGACCGGCAATGCGCCGGCACTGCTAACGGCGGGTTTGCGGCGCTTAGGCGATCTCGTCGATCACCCCGATGATCTGGATGATCTGGCCCGAGCTCTGCTCAATCTCGCTCATGGCGGCGAGCGAACTAACGTCCCAAACGCTGGCCCGGCGGCGCAGCCAGCCCGCCTCGTCAGCGACCGCGGAAGCTCGAACTTTCGACGGTCCCGAGACGGATGTCAGACCCAGATGGCGCCGCCGCGACGAGCCTCAATGCTAATTTGGGCGGATGCGCAGGCGGTCGGCGCCTGAGCGCATCGTCGCTGATCGCACTGCGAATCTCGCCAGCAATAATTGCCAATGGGAATGTTGCCCGCATAAGGCTGCAAATCTGATACGGCTTGTGTCAGGAAAATCCGCGATATTGTCAGGGTATTGAGCGGACAATTGCCGCCTTCATTCTTACTTAAGACGGATACTTAACCGTTCCCCATCGAACCTGCTGAACGGATCATTCGATATCTCACTCTTGAACTATTCTGACCAGCGCCAACGAATCCATTGCAAAGACAGCATTCGCGATCTGGAGGAAACAAATGAAGAGAGCCGCGATCCACGGACTGACGGAAGGTCGCGCGCCCAGCAACGCTAGGGCGCGAATATTGCATCTCATGCAACACGAAGTATCCAGCCTCGTGGCGAGGGTGATCAAAGTTGGATTTCTCACCCAATCTGCGATTTGCGCGGTTGGCGGTAGCGCGGAGTACGGCAATGACCGAGGCCGTTCATGAATCCTGGCGCCAACAAATCGCCAGGCTCAATGGCCGCCTTGAAGGAGCAAACGATATCTTGCGCATCTGGACTGGCGCAATGGAAGGACTCCTGAAAGGCCCGTTCGAACACGCCGACGGCGAGCATAGCTGGAAAATGCTGACCGCTGCGCTTGCCTCGGCTGAAGACAGGACGATTTCTCTTTTGGATGAATTGTCAATCGAATTGGAGCTTCTGACCCGCCGCCACCGGACGGGCAATACTGAGAAGCCATAGTCTAAATCCGAAATCTTTTGACAAGTTTCCAGACATCGACGCCATGCCATTTCGTCTTGGTCAAGCGAGCCACGATCGCCGGCGCGGTATCGAAAAGCGCAAGATGCACCCACTTATCGCCATCGCAATATCTGTGAGGAAGCCATGAAGTTCTTCGACAACATGCGCGTTCTGGTCAAATCCTCCATCCCCTTGATGGTGATGGCGGTTCTCTTCGCCGCTGTGGTCGCGCTGGGAGGCGTCAGCCTGAATCAGACCGCACGCAGCTATGGCTATATGGTCGAAGGGAGTGATCCGGCGGCGGTCAATCTGCTGCGCTTCCGTCAATCACTGACCCAGCTGGGATACGACCTCTACAAATCTTTGACTTTGACCTGTCTTGGCGCCGATGCGCAGCCTTGCAGGGATCTCCAGCAAAACCTGAAAACCAATATCGATCTTGGACAGCAGTCGATCGCGCAGGCTGACCGCCTCGACCCGGCGCACGCAAGCGACCATCAGGCTATGATGGAGAAGTTCAAACTGATCGCAGACCGGGCAAAAGCCGCCATGGATCTGTCGCTGCAGGACAAGAACACCGACGCGGCCAAGGCGATGTCGGTCGCTGACCCCCAGATCCAGGCCCTCAATGCGGAAGTGAAGCGGTTTAACGAAACCCGCCTGGCCGAAAGCAAGGCCCAGTCCCAAGTCCTGGCGGCGAACGCCGCGCGCGCGACCTGGACCATGGTTTTGGTCGGCGCGGCCGTACTGCTCGGAGGCCTCGCCTTCGCCGCCTGGATCTCGGCGACCAAGATATCCGCCCCGCTCGTCAGCCTGGCTGATCGAATGAAGATCCTGGCCAGCGGCGATCTGGACGTGATCGTCGAGGGGCAAGGCCGGGGCGACGAAATCGGCCTGATGGCTACGGCCGTGCAGACATTCAAGGACAATGGCCTCAGAGCCCGGGCGCTGGAGGCGGAGGCGGAGCAGATGCGGCTGGACGCCGAGCGCCAGCGCCAACTGACCGAAGCAGAGCGCGGACGCATCCAGGCCGAGCAGGCCATGGTGGTGCAAACCCTTGCCGAAAACCTTGGCCGGCTGGCTGAAGGTGATCTCAACACGCACATCGACGCGGAGTTCCAGGGCGACTATCTGAAGATCAAGACGGACTTCAATTCGGCGGTGGACAGCCTGCGCGAAGCGATGAGCGCCATCGCGTCCGCCATCCGCGGCATTCGGGGCGGCTCGGACGAGATCGCCACGGCGTCTGACGACCTGTCCCGGCGGACCGAACAGCAGGCCGCCAGCCTTGAGGAAACGGCGGGCGCCCTCGACCAGATCACCGCCACGGTGAAGCGCAGCGCCGACGGCGCCAAGCAGGCGGCGAGCGAAGCCTCGAGCGCGAGGGAGGAAGCGGCGCGATCAGGGTCAGTCATGGCCGACGCCGTTTCCGCCATGGGCGAAATCTCGCAAGGATCAAACCAGATCACCCAGATCATCTCGGTGATCGACGAAATCGCGTTCCAGACCAATCTGCTCGCCCTGAACGCGGGGGTCGAAGCCGCGCGCGCCGGCGACGCCGGACGTGGCTTCGCCGTCGTGGCCCAGGAGGTCCGGGCGCTGGCGCAGCGGTCGGCCGAGGCGGCGATGGAGATCAAGACCCTGATCGCCAGGTCTTCGGCCCAGGTGGGCCGGGGTGTAAAGCTCGTGGGAGATACAGGCCAGGCGCTCGAATCGATCGTCGCAAAGGTGGCATCAATCGACCATCTGATCGCCGAGATCGCCCAGTCCTCGCAGGAACAAGCCGCGGGCCTCAACCAGGTCAACATAGCGGTCAACCAGATGGACCAGGTGACGCAGCAGAACGCAGCCATGGTCGAACAGTCGAGTGCGGCGACCGCAACGCTCAAGGCCGAGGCGGCCGAGCTCGATCGGCTCATCTCGCGGTTCGACGTCGGCGCCGCGGCCCGTGCCCCGGCGATGTCCGAAGGACGCCGCGGGGGCGCTGACAACGCTCGCGCCCGGCTGACTGCAGTCGGCGGGCGCGGCATAGCGGCCCGGCGCGGGTAGAGGCGCGCGCCACAAGCTGGAGAGCACTGTCCGATACCTCGGGATCGAAGTTGACGATGCCTCGGCGCTGTCCGAGCAATTTGAGATCTGACGGCCTCGCCAATCCGGCCGCTCCCCGGCGCGAACTCGAAGCCCGCCGCCATCCGCGCCCGGAACGGCTTGCCTGGCGGGCGCGCACCAGCTTGCAACACCCCGCCGCCGATTGCCCAGCTGCTGGTTGCGGCTAAGATTGTGCTCGCTTCCGGGGGAGGGCTCTGACGAAATGCTTCTCGCGGGCGGAGGATATGGCATCCCAGCCGAAAGGCCCCTTCCACAAACTCGCCTTTCGCAAAGCCCAAGTGGGCGTCGCCAGTTGTCATTCTGTCCGGCGGCTACTCGCAAGTCCGCACGAATCCGTCCGATCCCGGCAGCTCTGCACGACCAACGCTTCGACGCGATGGCGAGCAGGCGCACGCGAGCATCGAGTTCGCGCAGGAATGTCTCGGGTTCGGTGACGACCGCCTCGTGGTCGGCGTTCGGCAGGGCGATGAGGGCCTTTTGCGGCGCCGTCAGGCCCTAGACATAGCGCTCGGCCAGGGCGACCGGGGTGACGTTGTCGTCGGCGCCGTTGATCACGAACACCGGCTCTTTGAAGGTCTCGCCCAGCGCGCGGGCGTCATAGCGCGCTCCGTTGGGCTCGTCAGATAAGACCGCTTCGCAGCCGGGGAGCTCCGCGCTATGGCGATGACCGCTTGGGCAGCCTTTGGCGAGCCTCGTTTTAGCCGGACCTTGGCCGCGGCCCCGCATCTACAGCGGAGGGTTCAGCGCGCCTCCTCGATGAACACGAGCCTCGAGATCAGGAAGGGGCCGGCCAGGGACAAGCCCAGCGTTTCCAACTGAACATGGCTACCCCGGCGCCTTCGGCGGCCGCATCGCCTTGACCTCGTCCGGAGTGATCTTGTCGGTGTAGTGATTGCCGAAGTTGGAGCGGATATAGTTGACCACATTGGCGATTTGCTCGTCGCTCAGCTGGTCGCCGAAAGAGGGCATCGCCTTCTGCCCCACCGTGATCACCAGGGCCGGATATGCAGCGGCGCTTAAGCGCTCGTCGCCCGCCAGGGCGGGATAGGCCCCCGCGCCGACCGCGCCCTTCGCGTCCGGCATGTGGCATCCCTGGCAGATTCCCTTGAAGATGGCTTCGCCGGTCTGCTCCGAAAAATGGCCGCCGAAGAAATCCTGCGCCGCCGCGCCGCCGCCGGCTGCAAGTATCGCCAGCGCGACCAGGCCAACAGGCCGCCCATGCACGAATTTCATCGTTCGCTCCAAAATGTCCCACATGGCGGTTCAGCTCGCTTGCACGCGTTGATGCAAACGGCGGATAGCGTCCAGCGACGACAGCAGCGCCCCCTCCTGCCAGGCCGGAAGTCGCGATGCGTGCTCGCCCGCGAGCACGATTCGGCCGTCGATCGCGCAGAGGTTGTCGTAGTGTTGGTCCCGAAGCTCCTCGGTCCAATGACCCGCGCAGCCCAGGGTCCACGGCACCCGGTGCCAGGCGACCGCCGCACCGGTCTCGAACTCGGTCCTGTACTGCGGATGGATGTTGGCGCCGTATTCGAGCGCCTTGGAGATGCGCTCTTCAGGGGACATGGCGGCGAATTCGAAGGCGCTCGGACCGAAGGTGTAGGCGCCCAGCAGCACGCCCTTGCCGCTGCTGAAATAGTCCGTGCTTGGATAGCCGATCATGGCGTTCGGCTGATCGGTGAAGCTGATGCCGCCGTAGATGGCGTCGTCCTGCTCCCAGAAGCGACGCTTGAACTGCAGGCCGACCTTGACTGACGCATCGTAGTAGAGCGCGTCGATCGCGCTCTTCATCGGCGCGCCGACATTGATCGGGGTCTGGCCAAGGATTGTGGCGGGGATCGTGCAGACGCACCAGTCTGCCTTGGCTTGCTGCGGCGCGCCGCCCGCCTTGGCGTCCTGGAAGGTGGCGACGACACCGTGATCGTCCTGGTGGATGTCGATGACCTTGGCATTGTAGTGAATCAGGCCGTCGAGCTCCCGGCCAAAAGCCTTGCCGATCATGCCCATGCCGCCGACCGGCTGGAAGATCATCTGCTGGAACTCGTAGATCTGGCCGGCGCTGATGGCCCCCCACAGGCCGGACTTCAGCAGGTCGCTCATCGCCATGGGCTCCGAGGGCGTCGGCATCGAGGTCAGGCCGCCGCCGGGGTCGGAATCCCAGCCACGCCGCTCGCTGGCCAATACGCCTTTTTTGTATTCGTAGTTCTTGTCCAGCGCGCCCCATTCGCGCATCGCCTCGAGCAGGACCTCGCGATCCTCCCTGGTGACAGCCTGGTCGAGCTTGCCCTGTTGGGTGCTTTTGGCGAGCAGTTCGGCGACATGGCCGTCGAAGTCCGCCTGCACTTCCCGATAGCGCTTCGGCTTGCCGCCGAACGCCTTGGTCGAGTGGACATAGGCGGCGTAGTTGGTCTGTATGAACGGCTCCAGGGCGACGTTCAGCAGCTTGCAATAGTGCAGAACGGCGTAATGGTGATGAGGTAGGCGCCAGGGGCCAGGGTTGAAATAGAGCCCCTTGTCGAAGCGCACCTCCTGCTTGAAGCCACCAAGTTCGGTATAGGTGTCGCCGCCATAGAGCGACCAGTTCCGACCGCCGGGACGGTCGTTGTATTCCAGCACCTGGACTTTATAGCCGGCCTTGCGCAGCTCGTAGGCCGCGCACATGCCCGCAAGCCCGGCGCCGAGAATCAGAACCGAAGCGCCCTTGGAATCTTGGGAAAGTTCGATCGGACCGTTGAAGCCAGACTCGCCGGCATAGGCGAGCCGTGACATCGCCTCCAGCATCACGGCCCCACCCGCGACCGTGCCGATCATCGCGAACAGCGAGCGACGGCTCATCGGTGTCGAATTCTGGTCAGCCACTCGCCTCGCTCCATTCCACCCGCGGGTCACCCGCCACGCGAATCTGCTCACTATTTGCAGCTTCTCGGGAAAATGACAGCAAAGGACGCCAAAGCATTCAATCGGGAAGCATATGCCATAGCCCACCAGCCGCGGTGGCGATGAAGCGAGAAACCTCACCATCCAATGTCCGCACCTGGAAGCTGGCGCAGTGGCGGGCTTGCCCAGCCTATGGCTGCAAATGGCTTTGGGCCCTGGCCGAACAATTGGGCTTGAGTTGCAGACCGCCTTCTGCACGTCGGCCTTGGAAATAATGCTGGCCCTAGAAGCAGCCATTCCTGGCCAACGCCGTTGGATGAACGTGAAGTCCGCGCGTCCTCGTTCCCCGCGTCTCGCGCGTGGCCTTCTCCGCTCGTGAAAGCGCACAACCTGCGCCGAACCGAACGTCAGCGCCCGGCCTAGCCAGCGCAGACTGAGAGGGCCTCACGGCCTCGCCGTGGGGTCCTCTTTGCAGGAAAATCACCCTCTTTGAGATGGCGGTGACCTTTCCAAATGACAGCTTGCCGCCAAGCCTCTTTCCAAACCCCGAGCTCACTCGGAACGATGCGACTGGCGAGGCCGTTGCAGATTCAGCCGAGGGTTACATGTCAAATCGAGCCGAACCACAGACCATCGAAGACCGCGGCGCCGAACTGAACGCGGCGCTCAAGCGGTCACGCGCACGATCCGCTGAGATAGAAGCGGAAGAAGACCAGCTTGAATCTGGTCGGAAACAGCCCAAGCCAAACATCGATCACGCATCCGACGGCGGCGTCATCTGATCCGGCCGAGACATGGATGCGCGGACTACGCGCCAGGACGGACTGACGCGACAGTCATTTTGAAAGCTGCTGGATGCCCCCTGCAAGAAATCCCTGGTTCAAGGTCGGCCTCGACGCGTGGTCGCTTGGCGTCGAGGCCGCTTCGGTTATCGGCCTCCGCACGCTAGCGATCGCCAGCGGCGGCCCGGCCGCTGATGCTGAAGCGCGACGGATGATATCCGAGAAGGTCGATGCGGCTTTTGCGCTGCAAACCCTCGCTGTCACCGGCGGTCTTGGCTTGACGCCGCTCACCGCCACGTCCAGAGCGGTCACCCTCTACCGCCGCAAGGTGAAAGCCAATCGCCGTAGACTGAGCAGGCCGTGACCTTCGAGCTCCGGGCCTCGCCTGAGCGAGGGGACGCCGCCCGATCTGCGTCTTAGTTCGGGCGAGCGATTTCCTTGGAACATTGGGCGTTTGGAACGGGCCTCTCAGGAAAGCTGACGCGACATCAAAAGACCAAAGCTCCCTGAGCGTTGGGCGCACGGCGACCTGGCTTCTGGCGGTGGCGCAGCGGGCGACGGATGACCCCAGCGTTCTCCGCGATTGCGCGCTCAGGCGACGGCTTGATGGCGGAAGGCGTCATCGATGATCGCGTCAAAGGCCAGATGAGGCGCTACATCCGCCGCCGGCAACTGACCCGCGGCTAGAATAATTCCGACTTGGCGACGCGCCCGGCTAACCCGGCTTTTGACCGTTCCAATCGCGCACCCGAGGATGCTGGCGGCTTCATCGTACGGCATGCCGGCGGCGCCGACGAGGATCAACGCTTCCCGCTGCTCAGCGCTCAGCAGCATCATGGCCCGGCGTAGATCTGACAGCTCATGCGCAGCCGTCGGATCATCATTCGCCAGCAAGGTGCTTTCGGCGGTCTCTTGGTCGAGCGGTACTCGCCGCCACGAACGCCGCTTTTCGGAATAGAACTGATTGCGAAGGATCATGAAGGCCCATCCCTTCATGTTCGTTCCGAGCGTGAAGGTGGCGCGCGACCTCCACGCCTTCAGCATGGTGTCCTGAACGAGATCGTCCGCCTCCGCACGATCGCCCGCCATGGTGCGGCTGAAAGCTCGCAGAGACGGGATAAGCGCCAACAACTCTTCCTGGAATCGCTTGTCGGTATCGGCCATCTTCGCCTCCTGGCCCCCGACAGCCTCTGCACCAACGCCGCGGCCTCGACTTCGGTCCACGAAAGACCAGGATTGACGAGCTTATGTTGCTGTCGCGCGGCATGGTCCGTGCGCCTGGATGCGCTGCGCGGTGCCGGCATGGCTCGGGCGCGCGCTTGCGCCGGCGCGAGCGCGCCAGCGGGATCCGGGGCCCAAGGTCAGCCTATTGGCTTGAGGGCCGTGTTGGCCTGACCCAGGCGAGCGGCGAGATATCCGTGAAATGGCTCGATTTTTCGGCTCTCCCAGGAGCTTGCGGGCTGGGTCGACGTTTATGCTACAGATATGGAGGGCCTATGGCCGACCTTGCCAATGTCGGCGCACAGAGCCCGCCGGAAGATGTCAAACAACCCGAAAAGCCCAAGCTTCTGCAGGTGCTGGGCCCCGGACTGATCACCGGCGCCTCCGACGACGATCCCAGCGGGATCGCCACCTATTCCCAGGTCGGCGCCCAATTCGGCTACGACATGGGCTGGGTGATGCTGTTCAGCTGGCCGCTGATGTGCGCGATCCAGGAGATCAGCGCACGCATCGGCCGCGTGACCGGCAAGGGCATCGCCGGAAACCTCAAGGCCTACTATCCGCGCAGCCTGCTGTTTGGCCTGGTCAGCCTGCTTCTGATCGCCAACACCATCAATCTGGGCGCCGACCTCGGCGCCATGGGCGCATCGCTGAAGCTGGTGATCGGCGGCCCTCAACTGGTCTATGTCGCGCTGTTCGGCCTCGCTTCGATCCTCCTGGAAGTCTTCGTGCGCTATTCGCGCTACGTCTCGGTGCTCAAATGGCTGACCTTGGCTCTGTTCGCCTATGTCGGCGTCGCCTTTGTCGTGCATGTAGATTGGCTCACGTTCGGCCAGCGCCTTGTGGCGCCCAAGATCACGTGGACGTCCGACTATCTCACCTCTCTGGTCGCCATCCTCGGCACCACCATCAGCCCCTACCTGTTCTTCTGGCAGGCTGAAGAGGAGGTCGAAGAGGTCAAGGAGCGCGACGGGGCCAAACCCCTGGCGCGGGCGCCCAGCCAAGCCAAACCCGAGTTCGCGCGGATTCGTCTCGACACCTATCTGGGCATGGGCCTGTCGAACCTCGTGGCCCTCTTCATCATCGTCACCACCGCCGCGACCCTGCACGCCCATGGGGTCACCGATATCCAGACTTCCGCTCAGGCGGCGCAGGCGCTCAAGCCGATCGCCGGGCCTGCCACCTTCATCGTGTTTGCGTTGGGCATCGTCGGCACCGGCCTGCTCGCGGTGCCGGTGCTCGCCGGCTCAGCAGCCTACGCCACCGGCGAGGCCTTCGGCTGGCATGTCGGCCTTGCGCGCAAACTTGGCCGCGCGCCGTCCTTCTACGCCACGATCGCCATCGCAACCCTTGTGGGCGCCGGCCTTAACTTCACACCGATCGACCCGATCAAGGCGCTCTTCTGGAGTGCAGTGATCAATGGCGTGGTCGCTGTGCCCGTCATGGCGCTCATGATGCTGCTGGCCAGCAGGCCAAAGATCATGGGGCGCTTCGCCTTGAGCCCCGGCCTGAAGATTGTCGGCTGGGTGGCGACGGCGGTAATGGCCCTGGCGGCCGTGGCGATGATCGCCACGATCGGTCACTAGCCTCCAAAAGACGTTCAACCCCACCAACGAGCTCGCGAACTCTTCTGGGCCGATCCGCGCCGCGGCGACACGGACCTGACAGGATCCCGAGCCATGACCGCCGCGATCGCCGGCGACGCTCCGCCTGCGTTGTCGGCACGTTAGCCGCCGATCTGGTTCAGCGAGGCGCCGCTGACGCACGCTGATTCATCAGGCGCGCGTCAGCGGCCATATCCAGGCGATAACCAAAGGCCCCACGATCAGAACCATCAGCGAGAGCGGCAACCCCAGTCGGGCGTAATCGCCGAACCGGTAGCCGCCGGGCCCCATCACCAGCGTATTGCATTGATGACCGACGGGGGTGAGGAAATCGCAACCCGCTCCCGTCGCTACCGCCATCAGGAAACCATCCGGGCTGACGTGCAGGCGCGACGCCACAGCCACGGCGATCGGGCCAAGGATCAGTACGGTAGGGGCGTTGTGCAAAAAGGGCGACGCGGCCATGGCAAGAACCATCAGGGCGGCCAGGGTTGCGGCCGCAGGCCAGCCCTGCAGCAGCGGCGCCAGGGCGTGAGCGATCAGGTCTGCGCCGCCGCTGCTTCGCACCGCCTCGCTGAGCGGGGTCAAGGCGCCGATCAGCACCAGCACTGGCGCATCTAGCGACGCATAGGCCTCGCGCATGCTGATCGCGCCGCTCATCACCATGGCCAGCGCCGCGCCGAAGAAGGCCACCGCCACCGGGGTCAGTTGCAGCCCCGCGGCGAGCATGGCCGCAACCAGGATGATCAGCGCCGCCGGCCGCTTGGACGCCCCCTCGAGCCGCACCTCGCGCTCCACCAGAGGCAGCGCGCCCAGCGCCAACAGCGCGCTCGGGAGCGCCCTTTCCCCCGCCTGCAGCACCAGTACGTCGCCGGCGCGCAACCGCTCGCCGCCAAGCGAGCCGGCGATCTGCGCGCCGCTGCGGCTGATCCCCATCAGATTGACGCCCAATTGCTCCTGAAACCGCATTTGATCTGCGGTGCGGCCAACAAGCTGCGAGCCGACCTGGACGACGGCCTCGATCGAGCGGACCTCTTCCTTGGCTTGTTCTTTCGACGGCTTGTCTTCGGCGCTCACGTGCAGCAGCGGCGTTCGATTGAAGATCAAGCGCAACTGATCGTGTTCGCCCTGTAATAGCAGCGTGTCGCCGGGCAGGAGCTTTCGGCGCCGGGTAGGTGACGCAATACGCTCGCCGTTGCGCAGCAAAGCCAGGACCTTGATTCCATCGCTGGCCAGATCGAGGTCGCGCAAGCTGTTCAGTCCCTGGGGCAACTGCGCTGGCAATTTGGCCTCGGTGGCGTAGGGAGCCGCCAGGGCTTCATCCAGGCTCGCCTGGGGGCGTCGCCCCTGGGGCAGCAACCTCCAGCCGAAGCTGACGAACAGAAGGCCCAGCGCCGTCAGGATCAGGCCCACGGGCGCGAAGTCGAACATCCGGAACGGACGTCCCAAAGCCTCTTCGCGAACTTGGCTGACAATGATGTTGGTGGACGTGCCGACCAGCGTCGTAAGGCCCCCCAGCAACGAAAGGAACGACATCGGCATCAGCAGGGAAGACTGCGAGACGCCGGTGGTGCGCGCCAGGCGGATGGCCAGCGGCATCAGCACGGCCAGCGCGCCGACGTTTTTGGTCATCATGGAAAGGACCGCGGTCGCCGAAGCCAAGGCGGGAACCTGGGTTTGCGGGGACCGCAGTCGGGTGAGAGCGGGCCGTAGCAACTGTTCGACGACGCCTGAGCGGGTCACGGCGGCGCTGATCACCAGGGCGCTGGCGATGATTATCACTACGTCGCTGGTGAAGCCCTCGAACGCCCGCTGAGCAGGCACAAGCCCGCAAATCACGCCCACCAACAGCGTCGTCAAGGCGATCAGATCGTAGCGAAACCGCCCCCAGGCGAAACAGATCATGGCGCCGGCGAGCAAGGTGAAGGTCAGCGCCTGCGGCTGGGTCATGTGGTGCTTTCGACGGCGGTCATATCGAGTAATCGGCGGCCTGTGGCGCCGGTTCCCCGGACACCACGCCAAAAATCTCGCGGGGCCCGGACTGAAGGCCAGGCTGCATCCCAATCACGCCTGTCATCGCAACCTCGGTCGTAACCGAACGTTTCTCGATCGCAATCTTGTCGGGATCAGTCCGACGGTTCCGCCGTCATTTTGGGAGATCACGCATGCGGCGTCTTTTGACCGCAACTCTTGCAGGCCTTTTGTCGACGACTGCGCCTCTCGCCCTAGCGCCGTCGGCGGCCCAGGCCCAGATCTCGATCGGCATAAGCGTAAATTTCGCGCCGCCGCCGCTGCCGGTCTACGACCAGCCGCCGATCCCGGGACCGGACTACCTCTGGACCCCCGGCTACTGGGCCTGGGACGACGATTTCGGCGACTACTACTGGGTTCCTGGCGCCTGGGTGATGGCGCCGCAGCCGGGGCTCTTGTGGACGCCGGGTTATTGGGGCTGGGACGACGGTGTTTATCTGTTCCACCAGGGATATTGGGGGCCGCACGTCGGCTTCTATGGCGGCGTCGACTACGGCTTCGGCTATACAGGCGGAGACTACCAGGGCGGATACTGGCAGAGCGGGCATTTTTTCTACAACCGCTCGGTCAACAATATCACCAATGTCAATATCACCAACGTCTACAACAAGACGGTCGTGATCAACAACGCCCCCCGGGCGAGCTTCAACGGCCCTGGCGGGATTACCGCCCAGCCTACGGCACTGCAGGCGAGCGCCGCGCATGAGCGGCATGTCGCACTGACAGGAGCTCAGACCCAGCATATCAGGGCCGCCTCGGCCAACACCGCCTTGCGCGCCTCAAGCAACCATGGCGCCCCTCCGATCGCCGCAACGACCAAAGCGGGAGTGTTGAGCGGCGCCGGGGTGGTGGCCGCCGCGCACGCCGGCGGCGCCTACAATCCGCCGCCCGTGACCCAGCGCCAGTCAGGCAAGCCCGGCGCCATGCACCCGGTTGCGGCGGCGAAGGCGTCAGGCGCCCCCGCCCCGACGACGCCCCAGCGGCCCGGAACGTCGGCGGCGCCGGCTGCTCGCCCCGAAGGCGCTACGGAGGCCGCTGGTCATCGCCCCCCGATCAATCTGGAAACCAGTCGGCCTTCCGCCGCGCCGTCGCCGGGTGATCGGCGCGAAACGCCGCCAGCGCCAACACCTGCAGCTCGTCGACAACAGCCGATGCCGTCGGCGCCCCTGCGCGAGCGTCCGATGGAGGCCGCGCCTGCTGAACGACAAGAGGGCCAGCCGCCGCGCAGGTTGGCGCCTCAGCCCCCCGAAGAGACCCGCACCGAGCGACCGGCGACGGCAGAACGACCCGCCCCGACAGACCGTCCGGAAGTCGCGCCTCGACCCATGCCGAATGCGGGAGCCGAGGCGGCTCGTCCGCAAGGGCCGCCCCGGACTTCAGCGCCGCCGCCGTCCGCGATGCGCACCGCTCCGCCGCCAGCCGCTCGGGCTCCGGTCAGGCCTCCTCCCGCGCCCAAGCCCCCGCCAAAGCCGGAAAAGGAAAAAGAAGACCACCCGCAGGGCTAGAGCGAATTGCGCAATTCGGGAATCGCGCACCTCGCTCCAATTATCTGATATCGCATAGCTTTTGTGGAAAGACGGCGTCCACTTTTCCGCGCGATGCTCTAGCTTTCGCTAAGACGCCAATCTCGAAAGTCGCTCGCAAATCCAATTGCGGCGCCCCTTCTGGGGTCCCGAGAAATGGTCGAGCGTCGCCGCACTCAATGAAGCGTCCGCGGGGGACTGCGGTGAGCCAGGTGGCAAGAAGGCCGGCGACCGACCTGCTTTACAGGCGCGAGTCACGGCGAAGCTAATCAGAAGGCTCGAACTTCACTCCCGAAAAGCGAACTCTGCTTTTGGGTTTGCAGATTGTGCGGCGACGCCACCGCTCTATGGAGAATAGACGCCGGGGAGGATCTGGTCGAAGTGACGCCGCAGTTCGCCGTAGCACTCGCAAGCATGATCCGAGAGCCGCTGGCGGCTGCGAACAATCACTTTTCCCCGCTGGCGGTGGATCGCCCCAAGCCGCTCGAGCTGTCCCAGGACCTTGGTGACGTAGGTTCGCCTGACACCCAACATCTGGGCTGCTGATTCCTGGGTTAGTTTCATCTCCGGGACGCCCACACGGTCGTTCAAAGCCAGCAGCCAACGCGCCAGGCGCGCATCAAGCTCGTGCGTGGTATTGCAGGCGACAGTCTGCATCACCTGCGCAAGAAGACAGTCCGCATAGCGTGAGAAATGATCGCGGCACGAAGATGATTCCTGCTTGACCTGTTCCAGCGTTTCGATCGGCAAGCGAACAGCTGGACCGGACGACTGGACGACCATACGCGCAAAAGCCGGCTTCGAACCGGCGCTAACAACCCCGCCGACGGCGCCTTCCCAGCCGATCATGGTCGCCTCGGCGCTGTCGCCTTCGCTGAGATCCACGACCATCGCCACAACCGCCGGCCGCTCTAGGAAGTAAATATGGTTCACGTCCTGGCCCGGCTCGAACAGAGCTGCTCCGGCACGCAGATCGACACGTTCGAAGCGGGGTTCGAGCAGCGCCAGGTCGTCTGGATCGAGCGTCTCGAGAAGCCGATTTCGGCATATCGTCGGTAATCGATTCACGCAGCTGTCCTCGGCTTGGCCATCCCGGAAAGATTTAGTCCTCCAGGACCCGGATCCGGGAAGGGCGATGGATCAGTTTCGCTTCGACCAACCTGGCCACGAGGCCCTCCCACAACGCTGTTGAATGCGTCGGCGAACCGGGCCGCTAGTGCTTCAGGTCATCTACAAGGCTTTCGGATAGGGTCCGATTGCTACTGCGCAGTTCTGAACCGGACCGGTCAATCTCACGCAGTGTACTGTTGATGGTGTCCGCCACGGCCCTAAGCGTGGACAAGCTCATGACCACCCTGAAGCTTTCGCCCGCTTCCAGGCGTCCGGTCCTGAATTCTCCCGTAGGCGCGTACAAGGCAGCCACCACGAAATCCTGAGACCGTGCGATCGTCAGCCCGGTGACAAAAACTGGATCCTTAGACATCTTTCTAACCCTTCACTTGCAATCACGAATGTCCGGTCGTGCCGCCGACTTGTAATAAGACGTTTGTGAAGGCGTGTAGCTCCGTGATCGGGGCGCCCTTTCGTCAGGAATTCGGAAGTGATCGGCGGCCGTTCTTGAACAGGCCGGCGCGGGAGGGGTTTGGCTGGTCAGCACCGGGCGATGCCCCTCAATGCGGCCGCAAGGTCTGGCGTTCGCTGTCTGTTTGATCGGCTGCCCCATTCCGGTTCCATCCGGGTGTGGTCGAGCGCTATCTGGACGGTGGTTTTGAACTCGCCGAAGACAAGGCGGCCGCTACAGCGGCTGACGATTCCGGCCTCGCCCCTGAGGAGCAGGCAGTGCTCAATCTCCTGCGCAAACGCCTGGAACGGAGGCCGCGGAGTGACACGCCGCTCAACAGTTAGGGCGAAGGTTTCGTCGCCTGATCAGGAAAGCAGCCGGCCCCTCTCGGCGGTCATGCGGATCGCAAGCCCCTCGGCGCGCCATTCGTGCACGACTTCGCCGCCCAGTTGACGGGTCGTCAGCGCCACCAGCTGGCTGCCGAAGCCGTCCTCGCCTTTGGCCTTACTGAGCCGCGGCCCGCCCAATTCCCGCCAATCGATGCAGACCTGGTCATCGCCTTCCGCGCACTCGATGACTACCCGTCCCTCCGGCGTCGACAAGGCGCCATATTTGGCCGCATTGGTCGTGAACTCGTGCAGCAGAAGAGCGAAACTGGTCGTGGCTGTGCGGTTAAGGGCCAGATCGGGGCCCTTGATTTCAAACCGGACCGGCGGCCCATCCGACGGCTCGTAGGGCGCGGTGATCGCCCGGATGACCTCGTGCAGAGAGGCGGTCGCCTGGGCCGGACCTTCCTCTTGATCAACCCCGGACAGGATCAGTCCGTGCGCCCTGGCCAGCGCCGCCAGGCGCATGCGAACGGCGGAATTGAGTTCCTGCACCGACTTGGCGGAGTGGGCGCTCAGCGCCACCACCCCGCCGGCGAGCGCAAACAGGTTCTTGATCCGGTGGCTCATCTCGCGGACGAGCAAGTTCTGCTGAGCCTCGGCGCGACGCCGCTCGGTGATGTCACGGGCGATCTTCGAAGCCCCGATGATGCGGCCGCTTGGGGTTTTCACCGGCGAGATCGTCAACGAAATCTCGACAAGGCTGCCATCCTTGCGGCGACGGATGGTCTCGAAGTGCTGAACCCGCTGCCCGTTTCGGATCCGCTCCAGGATCAGCGGCTCTTCGTCCAGCCGATCTTCGGGGATCAAGAGGGTGATGGGCCGGCCGACGGCTTCTTCCGGACTGTAACCGAAGAGGCGCGTGGCTCCGGCGTTCCAGGAGGTGATGATCCCGTTGAGATCCTTGGTCAGGATCGCATCGTCCGACGACTCGACGATTGAAGCCAGATGCAAGGCCGCATCTTCCGCCCGCTTGCGCTCGGTGATGTCGATCTGCAGCGTCACGGCCCCGATGAAGGCGCCCTGGGCGTCGAACAGCGGCGTCGGATAGGCCAGGACCGGCGCCAGCGCGCCGTTCGGCTTCTCAGTCACGATCTCGACGCCGAGCAGGGGGCGCTGCTCACGGACTACCCGCGCGAGCGGGCTGTCATCGAGCGCCATCGGCTCGCCATCCGGATAGTGGAGCCGGTAGGCCCCCGTCCAGCGGGTCTCGCCGATGATGGGGCGGCGCCCCCAGAGCGCCGCAGCGATCTCGTTGTAGTACGTTATCACCCCGTCCGCGTCGGTCGCGTAGACCGCGGCCTGCAGATTGTCGAGCACAAGCCGGCAAAGGTCTGGCGAGGAATCCTGTCGGGGCGGCATTTCCACGGGTGGTGGGTTCGGGGGCATTTCCTGCGGGGCCGAAGCCGGTGGCGCTTCGGCTGGTGGCGATGGCGCCGGCGGGTCGGGTTCCGGAGGGATATCTGAGCCTGCAATAGCTGCTCTAGCGCCGGGTGGGCGCGCCACGCCATCCCGCCCGGGATCGAACGACGAAAGGCTTCTTCGGCTCACCGGCTTTGCTTTCGTTAGCATACAGTTCTCATTGACCCACAATTTAGCCCCTCCTTCCAATCAACAAGAGGATGCGCAGAAATATTAGCTGCCTTCGGTCAACTACTCGACACGGAGCTATCGCCGTAAGCTTTGCAATGGCCAGCCAAGCCTTAGCGTAGGAACGTGAATTTGACCGTCACGTTTCTGACAGACGTCTCAAAATGTGGAGAAGAGCAGATGGCCGAACGACTTAAAGGTAAGCTCGTCGCCGTCCTGGCGACGGATGGGTTCGAACAGGCTGAACTCGAACAACCGATAGATGCGCTGAGAAAGGCCGGCGCCGAGGTCGAGGTCGTCGCACCGAGGGCGGGAGAGATCCAGGGGTGGCGACACCATGAGAAGGCTGGAACCACGCCGGTCGGCCGCGCTCTGGCTTCCGCAGCGCCCGAAGCCTACGACGCCCTGGTGCTGCCAGGCGGCGTCATGAACCCCGACGCCTTGCGCCTCGAACCCAAGGCCATCGCCTTCGTCGAGGGGTTCGTCAGGGCCGGCAAGCCGATCGCCGCCATCTGTCACGGCCCATGGACCCTGATCAACGCTGGAGGTGTCGAGGGCAAGACCATGACCTCCTGGCCCTCGCTCGAGGCCGACCTTCGCAATGCGGGCGCCCGCTGGGTCGATCAGGAGGTGGCGGAGGACGGCGTGCTGGTGACCTCGCGAAAGCCCGATGATCTGGACGCCTTCTGCGCCCGGATGGTCGAAGTCTTTTCGCGTGACCGCCCCGCCGCCTGAAGGGCCGCCACACCCATGCCGGCGTCAAAACTGACCGCCTATCGCCGAAAGCGGAACTTCGCGCTGACGGACGAGCCGAGCGGGGAGGCGCACCCCACATCGCTCGGCGCCTTGCGGTTCGTGGTGCAGAAGCACGATGCGACCCGTCTGCACTACGACCTGCGCCTGGAAGTCGACGGGGTGTTCAAATCCTGGGCCGTCACCCGCGGCCCGTCGCTTGATCCGCATGATCGGCGCTTGGCGGTCGAGGTCGAGGACCATCCTCTGGCCTATGGCGACTTCGAAGGGACGATCCCCGAGGGGCAATACGGCGGCGGGTCCGTGCAATTGTGGGACCGCGGCTTCTGGGCGCCGGAAAAGGGCTTTGACCCCGCCAAGGCGCTGAAGGCGGGCCACCTCAAGTTCGTAATGGAAGGCGAGCGGCTGCACGGCGGCTGGGCGCTGGTGCGGATGAAGGACGACCGCCCAGGAGGCCGACGCCACAATTGGCTCCTGATCAAGCATGCCGATGCCGCGGCCCGGCCTGGCGACAGCGAGCTTCTCGCCGAGGACCGATCGGTGGCCTCCGGCCGGACGATGGCGCAGATCGGCGCCGGAACCGGGTCCGCCCCCAAGCCTTTCATGATGAAGGCGCCTGGGAGGGCGGACGCCGTCTGGTCCAGCGACAAGGATCGAAGCGGAACAAGCGCCGCCAAGCGTCCCCGACAGCGGTCCAAGCCAGCGCAGACGCAGCTCCCCGATTTCATCGCTCCCCAATTGTGCAAGGCGGTGGAGACGCCGCCGTCCGGTCCGGGCTGGGCGCACGAAATCAAGCTCGACGGCTATCGCATGCAGCTCAGCGTCGAAGGCGCCGCCGCCATCTTGCGGACCCGCAAGGGCCTGGACTGGAGCGATCGCTTCGCCGCGATCGCACAGGATGCCAGCCCCCTCCCCGACTGTGCGATCGACGGCGAGATCTGCGCAGTCGATCCGGACGGGCAGCCGGACTTCGCCGCGCTGCAAGCCGCGCTCGCCGACGGCGCCACCGCCGATCTGATCTTTTTCGCCTTCGACCTTCTGCTACTGGAGAGCTCCGACCTTCGGCCCCAACCTTTGACCGAACGCAAGGCGCGGCTGAAGGCGCTGCTGGAGCAAAACGCCAGTCAGCGCATCCGCTATGTGGAGCATTTCGAGACCGCCGGACGCGCAGTGCTGGAATCGGCCTGCCGGCTGGACCTGGAGGGCGTGGTGTCCAAGCGCCTGGACGCGCCCTATCGCTCCGGTCGCAGCGAAACCTGGACCAAGTGCAAATGCAGGGCCGGCCATGAGGTGGTGCTGGGCGGCTGGACCACCACACAAGGTCGGTTCCGGTCGCTGATCGGCGGCGTTTATCACGGAAAAAAGCTGATCCATGTGGGGCGGATCGGGACCGGCTTTGGGGCCGCCAAGCTGGAAACGCTATTGCCAGAACTCACGGCGAACGAAGCCAAGACCTCGCCCTTCTCCAGCGCCGCTGCGCCTAGGAACGGGCCGGAGGTGCATTGGCTGAAGCCTGTCTTGGTGGCGGAGATCGAATATGCTGGCTTCACGGCCGATGGCCTGATCCGGCAGGCGAGCTTCAAAGGACTGCGCATGGACAAGCCCGCCCGTGAGGTCGAGGCGGAAGAGCCGGCGCCCGCGACCGAGACTGTCCTGAAGCAGCCTGGACAACGCGTTAGCGCCAAATCTCAGGCGGATCTGCCGGGCGGCCTGCGCCTTTCCCACCCCGACAGGGCCCTGTGGCCCGCTCAGAACGGAGAGCCGCCCGTAACCAAGCTGGAACTCGCCCAATATTTCGCCGCCGTTGGCGAGTGGATGCTGCCGCACATCCAGGGACGGCCATGTTCGCTCGTCCGCGTTCCGGACGGCATAGACGGCGAACGCTTCTTCCAGCGCCACGCCATGAGGGGCGCTTCGGCGCTGATCCGGCTGGTCAAAGTCGACGGCGATCGCCAACCCTATCTGGAGATAGACACTGTCGAAGGCCTGATAGCCGCGGCCCAGATCGCGGCGGTCGAACTGCACCCCTGGAACTGTCGCGCCGGAAGCCCGAACAAGCCTGGCAGGCTGGTGTTTGACCTCGACCCCGCCCCCGACGTCGGCTTCCCGGCGGTCGTGGCGGCGGCCCTGGAAATCAGGGACCGGCTCGAGCGGCTCGGCCTCGTAGCCTTCTGCAAGACCACCGGCGGCAAGGGACTGCACGTGGTGACGCCGCTGGCCGATAGTAATCTGGAATGGCCCCAGGCCAAGAGCTTCGCAAAGGCGGTCTGCGCCGAGGCCGCCGCCGACAGCCCCGACCGCTTCGTGTTGAACATGGCCAAGGCTCACCGCGCTGGACGCATCTTCCTCGACTATCTGCGCAACGACCGCATGGCGACGGCGGTGGCGCCCCTCTCGCCCCGCGCCCGCCCTGGCGCACCGGTCTCCATGCCGCTGACCTGGAATGAGGTTCAGCCGAAATTGGACCCGTCGCGATACGCCATCAGGACCGCTCCCGCTTTGCTCACGCGGACCAAGGCCTGGGCCGATTGGCCGAACGCCGAGCGGCCCCTGGGAGAGGCCATTCGGCGGCTCGAGAGCAGGACACGCCCCCGGCGACGCCAATAGGTCCTCCGCGCGTTGATAGGGTACGACACATCGAAGACATCCAGTGGAGGTCACCATGGCCCTCAGGCCCACCTGGCAGGGGCACCTTCGGCTCTCGCTGGTCACCTGCCCGGTTTCGCTCTACGCCGCGACCACCCGGGCGGGCGACGTCCACTTCCACCTGATCAATCCGAAGACCGACAATCGCATCCGCATGACGCCCACCGATCCCGACACCGGACCGGTAGAGCGGGCCGAGCTGGTGAAGGGATACGAGGTAGACCGGGATCAGTATGTCCTGCTGACCCCGGAAGATCTCGATTCCGTCAGGCTGGAGAGCACCAGAACCATCGACATCGAGCGCTTCGTGCCGGCAGCGGACATCGACCGGCTCTATTGGGACGCCCCCTACTTCCTGGTTCCCGACGGTGACCTAGCCCAGGAAGCCTTCAGTGTGATCCGCGAAGCGCTGAAGGCCTCCGAGAAGCTGGCCCTCGGCCGGGTGGTTATCGCCAGTCGCGAACGGATGTTGGCGTTGGAGCCGCGGGGACCGGGGATGGTCGCCTCCACCCTTCGTTCCGCGGACGAGGTGCGCGAGTCCAGCCCGCTGTTCGAACCGATCAAGCCCGTGAAACCAGATCCGGATATGATCGCCATAGCCGAAAAAATCATCGACCAGCGATCCGGGCCCTTCGATCCGAGCCAATTCGTCGACCGCTACGAAGAGGCTTTGAAGGAGCTGATCGCCAGGAAGAGCAAGGGCCGGCGGCCGGTCTCCGCTCCCGAACCCGAAGACACCAATGTGGTCGACCTGATGCAGGCCCTGCGCCGAAGTCTCAAGAGCACCGCAACCACTGGCGACGCCCGCCACCGCGTCGGCGAGCGATCGAAACGCAGCGGGCGAAAGCGGAGCTCAAAGTGAGCCGATCGGGCCGCTGGAAGGCCGCATGACGCCAAGGCCACCCGGCGCGAAGAGCGCAACGCTCGCTACCGGCTTGAAACCAGAATCCTCCGCCGAGACGGGATCGATGCGCCCCGGCGGCACGTTGAAATCGGCGATCAAATTGCATTGTTGTCGGAGCCAGCGCGATGACCACTTCCAGCGAGCACACACCTTTTCTTAGCGACGTCGCCGCCTTGCGCGATCGGGCGCGCCGCCACCTGGAAAAGGGCGCGGTCACCGAGGCCTATGGCGGCGATGCGGAAAAGACGGTGGAGATATTGCAGTCGGTCCTGGCGACGGAGCTGGTTTGCGTCCTGCACTATACGATGCACTCGGTCGCCGCATCGGGGCTTTCCAGCCAGGGGGCCAAGTCGGAGTTCGCCGAACATGCTCAGGAGGAGCACGAGCACGCTTTGGCCGTGGCCGAGCGCATCTCCCAGTTGGGCGGCGTTCCGAACTTCAACCCCGATGGCCTCGCCAGCCGCTCGACCTCTGAATACGGCGTGGCCGCCGATCTGGTCGACATGATTAAGGAAAACCTGGTCGCCGAGCGTATCGCCGTCGACCACTACCAGGAACTGGTTCGGTATTTCGGCGATCGGGACCCGACCACGCGTATCATGCTCGAAGGCATCCTCAAGACCGAAGAGGAGCACGCTTCTGACATGCACGACCTGCTGGTCGCTCACGAAGGGCGACCGATGCTTCCGTGAAGACCTTGGCAGAGGAACCAGCGCGCATGTCCGCGTGGATTAGGCAGACAATATTGATGCTGCTCATGGCGCCCATTCTTCTGGTGGCGTTGATTTTCGACCTTGCATGGCGCCTGGAAATCCAGACGCGGGAATCAGCGGCGAACGTGCGAGGGCGTCTTCATCCGCCGGTCGCAAAGCACCAATGGACGGGTTCGATCCGGCTCGATTGGCGATTACCGAACACCGACCCCAAATAGCCAGATCAACCCAAGAACAACGATAGCCAGACCGAGGGAAATTCCCAAAACAAATACCAAGCCGCGATGCTCGGCGCCGCGAGCTTTCGTTGCAGGCAAATCGATTCCGTCACCCGCAGGATTTTTTTCCAGGCGCGCCATCGGACATACCTCTCACGCATAAAGCATATGATTCCTAAAGCTTAAATTCATGGATTCGGTTCCGGCGAATCCGGGCGCTCGCGTCAATCGGATCGGACGCAAAACCAGATTTGGATTTCGGTAAAACGCGGAAGGAAACTATTACGTTCTCAGCGCATTAAATATGTTCGCTTGAGTTACCGCAAGGAGCCAGAAGATGCGCTCGATATTGCTTTATGCTTTGGGTATTCCCATCCCAATCATACTTCTACTCGCCCTCTGCACACACCACTTTTGACGTGTAGGAGGGCGCGCCTCATGGCCGAGTTTGCGCTCCATCCAACGCGCCGATAGTGACGACTCTTCCCGTCTCGTGGCCGGCGCCACCAGTGTGCTCCTGACCATTCTCTTTCCCGGATTGGAACATGAGCTGGCGGGCGGTCTGTTCGCAGCGCGGCGATTGTTGACCACCCTTTACGCCTGAACTCGCCGCCGCCGTAGCTATCCAGATCTTGTCCATGTGGCCCGGAGACAAGTGGTTAGCAGCTCAGATTTGGCGAGGGCGCCCGGTCCCTACGTCCGCAGCGGCCAGAAGAATTGGCCGCAGCGGACGCGCGCTCCGTCAATTCCACCAATGGTGATGATGATGGTGGTGGTGGTGGTGGTGATGATGGTAGTAGGCTCGAGGGGTCCACGCCCAGCCGTTCCAGTAATATCCCTGATCCCGATACCACTGTGAGGCATGGTGGTGATGATAACGGGGAATGAGCGCCCACCCCCCACCGTTCCAGTAATAGCCGTTATCTCGATACCACCGCCAGGAGTGATGGTGGTGGTGGTGATGGTGATGATGATGGTGCGCCCAGTATTGCACCGGCTGTAAGCTCAGCGCCGGCTCGCGCATAGCGTCGTCGGCGGCCAGGCGGGCGCTAGCGTCAGGCACAGGGTCCAGCAAGTCGGCGTAGCTGAGGGCGGGCGGGATCGGATCTGCGGCTGCGATCCTGGGCGCAGCTGCGCTAACCATCAGGGCGGCCGCGGCCACGCCGGTCAGCCAAAAAGTCCTGATTTTCATACGTAACATCCTTTCGTTCAGCTTCTGCCGCCCGGCGCAAATCGCCGAACGTCCGCCCGCCTCTTGCAAACGCCCAAAACGGCCCTGGATCGGGCTCGGGCGTTCAATTTTCGCCTCGCTCACTTTTCGCCTTCACGCGGGCTGCGCGAGCGAGGTTGCGATAGGTTCCATCGAAGATGGTCCTGGTGTCGGAGGTCCATCGTGTGCCTTCCGCAAGGCGATCGCGGCTGACCGCCAGGCGGCGGCTGCGCATTTCGCGCTGAGCGGCGCTTTCGGCGTCCATCGGCTCCAGCGTCAAGTCTGGATCGGCCGGCACGATCGTGAAGGCCATGAACGGCTCGCCCTTGCGGAACACATGAGTCACGCCCGGCGGCGGCGCACGAAAGATGCTGAAGAAGATCATTGGCCACCATTCGCTCCGGATCAGCGCGGGAACAGCGAGCGGCGTCGAATGGGTGGGATCGGTGAAATAGCGCGGGTGCGGCTCTGTGCGCACCGCAAATCCCGGCGGCGCATGGAGGTCGAGGGAAAGTTGGTAGGAATAGTAGTCGTCGCCAAACGGCCGAAACGGCGGCCATACCTCGACCGATGGCGGGGGCGCACCCCAATCGGCGTCCAGGCGGACCCTTCCGTCGACCGAGGTGACGCGAAGCTCGACGTCGTAGGGATAGACCAGTTCGACCCCATAGCGCGCGCTTTCCGAAAACGGAATGCAATGCCAGGGCTGTTCATGTCGCCCATCCGCACGGGGTTCCTTGGCCCCGGCCCAGCCGGGCACCTCGATACGGATCAACTGCGGCGCCGGCCGCTCGCCGAACTGACGGAATTTCACGACCGGCATGACATACCCTCACCACGCAATCGCCTTTAGCCGCTTGGATGATGCAGGCCTGGTGAACCTGGCATGAACGCGGCGAACCGACGGCAGTTCATCATCCGGAGGTTGGATCGACGATCGAATTCCGGGCGGGCGCGGCAGTCAAAAGCTCGATCTGGCTTGGGCTAAGCCGGCTGCAGACCCCGCAATGGAGCCGCCGGCGGCTCCCAGAAAAGCTTGGTTCGGGCGTGCGGGGAGCACACAAAGCGGGCAGCGACGCCGCCATCTTTCAGATGGATTCTGATCTCGGCGGCTTCGCCCTGATCGGCTCGGTGCTCGCCGATCCGTCTGGCTTCGAACTCAGCCGCCGCGCCAGTGGCGAAGCGTTGCTTCACGCCAAGGCTCGGAGCCAAAACAATCCAGCCCTTTTCATCAGGCTGGACGGAGATCGCATGCAACACGACACCCTCCTGTCTGGTGATGGAACAGCCGCGATTTAGTCGCCATCGGGTCTGCCGCAAGGGTTGCTCTTTCATTCGATCCGGCCTCGACAATTTTTTTTCGACGACCCCTTGAAGGCCCAATCCCGCCTCCTAAATCGTTCGCCGTCGAGCGCCGATTGGGCTCGGCGGGTCAGGGGGCGCCGGGATGCTTCCAGGCGCCTCTCAGCTCCAACTTGCTCAGTGAGGAGATGGAAATGAGAACCGCGATCGACTTTTCACCCCTGTATCGGTCGATGATCGGCGTCGACCGGATGGCCAGCCTCATGGACGCGGCGATGAAAAGCGATGGGGATGTGACCTATCCCCCTTACGACATCGAAAAGACCGGCGAGGACAATTACCGTATCAGTCTGGCTGTCGCCGGATTCGCCCTGAGTGAACTGCAGGTCACCGCACAGCCGAACCTTCTGACGGTCGCAGGCCGCAAACCCCACCGTGAGGAAAAGACAAGCTTTCTTCACCACAGCATCGCGACCCGCAGCTTCGAGCGCCGCTTCGAACTTGCCGACTATGTGGTGGTCAAAGCGGCGTCGCTTGAGCACGGCCTCCTCGTGATCGACCTCGCGCGCGAAGTTCCGGAGCCGCTGAAGCCGCGGCAGGTCGAAATCCAGACCAGCCCCCAGACGGCCCAGCCTGAACGGCTGAAGGATCACGGCGCGCGCCGCGCTGCCTGAACCATCCACGAATCCAACCTTGGCCGGAGCCCGATCCGGCTCCGGCCCTTCTTCGCACGCAGGAAAGGAGGACGACCGTGAACGTGCGTGATCTTGTACCCTGGCGCCGCAACAATGAACGCGGCCGCAATCTGGCGGTCCTTGGTGAGGAAAGCCCATTCCTCGAGCTTCACCGCGAGGTGAACCGCCTATTCGACGAGGCCTTCCGCGGCTTCGACGCAACGCCGGCCTGGAGCGGCGCTTCGCACTGGCCGCAAGCCGAAGTCGAAGAGAGCGAGAACGACTATCGTATCAGCGTAGAGTTGCCCGGCGTCGATGAGAAAGATGTCGAGGTTGTGATGCATGAAGGCGTGCTGGTGGTGCGCGGCCACAAACGCTCGGAAATCTCAGACGCTGGCCGCGCGGTTACAGAACGGACCTACGGCCGCTTCGAACGTCGCTTCGCGCTACATGACGTCGATGAGGACCGCCTGTACGCGAAGTTCCACAACGGCGTGCTCACCATCATCGCACCCAAGGCCCCAGATTCCCGCGATAAAGCCCGCCGGATTCCGATCAATCAACCGAGCCTGACCCACTGACCAGTGCAGGGCCGGCCCACACGCGCCGGCCCTCCAGATTGAAGAGGGGCCAATGCAAACCCTGGCGACTTCCGAACTTCAATTTCCGTTCCGACGGCTTGCAGACGTTCGCGAGCGGCTCTTGAGGCCAGCCGTGGGCTTCAACCATCCGCTGGACGTGCTCAAGGATCCAGACCTGGACCATCGGGAAAAGCGGGCGATCCTTTCCTCCTGGGCCAGCGACGCCTGCGCGGTCGAAGGTAGGCCTGATCTGCGCTGGCCTTTGGGCGCCGAGGCGCCGATCCCGATCGACCATGTGATAGAGGCGCTCGCCCGGCTCGACCGGGCGGAACGACCTATCAACTGATGCGGCGGACTGTCGTGTTAGGCCCAAGGGACCCCTCCCAACCATCGCGACGAAAGCAAGGCTCGCCCCCCGCCGCCCGCTTGCGACCCCCATGTAGAAACAAGCCCCGCTTTACGCAGCGTCCCGCTATGTCTGGATAAGGCGAGCACGCCGCAACTGCGTGCGCCGCGAGCTGCACAATGGGGTTCTCAGAGCCGGATTTGAGGGCGAAGCTGCAGGCGGTAGCCGGTCCGAACGCTCAATGATCCAAGCGGCCAATTCGGCATCGGCGTCAGGGGGAGGCAGACGTGGCCCACGATCGACTTTTAGCCGTCTTGGCCCTGGTCGCGCTCGCCGCGGCCACACCACTCTGGACCGGCGGAGCGTTCGCCGCCGGCGGGGTTCCGGCGCCCTTACCGCAGCAGGCGGGCAATGTGGGAGAAGATCGGCTGAAACAGGCCGACAGCGAGCCGCAGAACTGGTTCACCGGCGGCCGGGACAGCCGCCAGACCTACCATTCCCCGCTCGCGGCCATCAACGACAAGACCGTGGGTCGGCTCGGCTTTGCGTGGAGCTACGACCTCGGCACGCATCGCGGCCAGGAAGCCACCCCCATCGTCGTCGATGGGGTCATGTACACGTCAGGCTACAAGGGCCTGGTTTACGCGCTCAATGCGGAAACCGGCGTCGAGCTTTGGCGGTTCGATCCCGACGTGCCGGACATCGCCTACCGCGAACCCTGCTGCGACACGGTCAATCGGGGCGTCGCCGTATGGAAGGGCAAGGTCTACGTCGCCTCCGTCGATGGCCGGATTCACGCCCTGGACGCCGCGACTGGCAAAGAGATCTGGTCGGCCGACACCATCACCGATCACAGGCAGCCCTATTCGAGCACCGGCGCGCCGGTCATCGCCCACGACGTGGTGGTCATCGGCAACGGCGGCGCCGACATGGAGAAGGGCGGCGTGCGCGGCTACGTGTCCGGATACGATCTGGATTCGGGCAAGCTGAAGTGGCGTTTCTTCACCGTCCCTCCAGCCCCAGGGGCCAGGCTGGAGCACCCGGAACTTGTGGTCGCGGCCCGGAGCTGGGGGCCGCATCGCGCGGCGGTCTATGCCGGCGGCGCGACGGCCTGGGACGGCATGACCTACGACCCGGAGACGAACCTGGTCTATATCGGCACCGGCAACGCCGCGCCCTACGACCTTCGCAAGCTGGGCAAAGGCAATGGCGACGACCTGTTCGCCTGCTCCATACTGGCGATCGACCCCGATACGGGGCGCATGGCCTGGTACTATCAGACCACCCCGGGCGACCACTGGGATTTCGACGCTGTTCAGAAGTTGGTTGTCGCCGACCTGCCGGTGGCGGGAAAGCCGCGCCACGTCGTCATGCAGGCGTCAAAGAACGGCTTCTTCTACGTGCTCGACGCCAGGTCGGGAAAGCTCGTATCTGCGGACCCCTATACCTATGTGAATTGGGCCAAGGCCGTCGACATGAAGACGGGACGCCCTGAAATCACCACCCAGGCCGACTATTACAAGCACCCGAAGAACATATATCCTTCCTGGTCGGGCGGGCACACCTGGCCGCCGATGTCTTTCAACCCCCAGACCGGGCTTGTCTATATTCCAGTCATTGATGTGCCCAACATCTGGGTCGACATGGAACACAACGGCGGGCGGGTCAAATACGTCAACGGGTTTTTCAGTATCGAGGGATTTTTCCCCGACGAAAACTACTCGGCGGCCGATCTCAAGTCGCTTTACGGAACGCTGCCGGAATTGAAGCAGCTTCAGTCGGAACGATCGGGAAAGCTGGTCAGGGAACTCATACGGGCCTGGGACCCGGTATCGCAAAAGGTCGTCTGGGAGCACGAAACCTCCTCCGGCGTCCGCGGATACGATGGGGGCGTCCTCAGCACGAACGGCAACCTGGTCATCCAGGGCCGCGGCAGCGGGCAGCTCTTCGTCTATGCGGCGGACACCGGCCGGGTGCTGAAGACGATCGATACGGGAAGCCACATCATGGCGGCGCCCATGACCTACGCCGTCAATGGCGTCCAATACGTGGCCGTTCAGACTGGCTATGGCGGAGCCGCGATCACTGTCGGCCCCATTCCGGCGTCCAGCGCCGCGTCCAGGTTCGACAATGAGAATCGCATTCTCGCCTTCAAGCTGGACGGCGGGGAGACGCCGAAGCCGGCGCCCAGGCCGCAGGAGCCGTTCCCGGCCCCGCCCCCGAGCAAGGCCAGCCTGGCCAGTATCCGCCGGGGCGAGGTCAAGTTCACCGAGCAGTGCAGCCGCTGCCATGCGCTAGGCCCCAGCGTCACGCCCGACCTGCGCAAGCTCTCGCCACAGATGCATCAGGCCTTCGAAGACATCGTGCTGCATGGAGTTGCAGGCCCACTTGGCATGGAACGGTTCGACGACCTGCTGAAGCCAGCCGACGTCAAGGCGATACACGCCTACCTGATCGACCAGCAAAAGCAGGGCTACCAAGCGCAACTGGCTGCCGCGCGCAAATAGGCCAACGGCGCCGCTTGAGGCGCCCTGCCGGCATGTCTGCACATGGCGATCGTCAGCCCGCGGCGCGAACTGCTATCTGTTCCAACGGAGTATAGTCGAGATCGAACCCGAAGCACCGCGGTCCCACCGCCTTCAGCGCCTGTTCGGCGCAGAGGTAGGCGATGTGCGGATCGTCCCCGCCGACGGTCGCAAGGAAGGCGGCGCCGACCGACAGGTCCGGCTCCGCCCCCCGGCCGCGGCCTGCGCCCGTCGTCAGTTCCCGGACTTAGAGCAAGTCCCCGCCGCAGGCGCCGGCCGTGGTTCCATTGGCCAGGAATTCTTTGATGACGTTGCGGCCAGTGGTCCACCGATGCACCTCGTCCGGCCCGTCTACCAGCCGCTGAGAGCGGATGTGGGTGTACCAACGGGCCAGCGGCGTATCCAGGCTGTAGCCCAGGGCTCCGTGCAACTGAATGGCCGTGTCGACCACCTGGTGCACCATGTTGGCCAGATAGACCTTGGCGATGCCATTCTCCTGCCGAAGGTCCATCCCCTTCTCCGCCTTATAGGCGATATGCAGCAGCATAAGGCGGGCTATGTAGAGCTGGCTGGCGCAGTCGGCGAGCATGAACTGAACGCCTTGGCGCTCTGACAGAAGCTTGCCGAAGGTTTCCCGCTTGGTGACATGGGCCGCAGCGAGATCGAGCGCCCGCTGGGCCATGGCGACATTGTGCATGCCATGGCGCAGACGACCGTAGGCCAAGCGGTGCTGGCCCATGTTGAAGCCGTTGCCCTCGCCGCCCAGTAGATTCTCGGCCGGGACGACCAAGTCCCTGATCTCCACCTCGGAATGGCCGCCGCCCATGATGTGGCTCAACGGCCCTTCCGCGGCCATGGTCGGGATGTCACGCTTAATGTTGTAGCCGGGGTTCGGCAACTCGACGATGAAGGTCGAATAGCGCTGGTGGCGCGGAGCGTCAGGATCGGTCATGGCCATGATCAGGACCATGTCGGCGACGCTGGCGGCCGAGGAGAACCACTTTTCGCCGTTCAAGACATAGTTCTCGTTGCCATCCTTGACGGCGCGCGTCTGCATGCCGGTGGCGTCGGCGCCGGCGGCCTTCTCGGTCATCGAGTAACAGACGCGCTTTTCGCCGTTCAGCAGCGGCTTGAGGAACTTCTCCTTCTGATACTCCGTCCCGTTCTGCAGGATCGTCAGCATCGTGGCGTCGTCAGGACCTTGGGTGTTCATCGACAGGGCGCCCAGGGGGCTTTCGCCGAGCTCCATCTGCACCAAGGCGTTGGCCAACGGTCCAAGGCCCATGCCGCCGTATTCTTTGGGGATGAAGGGACACCAGAGGCCTTGGCTACGGGCCTTGACCCGCAGCTCGTTCAGAACCGTCTTGTAGTCGTCGCCCTCCAGCAGCCGCTTCTCCGCCGGGATGCATTCGTCATGCACCCATTGGCGCACGCGCAGGCGGATAGCCTTGGCATCCGGTGGAATCTCGAAGTCGATGGACATGGCCGCCCTTCCTGTCTTGCTTCCTGAAATTCGATCGTGCGACGGCGACCGTACGGCAAGCAAGGGTTCGTCGCCTTGCACGCCATGCCCTCCCGATCCGCCTGTGGGAGACCAGAAGCCGGGCAAGCCCGGTCGTTAATATCCACGAAGCGAGGACGCCGGCGGAGCCAATCCCGCCAGATGCTCGGCCACGGCGAGGTCGGCCAGCGCGACGCCGACGGCCTTGAACACCGTCACTTCGTCCGCCGCCTCGCGCCGCACGCCCCGCGCCAGGGCGAGGGCCAGATCAGGAACGTCCTGCTCCAGCAGGCCGGCTTCAATCGGGCCGATGATGTCGCCGCTCTCGATGAGGGCGGCGCGGGTGTCGACGACCACGCGGGCAGCGCGGAAGAGGTCGTTGTCGGCCTCGCGCATGCTCGGCCTATAACTGCCGACCAGGTCCACATGCGTCCCCGGCCGGACGTATCGGCCGAGCACAAGCGGCGCCTCGCTCAAGGTGGCGCATGAAACGATATCGGCCCGCGCGACGGCCTCGTTCAGGTCCGGCGCAGCTTCGGCGACAATATGCGGCGCGCCGATCCCGGCCGCGACCCCCCTCGCCTTCTTCAGGCTGCGCCCCCATACGAGAACCCGCTCGATAGGACGGATGGCCGCGTGGGCGCGGATCAGGTGCGGCGCGAGCGCCCCGGTCCCGACCATCAGCAAGGTGCGGCTGTCTTGCCGGGACAGAAGGTCGGCGCCGAGCGCTGCGACCGCCGCTGTCCGCACCAGGGTCAGGGCGCTGGCCGCCAGGACCGTCCGCAGGGCGCCGGTCTGCCCATCGAGCAGAATATAGCCGCCGTCCACCGTCGGCCGGCCGCGCAATGCGTTTTCCGGGATCGCGGTGACCACCTTCACGCCGATCGCCTGGCGGTCGCGCCACGCAGGCATGACCAGGAGCGTCGCCGGCGAATCGCCCGGCAGGGCGCAGTGCATCCTGTCGGGCGCCACGGTGTCGCCCTGGAAGGCGTTGCGCAGCGCGCCAACCAGGGCGCGGGGATCGCTCAGTTGAAATATTTGCGCGTCGCTGATGAAGAGCATGTGGTGGCCCAGGATTAATGCCGGCGTCGGGGCGCGATCCGGCGAAAGAGAAATGTCAAATCATCATATTGCTCAGGCTGGGCCACCATACGATGGTTTGAAAAGCGAAGAGCCTGTGACCAGCCGGCAGACCAGAGAAGATGTTGAAGCAGAGCATGGCGCTAGCCGGCGACACGCACGGTCTCTGGTCCGCCTCGGCGCCGCCGGCTCCACCAACTCGGCCGCTTGACGACCACAGGACAGCCGACTTCGTCATCGTCGGGGCCGGCTACACGGGCCTCTCGGCTGCTCTCCACCTCGCAGAGCGCAAGGCGTCCGTGGTCGTCCTCGAAGCGCAGCAGATCGGCGCAGGCGGTTCGGGACGCAATGTGGGACTGGTCAATGCAGGCCTGTGGCTTCCGCCCGACGAGGTTCTGGCGGCCTTGCCGGAGCCGTTCGGCGAACGGCTCATAGAACAGTTGGGGAATGCGCCTGAATTGGTCTTCGACCTGATCGCCTGGCACGACATTTCATGTGAAGCCAGGCGCAGCGGGACCCTCCACTGTGCGGTCGGGGCTGCGGGGCTGAAGGAGCTGCAGGCCCGCGAACAGCAATGGCGCCGCCGGGGAGCGCCTGTGCAATTGCTGAATGCAAGCCAGACCCGCGAACGCATCGGCGGCGGCGACTATGCGGGCTCCCTGCTCGACCGGCGAGCCGGCACGATCCAGCCATTGGCCTATGCGCGCGGCCTCGCCGCCGCAGCAATCCGCGCTGGCGCACGCCTCCATGCATATACGCCGGTTTTGTCTCGCACCGCAGAGTGCGGAGCCTGGAAGTTGACCACGGCCCTGGGCAGCGTCTCGGCGCCGGTCGTGCTGCTGGCGACCAACGCCTATTCGGAGGGCCCGTTTGCCGATCTGCAAAGGGAATTGGTGCGGCTTCCCTATTTCAACCTCGCGACGGCGCCGCTGAGCCAGGCGCTGAGGCGACAGATCCTGCCGGGCGGCGAAGGATGCTGGGACACGCCCACCCTGCTCTCCTCGTTTCGTCTCGATGCTGCAGGGCGGCTCGTCTTCGGAAGCGTCGGCGCGCTTCGCGGGGCGGGCAGCGCGATCCATCGGCATTGGAGCCGGCGCGCCCTCGCCAGGATCTTTCCGGAGCTTCGCGACATCAGCTTCGACTACGCCTGGTATGGACAGATCGGCATGACGCCGGACGCCATACCCCGCCTGCACAGGCCGGACGACGGCGTGTTCGCGGTCGGCGGCTACAACGGTCGGGGCATAGCGCCGGGAACCAGCTTCGGCCGGGAACTCGCAAGGCTTGCCCTGGGCGAGACCGCCGTCGCCGATCTGGCTCTTCCACTTTCGAACCTCGCGAGGGCCCGCTTTCGAACGGTGCAGGAAGCCTACTATGAGGCGGGGGCCAGCCTGGCCCACCTCGTTGCGGAGCGCCTTTAGGTCATATTGCTCAGAGCGTCGAGGACTCAAACTGCGATCTCGAAGACCTCGCCGCTCGGTTCAGACAACCCGGTCCGCCGAACTTAGCTGGCCCAGAAGCGGATTGGCTGGCAGTATCGCCTCAAACATTGCTTTCCGGGGGGATCGCCATGACCGCTATCGCTGAACCGTTACCGTCCTTCTCCGGCCGCGACGACCGGGGCTTTTTCGTGCGCGGCGCCATCATCATGGCCGTGACCGTCGCAGCCGGCTTCACCTTCAATCTTGCGGCGGGGCGATCGAGCTTCGGCGCCCCACTGCTGATCCATGCCCACGCGATCACCTTCATGGGTTGGGTGACGATCTACCTGACCCAGAATATCCTGGTGGCGAAAGGCAATTTCGCCCTGCACCGCCGCCTGGGCTGGCTTGCCGCCTGCTGGGTCGGGCTGATGCTTGTGCTCGGCTGCGCGGTCACGATCTTCGACATCCGTGCGGCCCGTGTGCCGTTCTTCTTCCGCCCGGCGCAGTTCCTGGTCTTCGACCCGCTCACCCTGTTCGCCTTCGCCGGCCTGACCTATGCGGCGATCGCAATGCGCCGGCGGACCGACTGGCACCGGCGCCTGCATTTTTGCGCCATGTCCATGATGATGGGGCCGGCGTTCGGACGGCTCTTGCCCTCCCCGTTGCTCGCGCCGTGGGCTTGGGAGGCGGCCTTCGCCGCCTGCCTGATCTTCCCTCTGGCCGGCATAGTCTTGGACATTCGGCGCGGCGGCAAGGCGCACCCAGCCTGGCTCCTCGGCCTCGCCGTCACCTTCGGTGTCCTGATCGGGACGGAGGCCATCACCTACAGCCCGGCGGCAACGGCCCTCTACAACGCTGTCGCCGCGGGCTCGACGGGCGCCGCCGTCGCGCCATTGGCGTTTGGCCACCCGCCGGGCGCAAAGCCAGCGCCTCGGTGATCTCGAATTTGCTGCTTGACGCGGGTCGTCAGCATCCACTGCCGCATGCAGGTCAAGCACATGACCGCCCGGCGCCGCCACAGGCCCAGGGCGCCTGATAGCGGCGACTGACAAGCCCAGGAGATGTTGGCTGCGGATGGCGCTGCAGTCGAAATGGAGAGTCAAGGCGCAGCTGCCCGATTGACGCGCCTCGCCCCGCGCGGCCAAGCTCCCGTCCCGATTCCGGAGCGACCATGACCAGACGCACAACCAAGATCATGGCCGCGGCAGCGCTCGCCGCGATCGCCTCGGGCGGGCTTTGCGCCGCCCATGCCGCGGGCGTTGACCCGCCCCTGTTCCAGGACCTGCACTGGCGCTCGATCGGGCCGTTTCGAGGCGGGCGAGTCTTGGCGGTCGACGGCGCGCCGGACAAACCCCAGCGCTTCTACTTCGGGGCGGTGAACGGCGGTGTCTGGCGAACGGACGACGCCGGCCGCACCTGGGCGCCGATATTCGATTCGGCCCCGGTCGGCTCCATCGGCGCCATCGCCGTGGCCCCGTCCGCGCCCGGCGTGATCTATGTCGGCACCGGCGAAGCGGACATGCGCTCGGACATCGCCCAGGGCGTCGGCATGTTCAAGTCTGTCGACGGCGGCGCCAGCTGGGCCGCCATCGGCCTTTCCGACACCCAGGCCATCGGCAAGATCCTGGTCGATCCGCGTGATCCCGATGCACTGCTGGTGGCGGCGCTCGGCCATCCCTACGGCCCCAACGCCGAGCGGGGCGTGTTCCGCTCGACCGATGGCGGCAAGACCTGGGCCAAGACCCTGTTCAAGGACGCCGACACCGGCGCCATCGACCTGGCCTTCCAGCCAGGCCATCCGGACGTGGTCTACGCCGCCCTGTGGCAAACCCGCCGGCCGCCATGGAACGTCTATCCGCCCTCCAGCGGCCCCGGCGGCGGCCTCTACAAGTCCGTCGATGGCGGCAAGACCTGGACCGCGATCGGCGGCCAAGGCCTGCCCGCCTCGCCCGGCCGCATCGGCATCGCCGTCACGCCCGCCAAGCCGGACCGCCTGTTCGCCCTGGTCGACGCCGAAGAGGGCGGCCTGTTCCGCTCCGACGACGCGGGCGCCACCTGGGCCAAGGTCAGCGACGACAAGCGCATCTGGAACCGCGGCTGGTATTTCGGCGGCATTACGGTCGATCCGAAGAACGCCGACCGGGTCTGGGTGTGCGACACCATCGTGCTACGCTCGGACGATGGCGGCGCCCATTTCACCCCGGTCAAGGGCGACCCCACCGGCGACGACTTCCATGTCCTGTGGATCGACCCCAACAACACCGACCGGCGGATCCTGGGCGTCGACCAGGGCGCGCTGGTGACCATGAATGGCGGGGCGACCTGGAGTTCGTGGTTCAACCAGCCGACCGGCCAGTTCTACCATGTGGCCACCGACAATCGCTTCCCCTACCGGGTCTATGGCGCCCAGCAGGACTCTGGCGCCGCTGGCGTGCCCAGCCGCACCGACAGCCAGGTCGACGGCATCAACATGACCGAGTTCCACGAGGTCACCGCCGGCGGCGAAAGCGACGAAATCGCGCCCGACCCGGACGATCCGGACACCGTCTATGGCGGCCGGGTGGACAAGCTGGACCTGCGCTCCGGCCAGACCCGCAGCGTCGACCCGACCCTGGCCTTCCCGGACAACTATCGGGGGACCTGGACCCTGCCGCTGACCTTCGGCAAGCGCGACCACACCCTCTATTTCGGCAACCAGCGCGTCTTCGCCACCACCGACGGCGGCCAGTCCTGGAAGCCGATCAGCCCGGATCTGACCCGCCCAAATCCGCAGGTCCCCACGACCCTCGACGCCGCAACCATCGCCGACACCTCGGTGCGCGGGCCGCGTCGGGGCGTGGTCTACGACATCGGTCCTTCGCCTGTGAAGGATGGGCTGATCTGGGCGGGCACCGACGACGGTCTGGTCTGGCGCACCCGCGATGGCGGCAAGACCTGGGACAATGTCACCCCCAAGGCGCTCGGCGCCTGGTCAAAGGTCGGGACTGTCGAGCCGTCGCATTTCGACCCGGAGGTCGCCTATATCGCCGTCGACCGCCACCGGCTGGACGATTTCGCGCCCTATATTTATCGCACCCGCGACGGCGGCAAGACCTGGACTCCGATCACCGCAGGCCTCGCCGAGGGCGGCGTGCTGAACGCTGTCAATGTGGTGCGCGAAGACCCGGCGCAGAAGGGCCTGCTCTATGCCGGGACCGAGCGCGGCGCCTTCGTCTCGTTCGACGACGGCGATCACTGGCAGCCCCTGCAGAGCGGCCTGCCGCGGACCTCGGTGCGCGACATCACCCTGCACGATGCGGACCTGGTGATCGCCACCCACGGACGCGGCTTCTACGTCATGGACGACATCGCCCCCCTGCGCGCCCTGGCTGCGGACGCCTCCGCCGGCGCGCGCCTGTTCACTCCGGCGCCGGCGATCCGCCTGCACGAGCCGCCGTTCGTCGGCACGCCCATGCCCAAGGACGAGCCGATCGCCCAGAACCCGCCCGACGGCGCCTATATCGACTATGTGGTGGCCGCCGGAGCCTCGCCGGCCCATGTGACCGTCGCCATCCTCGACGCCCAGGGGACGCCTGTGGCGCGGTTCGCCAGCACAGACCCGGCCCCGGCGCCGGACCTGGCCAAGATCGATGCGGCGCCGGAGTGGGTGGTTCGCCCCGGCTCGCCATCGGCCACCCCCGGCCAGCACCGCTTCGTCTGGGACTTGCACTACGCCAAGCCCGACGGCCTTGGCGACGAGGACGAAGGCGTCTGGGCGCCGCCGGGACGCTACACTGTAGAGCTGACGGTGGACGGCAAAAGCTGGCGCCAGCCTCTGGAAATCCTGCCCGATCCACGCGTCAAGGCGACGCCCGCCGATCTCCAGGCCGAATTCGCCCTCGCCCGCCAGATCGAACAGTCGCGCCTGCGCATCCACGCCGCCTTGACCGAGGCGGCCAAGCAGCAGGCCGCGCTGAAGGTTCAGATCCAGGCCGCCGATGCGACCCACCAAGCTGGCCTCCTGGCCAAGGCGGCCCAATTGGACGCCCTAGCCGACATTCCGACCGACAGTCCGCGCAAGATGGTCGGCCGCGCCAGCCCGTCCGTCGACGGCCTTGCAGACATCGCCGAACAGCTCGACAAGCTGGCCACGGCCGTGGACGGGGCTGACGGCGCCCCGACACCCGACGATCTGGCCGGCTTCGCCAAGACCAGCCAGGCCCTCGAAGCGGCGCTGGCCCGGTGGTCCGCCTTGAAGGCGTCGCTATCGCCGGCGGCCTGAGCCGGCCGATGGTCATAGTGAGTCGAGTAGCATGATGCGTTCTGTTTGGTTGGCGGCGGCTTCGGGCGCCGTATTGGCTGGAGCCGGGCTGCAGGCGGCGCCTGCGCTCGCCGCGTCGGCCCCGATCGACACCGTGGTCGTCACGGCGACCCGCACGCCGGAGCCCGCCGATCAGGTTCCCGCCGACATCTCGGTGATCACCGCCGACGAGTTGAACGCGCGAAAGCCCTCGAACATGGCCGAGGTCCTGAGCCTGACTCCGGGTGTCGAAGCGCCGCCCGGCGGGGATGCAGGCCCGTCCAGCGCCGTACCGTCCTTCTGGGGCCTGCACGAGTTCGACGCCTTCCTGCTGGTCGTCGACGGCGTGCCCTGGGGCGGCGCCTTCAACCCCATGATCACCACCCTCGACTTCAACGACGTCTCGCACGTCGAGGTGCTCAAGGGCGCAGCCCCGGTCATGTACGGCGCGACCTCCTTCGTCGGCGTAGTGCAGGCGCTGCATTATCCAGCCGGCGAAGCGGCGAACCAGGTCGACATCGCCTACGGAAGCTACAGCTCTGCGCGAGGGTCCGCCTCCATGGCGTTGCCCCAGTTGGGAAACCTGCGCCAGTCGCTCGCTGTGGACGGCCAGAGCCTCGGCTCCGCCGACAAGCGCGAAGCCGCCGCCAATGGCCATGCGTTGTATCGCGCAGCCCTGGATGTCGGCGGCGGCAAGCTGACCTTCGACGGCGACATCACCTTCGTTCGCGACACCCCGACGAGCCCGGTGATCCGCGAGGGCCAGAGGCTGACGACGCTGACCCCGGTCAACGCCAACTTCAATCCGGCCGACGCCCGCATCGACCAGAACCAGTATCATCTGGCGGTCGGCTATTCGCAGCCAACGGCGTGGGGAACCTGGGACAGCCTGGTCTCGCTTGCGCACTCGGACATCACCGACATCCGCGCCTTCCTGCATCCTGACCTCAGCGGCGACGCCGACACTCAAAGCCAGCGCCGCCACATCGACGACGATTACGCCGACACCCACCTGACCCATGCCTTCGGCGGGGACACGACCCTGGTGATCGGCGCCGACCTTCTCTACGGGCATGGCTGGCAGACCACCCTGAACGGCAACAGCGCCTATAACGTGCCGCTCAGCGGGGCGGTGACGCCGCCGCCGACCTCGCAGCTGGTGGTCAACGAGATCGGGGCGGTCAACGATCGCCGCCTGTTCGCCGGTCAGTACGCGCAAGTGGACTGGAAGCCGGACGCGCGTTGGGACGTGACCGCAGGCATCAGGATCAACGAAACTCGCGAGGCCAAGGCCTCCAGCGACCTGGTCCTGCCCCCGCCCCAGCTTGCGGCCGCATCCTCCAGCCGCACCGAGGCGCGGATCTCCGAAACCCTCGGCGCCAGCTACCGGCTGTGGAGCCAGGGCAAGGACGAAGCCGTGGCCTATGCCGATTTCCGCGACGCCTTCAAACCCTCGGCGCTCGACTTCGGCCCGGACTATACGCCGGACGTGCTGCGCCCAGAGACGGCCCAGAGCTACGAGGTGGGCTTGAAGGGCGCGCTCGCCGGCGGGCGGCTCAGCTATCAGGCCGAACTGTTCCTGCTGAACTTCCACAACCTGGTGGTCGCCACCAGTTCCGGCGCCCTGGTCAACGCCGGCGGCGAGCGGCTGAAAGGCGCCGAGTTCGAGTTGCGCTATCAGGTTACGCCCGATCTGGCTCTTGCCGGCAATTTCGCCTGGCACGACGCCCGCTACACCCGATACCTGTTTGTCGACGACGACACGGGCCTCACCGTCGATGTCGCCGGACGGCGGTTGCCGCTGTCGCCGCAGGTTCTGGCTTCCGCCGGCGTCCTCTACACGCCGCGCCACGGACTTAACGCGACCCTGGTCGCCAACTATGTCGGTCGCCGCTACCTGGACGAGGAGAACACAGCGCCAGTCGGCGGCTACGCGACCCTGGCGGGCAGCGTCGGCTATCGCTTCGGCCGCTATCTGGTGCAGGTCGAGGGCACGAATCTGACCAACCAGCGGCCGCCGGTGACGGCCAGCGAATTCGGCAGCGGGTCCTTCTATCTCCTACCGGCGCGGACGGTGTGGCTTCGCCTGAGCTACAAGCTCTAGGGGTGGACGGCGCTTCGAACGCCGCTATGGTCGAGCCAGACGGCGAAGCCGCGATGGAGGAATTTCTATGACCGCTCACCTCATGTGTTCCTGCTCGCGCCTCGCCATGCCCGGCCTCGCGGCGCTCGCGCTGATCGTCGCTGCTCCAGCCTTCGCCGCCGATCCGGCGCCGGCGCACGGCGCTCCGGTCGACCAAGCGCTGTTCAAGGCCCTGCAATGGCGCGGGATCGGCCCCTATCGCGGCGGGCGGGCCCTGGCGGTGACCGGCGTTCCGGGCGCCCCCGACACCTTCTATTTCGGCGCCGCCGCAGGCGGGGTCTGGAAGACCACCGACGCCGGCAACAGCTGGAAGCCTATCTTCGACAGCCAGCCCATGTCCTCGATCGGCGCCATCGCCGTGGCCCCGTCCAATCCCGAGGTGATCTATGTCGGCTCGGGCGAGGCGGCGCTGCGCGGCGACATCACCTATGGCGACGGGGTCTACAAGTCGGCGGACGGGGGCAAGACCTGGAGCCATATCGGCCTAACGGACAGCCGCCAGATCGGGGCGGTGATCGTCGATCCGACCAATCCCGACATCGTGCTGGTGGCGGCCATGGGCCACGCCTTCGGGCCCAACAGCGAGCGCGGCGTGTTCCGCAGCACCGACGGCGGCAAGACCTGGACCAAGACGCTCTACAAGGACGAGCACACCGGCGCCATCGACGTCACCTTCGACCCCAGCAACCCCAAGATCGTCTATGCGGCCATGTGGCAGGCCCAGCGCCAACCCTGGAACTTCTCCAGCGGCGGGCCCGGCAGCGGCCTCTATCGCTCGGCCGACGGCGGCGCAACCTGGACCGAGCTCAAGGGGCACGGCCTGCCGGAAGGGATGCTGGGCCGGATCGACGTCTCGGTCTCGGCGGCGGACCCGCACCGCATCTATGCGATGATCGAGGCCAAGGACGGCGGACTCTATCGCTCGGACGACGCCGGAACCAGTTGGAAGCGGATCAGCGAAGACGGCCGCATCCGCCAGCGCGCCTGGTACTTCTCAAAGATCTACGCCGACCCGAAGTCGGTCGACACGGTCTACGCCCTCAACACCGGCATGCTGAAGTCGACCGACGGCGGCAAAAGCTTCGGCCTGGTGTCGGCCACCCACGGCGACCACCACGGCCTTTGGATCGATCCGGCCGACCCGCGCCGGCTGATCAACTGCAACGACGGCGGGGCCAGCATCTCGCTCGATGGCGGCCTGACCTGGTCGACCCAGGACAACCAGCCCACGGGCCAGTACTACCACGTCTCGGTTAGCCCCGGCTGGCCCTACTGGATCTACGGCGCCCAGCAGGACAACTCCAACGTCGCCATCGCCAGCTATGACGACGAGGGCGTGATCACCGAGCGCGACTGGTTCGCGGCCGGCGGCGGAGAGAGCGGCTTTGTGGTCGGCGATCCGCGCGACCCCAAGATCATCTACAGCGACGCCGAGAACCAGTTCGCCCGCTACGACAAGGCCAAGGAGCAGGACCAGGACATCAGCCCCTGGCCGGTGGACAATTCCGGCCACCCGGCGTCGGAGCTGCTGCACCGGTTCAACTGGACCTCGCCGCTCCTGCTGTCGCCGCACAATCCGGACGTGCTCTATGCAGCCTCGGAAGTGGTGTGGAAGTCGACCGATCGCGGAAACAGCTGGACGATCGTCAGCGGCGACCTGACCCGCAACGACAAGACCAAGCAGATCGCCTCGGGCGGCCCGCTGACCAAGGACATCACCAGCGTCGAATATTACGACACCATCTTCGCCCTGGCGGAATCGTCGGTGAAGCAGGGCCTGCTCTGGGCGGGATCGGACGACGGCCTGGTGCACGTCACCTCTGATGGCGGCGCACACTGGAGCGACGTGACCCCCAAGGACCTGCCGGCCTGGAGCACGATCAGCATGGTCGAGCCTTCGCCGCACGACTCCGGCGTCGCCTATCTGGCGGTCGACCGGCACAAGCTGGACGACATCAAGCCCTATGCCTACCGGACCGCGGACGGCGGCAAGACCTGGACGGCGATCACCGCCGGCCTGCCGGACGGCGCCGTGGTCCATGCGGTGCGCGAGGATCCGGTGCGCCGGGGCCTGCTCTACGCTGCAACCGAAAAGGGCGTGTTCGTCTCGTTCGACAACGGCGGCCTTTGGCAAAGCCTGCAGCAGAATCTGCCGGCGACCCCGGTCCACGACCTCGCCATCAAGGGCGACGACCTTGTGGCCGCCACCCATGGCCGTTCGTTCTGGGTGCTCGACGACCTCAACCCACTGCGCCAGATCGGGCCGGACACCGACCGGCAGGCCGCGGTGCTGTATGCGCCGCAGACCGCGCTTCGACTGCACTACCCCGATCAGGTCGATTCCCGCCGGCCCGTCGGCGACAATCCTCCGGCCGGGGCGCTGATCGACTATGTGCTGAAGGCGGAACCCCAGGGCGAGTTGACCATCGACATCCTGGGCGCGGACGGCGCTGTCGTGCGGCACCTGTCGAGCGCCAAGAGCGACAAGGAGGTGCAGCCGCCGGAGTGGCCCGACCAGATCGTGCCCGACGACCGCATACCGGCCAAGGCGGGCATGAACCGCCTGGTCTGGGATCTTCGGATGAGCGATCCGGCCCAGATCCCCGGCGCCTTCTATTCCGGGCCGACCCCGCGCGGCCCGCTGGTTCCCCCGGGCCGCTATCAGGTCAAGCTCAGCGTCGGCGGCCAGACCCTGACCGCCCCCCTGACCGTGGTCGCCGACCCGCGGCTGCACGACGCTGACGCTGCGATCCGGGCCAAGACCGATCTGGCGGTCGCGACCGAGGCCGACATCGACCGGCTGCACAAGGCGGTCAACGCGGTGCGCAAGACGAGAACCGACCTGGCTGGGGCCAAGCAAGCCATGGCCGGCAAGAAGTCGGCGCCGGCCCTGATCGCCGAGGCTGACCGGCTGAATAGCGCGCTCGATCCGATCGAGCAGGCGCTGATGCAGGTCAACATGAAGGGTTCGGAAGCCAATCTCGCTTTCCCCGGCATGTTGAACGAGCAGTTCGCCTCCTTCGCCCTTGCCCTGGAGGACGCCGACACCGCGCCCACCGCTCAGCACAGGGCGATGTACCAGTCCCTGCACGCCCAGTTGGACGCAGTGCTGGCCAAATGGCAGGCCCTGCAGGCGAACGACCTGACCAGATTCAACGCCAAGCTCGAAGCGGCCGCCAACACGCAGGCCGGCGAATGAGCCAAGCCTCGAATGGCGGCGCCCTCAGCTAAACTGATCGAATTCGAGGCTGCGCCGGAAAAGTCAGGTTAGTGTCAGAATAGCGCGGCAGTGTGCTCCCATGAACGAATCCGAACGCTATGACGCGACCACGATTGCGCTGCACTGGTTGGTCGCGGTTCTGATTGTCTGCCAATGGGCGAGCGGTCAGACGATCGACTGGTTCGCAAAGGGCGCTCCGCGCGTCGACGCCCGTTCGATGCACCTGGTGATCGGCGCTGCGATCCTGTTCTCCATGGCCGTTCGTATCTGGTGGCGGCTCCGGTCAGGCCGGCGCCTGCCTCCGGCGAACCAGGGAATCTGGCGCGTCACGGCGCAAGCGATGCATGGATTTCTCTACGCTGCTGTCGTCGCCGTCGTCGCCGGCGGCGTCACCACCGAGCTGCTGCGCGGCGACAGCTTTTTTGGGCTGATCCATTTGCCAAAGCTGGGCGGCATGTCGCCGTCTTCTGAGCACGAATGGGCCGAGCGCCTTGGCGATCTGCATGGGCTGGGCGCGGATCTGATCATGATCCTGGCCCTGCTCCATGCGCTGGCCGCCCTGTTCCACCACTACGTCAGCAAGGACGGGGTCTTGAGGCGCATGGCGCTTGGGCAAGACGCCCGCCAGCCGTGACGCTGGAACTGCCGCCCTTTCTGCAGGAGTCCTCCTTTGGTGAGGCTTGACCGCACCGCCGACCTCGCCGGGCGGGTTCCAACACAGCATTGCCTTCTGGCCCTCGCGGCGATGCTCGGGATTGCTGCGCCGTCTGCGCGCGCATTCGCAGCGCCTGAAGAAATCCAAGTCTATGAAGATGATATGGACAAGCCTGGCCAGTTCGGCCTGGACATCCACAACAACTACGTCTGGGGCCAGGCCTCGCCGGTCCAATATCCTCAGGAGCAGCAGCCCGACTATCGCTACCGCGTCACGCCGGAGTTTTCCTACGGCTTGACGCCCAATGTCGAACTGGGTCTGTACTTGCCGCTGGGAACCATCGCCGACCGGCAGTTCCGCATGGATGGCGTAAAGGCGCGGATCAAATACATCGCGCCGCGGCCGGCAAATCAGGATTGGTACTGGGGCGCGAACTTCGAGATCGGAGCCGTGCGGCCTTCGCTGGACGTCAATCCGTGGAACGCGGAACTGAAGGGTATCGCGGGGTGGCGGCACGGCCCATGGGACCTGGCGGTCAACGCCAATCTCGACTGGGTTGTGAGCGGACCTCATTCGGAGGCGCCCAGCCTGCAGCTTGCCACCAAGGCCAGCTACAAGGTCTCGAACAATCTCGCCCTGGGGGTCGAGAGCTATAACGGCGTCGGGGACTTCCACGCCCTCAAGACCGTCCTATCCCCCGCCGGCCAGGGCCACAGCACATTCCTCACCGCCGACACCAGCCTCGGCAAGTGGGACCTGAACCTCGGAATCGGACGTGGCTACTCCGGCGAGCCCGACCAGTGGATCTTCAAGTTCATCGTCAGCGTTCCGATCGACGATTGAACCCGCCTCGTCCCGTCAGGCCGGCCGCGGCTCTGCGCTGGCTTGCGCGGCCTTGAAGGTCTTGCTCAGCATGAGCACCGCGACCACCGCGCAGACGGCCGCCGACGACATCCACAATCCCGGAGCCGCCTTGTCGTGCGTCGCCTGGATCAGCCAGGTCGACACCGCCGCGGTGAAGCCGCCGAAGATCGCGGTGGCCAGACTATAGGCCAGTGAAAAGCCGGTGGTCCTGAAGTCCTTGGGCATGATCTCGGTCAGGGCGACCACCAGGGCGCCGTTGTAGCCCGCATAGACGAAGGACAGCCACAGCTCGACGACCAGCATCTTGGAGAAACTCGGGGCATGCGCCAGCACGGTCAGCGCCGGATAGGGCGTCACCACCGCAAGGCAGGAATAGAAAAGCAATATGGGACGTCGCCCAATCGCGTCGCTGAGAGCGCCGATCACCGGCAGCCACAGGAAATTGGAAAGGCCGACGCAGACCGTGACAATCAGGCTGTCCATCTCGCCGAGCTTGAGCACGGACTTGCCGTAGGTCGGCGTATAGACGGTGATCAGGTAGAATGACACCGTCGTCATCGCGACCAGCATGGCTCCGCCGAGGACGAGCCTCCAGTTCTCCCTGATCGAAGCCACCGCCTCCATGAAGGTCGGATGGCGCGCGCGCGCGAGGAACTCGGGGGTCTCCTGCAGTGAACTCCTGATCACGAGCAGAAACGGGATCAATCCGCAGCCCAGGGCGAACGGGATGCGCCATCCCCAGGCGGCTATGTCGTGACTGGACAACACCCGGTTCAGCGCGAAACCGAGGCCCGCGGCGGCGATGATAGCCACCTGCTGGCTGGCGGACTGCCATGAGACCATGAAGCCCTTGCGGCCTGGAGCCGCGATTTCCGACAGATAGACCGAGACTCCGCCCAGTTCGACGCCCGCCGAAAACCCTTGCAGAAGCCTGCCAATGACGACCAGAACCGGAGCCAGCAGCCCGATCTGGGCATAGCCGGGCACCAGCGCGATCAGCAGTGTCCCAGAGGCCATGAGGCCCAAGGTGACCACCAGGCCCTTGCGACGGCCCACGGCGTCGACATAGGCGCCCAGCACGATCGCCCCGAGAGGGCGCATGAGGAAACCCGCTCCAAACGCCACAAAGGCGCTCAGCAGGGACGCCAGTTCGTCCTTGGCTGGAAAGAAGGTAGCGGCGATGTGATAAGCATAGAGTCCGAATAGGAAGAAATCGAACATTTCTATAAAGTTACCACTGACGACCATGATAACTGAATAGATCGACCCGGCTCTCGAGGCGGACTTCATTTCATCTCGCAAGGAATTCACACCAACAGGGCAGGTCGAACAACAAGGCGTTCGCGTTTCACATCGCCGTCAGCAAGGGCGCCCGCCGAAGTTCCGGCGGGCGCCCTGCCACGTGTCAGAATTTCACCTTGGCCGCGACATACCAGGTCCGTCCGATCACGTCATAGGTGGCGGCGTCGGTCCTGAGCTCCAGCGTGCTGATGAAGGGCGGGCCCTGGTCGGCCAGGTTGTTGATCCCTGCACTCAGCACCCAATCCTTCTTGACGGCGTAGTGAGCGTCGATGTCGAAGTAGTTCACCGCCGAGACCCTCGAACCCGGCAGGTCGAGATTGTCCATACCGCCGATGTAGCGCCAGCGCAGCGAGCCGGTGAACGGCCCCTTGTTGTAGGTGATCGAGCTGTTCGCCTTCCAGTGCGGGTGGCTGTAGAGATTTTCGCCGTCCGAGGTCACCAGCCCGTCGGTCACCTTGCCGGAGTATTCGACCGCGCCGGTGCCGTCGGACGGGGTGACGGTGAAATGGTTCAGGTACGAGACGATCGTGCCGACCGTGACCCGTCCGGAGCCCTCGGGCAGTCCCAGATCGCCCAGCTCGAATGTGTAGTCGACCTGAGTATCGACCCCGTCCAGCTTGATGGTGTTGAAGTTGAACGTGCCCGAAGTCAGCAGCGCGATGGTGCCGGTGCTGGAGTCGCGCTGGATCCGCTGGCAGAACGCGTTGCTTGCGGACAAGGACGGATTGGCGGCCGTGCCATAGCAGTCCGTCAGGATCTGGTTCGGCGAGAGGCTGGCGATCGCGCCCGAAATATCGATGTTGTAGTAGTCGACCGAGATGTTCAGCCCATGGATGGGTTGCCACACAGCACCCAGGGACCAGGTGTCGGCGGTCTCCGGCTGCAGCAGGCTGTTGCCGCCCGACTGGATCGGGATCGAAACCACCCCGCCGTTATAGGTATAGCTCGACGCGCCGGCCGCGGCTGCTTGCGCCGCGCACAGGGACTGGATCTTGGCCGCATTCGCGCCGGTGCGATAGCTGCTCTGGGCGTCGCAGGGATCGCTGGTGACGTTCTCGTTGCTCACCGATTGGCCGACATAGAGGTCGGCCAGGCTGGGCGCGCGAATGGCGACCGAGTAGCCGCCGCGCAGGCGGAAGCCGTTGACCACGGTCCAACTGCCGTCGGCCTTCCAGGTGCTCTGGCCGGAGAAGCTGTTGTACTTGGAGTAGCGGTAGGCCACGTCCACCGACACGTCCTTGGCGAAGGGCTGCTCGCTCAACACGGGGACCAGCGCCTCGAGGAACAACTCCTTGGCGTCCTGCTCGCCATGCGAAGGAGTGTCGCTGCCGTACGCCAGTGAATCTCCCGTCACGAACAGCGAGTCCGGCTGATAGCTGTATTGCGACTGGCGGTAGTCGGCGCCCAGGGCGACCTTCACCGCGCCGGCGGGCAGGTGGAACACCGGCCCCTGGATCGAGAACTCGACGTCCTTGGAGGTTAGCGCGTCGGTGGTGTTGTCGGTCCGCCCGGCGTAGTTCCGGCAGGCCGTGCTGACGGTCTGGACGCCGAACGGGTTCCAGTTGCAGCCATTGACGCCTTCGTTGGCCAGAATGTTGTTGATCCCGGCGATGCTGATATCGCCGTGCGCCTGGCCAGTATAGTCGCTTCGGCCGTAGGACGTGTAGAAGTCCCAGGTGAACGGGGTGCCGGGAATATCGCCCTTCAGGCCGCCCAGGGCCTGCCAGACCGAGTAGTGGAAGTCCTGGACCCGGTCGCCCCAGCCATAGAGCAGCTTGGAGTAGTAGAACGACGACCCTGCCGGCGGTGCGCCGCCATAGGCTGAATTCAGCAGCGACATCAGCGCGGCGTTGGACTGGACGTAGGGATTGCTGACCGGGATCTTCAGCACCTGGGAGGCCGCGGCATTGGTTTTAGAGCTACCGGGGCTGGTCTGATCGAGCGCAGTCGAATCCGAGTAGTTGAACTGAATGTATCCGGTGATGTGCGGATTGAATTCGTATTCAGCCTTGGTGAACAGGTTATATTTGGTCAGCGGCACCTGGACGGCGAAGTAGTTACCCAGCACAACCCCGGCCGTGGTGCAGTTCGGATTGACGGTGGCGCCCTTTTCAGAGCCCACGCCCTTGTAGTTCTGGGCGCACACGCCATGGAGGGCGCTGGTGTAGAGGGACTGGTCGGTATTGACGCCGATGGCCCCGTTATAGGCGCCCGAACCCGGGATCGGCGTCGTGCCGGAATAGCCGGCCAGGACCGCGTTCACCGCGGCGATACTGGGCGCCGTCGCGCCAGAGCCCCAGCCCCCGGCGAAGATTATCCCCTGGGGCGGACGCCCGAGGAAGCGGACGGAGGGCTGGGTGAAGAACGACCTGGCTGAGCCGGCCACGGCGTCACGATCGGAATACTCGAAGTCGACCATGGCCTTGCCCTTGTCGTCGTCGAACTTGCCGCCGATCAGGGCCGAGAATTGATTGGTAGCGCCATCGCCCTGGGTCGAGGCGCCGTGCTGCACGCTGAGCTGCACGCCTGAGAAATTCTGGCGAAGCTTGAAGTTGGCCACGCCAGCCACCGCGTCCGAACCATAGGCCGTGGATGCGCCGCCGGTGATGACCTCCACATTGTCGATCATCGCCATCGGGATGGTGTTGAGGTCGATAGCGCCGTCTGGCGTCGACGGCATCAGCCGGCGACCATCCACCAAGACCAGCGAGCGGTTACGCCCGATGCCGCGCAGGTCGCTGTACGAGGCGCCGCCACCGAAGCCGATGCTGCCCTGGACGTCGCCCACCTCCGCTGCGCCCTGCGCCGCCTCGAACTGAGGCATTTGCCCAACGACGCGGTCGAGCGAGGGCTGGCCGGCTGACGCGATCGTCGCGCTGCTCAAGGTCGAGACCGGGCTTTCGGCCTTCAGATCGGTCCGGCTGATGCGCGAGCCGGTGACCACGATTTCACTGACGGCTTGCGGCGCCGAATTGGCCGCGGCTCCAGGCTGAGCCGTTTGGGCGTGCGCTGAAGCGCCGGCTGCGAGCGCCAACAGCGACGCGCCGCCCAGAAGAAAGGACGATTTCATGATGCCTCCCCATCGTTTCCCGCGTCTATTGCGCGTGTAGAAACATTCGTATCCAGAATTTGGCGCCGTTCAGTTTCTCATCGGCGCGAATAGATTGCCTTCGTGTGCGCCTTTGGGCGCTCGATTGTATTCGCCTTGCCCCTCCCCCGAGCTCGCGGCGACTTTCTGGGCTTGGAACCGCTTGACGCGGCGCCTGTAGCAGCCGCTCGACAACCAGCCCGCCAGCACCGCGAGTGCACTCTGCACAGGCAAGCTTTCACCAACCTGTCACGATGTGGCGCGCCAGAAATTTTCTCTTTGTACGGCCAGACGCCGACTTGCCGCGGGCGGCGTTCTGCCTGATCCCGGCTCGCCAATTGACGGCGCAGGGGCATTAGCGTTGGCTAGGTGCGCGCCGACGCTGCGCCGACCGGCTGGTTCAAGGCCCAAGGGAGCGGCAGTGAAACCAAGGGAGCGATGGTGTCCAGGATTCTGCTGGTCGAGGACGATGCCGCCCTGTCCCGGGGCGTGGCGGCGCTGCTCAAGGCGGGCGGGCACACTCTGGACTGTGCGAGCGACGGCGAAACCGCCCTCGCCTACGCCGCCGACGAGCCCTATGGACTGATCATCCTGGATATCGGCTTGCCCGGCATATCGGGGTTCGAGGTCTTGAAGGCGCTTCGCGCCCGGCGCTGCACGATCCCCATCCTGGTGCTGACCGCGCGCGACGGCGTTTCGGACAAGATCAAGGGGCTCGACCTTGGCGCCGACGACTACCTGCTCAAGCCGTTCGACGCCGGCGAACTGGAAGCCAGAGTCAGGGCCTTGCTCCGGCGCAACCACGGAGACCCCACGCCGGTCCTGGTGTTCGGCAACCTGACCATCGACCGGTCCAAGGCCATCGCCACGGTCGGAGGACGAATCCTGGACCTGCGCCGCAAGGAATGGGCGGTGCTGGAGGGCCTGATCGGCAGCGCGGGCGGCGTCCTGCCCAAGGAGCGGCTGCTGTCCATGATCTACGGGTTCGACGGCGAGGTCACGCCGAACGCGCTGGAGGTGCACATCGCGCGGCTGCGCAAGAAGCTCGAGCCCGACGGGCCGTCGATCAAGACCGTGCGCGGCCTTGGATACATGATCGAACTGACGTGATCTTTCGCTCTTCGGTCACCAACTACCTGACCTTCCTGATCGGCGTCCTGCTTTCAGGCCTGTTCGTCGCTACGACGATTTTGGCGGTCCAGGCCTGGAACGTTCACGCCCAGGCCCTGGCCATCGCCCGCTACACCAACACCGACCGTACTTTGATCGACGCCATCGTCGCCGTCCGGGCGCAAATCCCCCAGGACGCGACCGCGCTGATCACGCAGGACGATCCGCGCGCAACAATGGATCAGGCGGGCCGAAAAGCAGGCAAGGAAGTCGCCGAAGCCCTCGCGGCGCTGCAGACGCTGAACCTGACGGACGGCGGCCGGTATGCCGCGCTGATCCGCAAGGCGCGCCAGGAGGAAGCCCAGGCGCGATCGGCCCTGTTGCTGCAGGCGGCCCGTCCCAGGGTCGAGCGCGACCTTTCCGCGGTCGACGGATGGCGGGCGGCGGTCCACCAGTCGATCGACGCCCTCGACGCGGCGTCTGTGGCGGTCAACAACACAGTCCGGATCGACGATCCCAGAGTGGCCGAACTGGTTCAGATCCGGCGAATTTCCTGGTCCATTCGCGACAACTACGGCTTTCAGTGCTCCGCCTTGCGCGCCAGCGTGAACAGTGGGTTGCGACCCGACGCCCGGTTGCGCGAAAGCTTGGTCGGGCATCGCGCCATCTACGCCGCAGACTGGGGCGCGCTGGGCGAAATTCTCATGCGCCCGGGACTTTCCAGCGAACTCCGCCAGGACGTCGCATTGGCGCAGCGGGCGACCGGACAGGCCCAGGCCAATGTGGATTCGGTGGTCGCCAGCCTGGACGGGAACAACAGGCCCGCGATCGCTGGCGGCGACTGGACCACGCTCTGCGACAGCCCCTTCGGCTCGATCCTCGCTATCGGCCAGCAGGCGCAGGCCGAAGCCTACCGCTATGCCGACGACCTGCGCGCTGCGGCCCTGCGGAACATGCTGCTCTCGCTCTTCGGTCTCGTGCTGGTGGTCGCCTTCGGCGGCTATGCCGTGATCAACGTCCGTCGACGCCTGACCCGCCCGATGCGAGCCCTGACCGAAACCATCGCGCGCCTAAGCCGTCGGGAACTGGACGATCCCGTCGAGGCCGCTGGCGGTCCCGACGAACTCGACAGCCTGGCCAGGGCGCTGGAAAACCTGCGGCTGAGTGAGTTGGAGGCGCGCCGACTGCAACAGGCGATGAGTCAGTTCACCGCCAACGCTTCGCACCAGATGCGCACGCCGCTCTCGATTCTGCGCGTCCATATCGCGGTGCTCTCGAAGCGCCTCCCACGCGATATCGACGCCTTCGCGTCCCTGAAGGATATCGAAGAGGCGGTCGAGCGGCTGCAGAATCTCCTGATGCAGTTGCTTGTGTTGGCCCGGGCAGACGCCGGCGAGCCGGCAAGCGCTGAGGTCGAGACCGTCGATCTGCGCGATGTGATCGAAAGCGTCATCGATCACCACACGCCCCAGGCCGCCAAGGCCGCTGTCAGCATCCATTTCGAGGGGGCGTCGTCGCCTCGCCCGGCTCACCTGAACACGACCTTGCTGGCAGAAATCCTAAAGAACCTCGTCGACAACGCCATCACCTACAACAATCCCGGCGGATCAGTGATTGTCAGACTGACCCATGGGGATGGCCAGACGATCGTCGAGGTCGAGGACGACGGCCCTGGGATCCCGAACTCGGAACTCGGCAGTGTCTTCCTGCGGTTCTACCGGCTGAAGCGGGATTCAGGCCGGCCTGGCAGCGGACTGGGCCTAGCGATCGTCCAGGCCGTCGCCGCCAAGCTGAAGGCCGAAATTCAAGCCGGCCCCGGCCAGGGCGGAAACGGCCTTCGCGTCCGCATCGCCCTGCCGCGGGCATCGTAATCGGCGGGCGGGTCGCTCTCAGGCCGGGCGAATATCTCGCGCGGCCTTGTCCGGGCAAAGCCGCATCATTGCGCGACGCCCCATAACGGGTCGCTATAGACGAACTGACCAACCCCGTTTCCGCGTTTCAACTCGTCTCGCGAGGTGATAGGCCTCCTAGCTAGGAGGCACGCGGAACAACTCCTGCCCCTCCGAAACGTTGAAGACCTGTCAACTGAACAATGGCGGTCAAAGCGACCAACGGTACGCTTAGAGATATTTCCTGATCACCGTCACAGCGCTTCGATCCGGGTCACAGTCGGTTAAACAACTTGCTGAATAATTCAATTCACGACCTATCGGATGGTTTTGGTTAATTAGATCGACAAGGTTCTCCCTAACGTTGAAACTTGTTTGCACTGAACGCTGGCCGCCGTACAACTGAAAATTCGAGTCCATGGCTGCGGCCAGCGCAGCGGCGAGTGCGGCGGCCTCAGGCCCCGCGAATTGGAGATGCTCCGAGGGCATGATCGAGGGAGCGATCAGTTGGTTCAACCAAGCGAATCCGTTCCACGGCTTCATCGCCGGAACGGGTCTGCTGGTCTATCTGATCGGGTGCCTGGCGCAGTACGCCCTCAATGCTCGTCAAGTCGGCGAGCGGATTTCGCTGTCTGGCCTGGGCCGGTTCCTGTTCCCCTGGGACAAGCTGCTGACCCATTCCACCCGGATCGACCTGTTCTTTTACGTGGTCAATCGGCTCAGCAACCACCTGCTGCTGATCACCAATGTCGTGCTGGCGGTATGGCTTTCGCACGTGCTGGCCACCTGGCCCGGCGGTGAGGCGACCGTGAGGCCAGACCTCGTCGCTCTCGTGCTCGCCTACATGCTGGCGTTCCTGCCCCGCGACCTCGCGCACTACGCGATCCATCGCCTGCATCACGAGGCGCCGTTCCTTTGGGAATTGCACAAGGTCCATCATGCGTCGACCTACCTGACGCCATTGACCACCTTGCGGACCCACCCAATCGAAGACCAGATTTTTGCGGTGGGTGAAGGCTTGGCCATGGGGGTGGCGCTCGGCCTCCTTCGCCGTCACTACGCGTTCGGTGATGGGGATATGCTGATCATCATTCCGACCGCGTACAAGGTCGCCCAGGCGCTGGTGCTGGTGCCCCTGCAACATTCGCAGGTGCGGCTACACTTCGGGCCGCTGGATCGGGTCTTCTACAGCCCGAGCCTGCACCAGGTGCACCACAGCTCTGAGACGCACCATTGGAACAAGAATTTCGGCGAATGCCTCTCCCTCTGGGATAGCCTGTTCGGCTCCTACCGGTCGCTCGGTTCCGATGAGGTGACGCCGGGGCTGACGGGAGATGAACATCTGGCGTACCGGACCCTGGTCGCCTGCTATTTTCGGCCGCTCGCGCGGCAGGCGCGCATGCTCCGCGGGGAACGACCGGTTGGGCCGATCGCATCGAAATCGGCTTTCCCCTGAAGCGGGATGAGGAGCGGCGCGAAGCGGCTTTCCGCCAGCATTCCGCTCCAAAATTTCGGAACCAATGATGCTTTATGAGTTCGGATCGGATCGATTCGAACTCGTCGCGATCTAAGCGTGCGCCGCAATCCAGATGTTGCTCGGGGGTCCGATCTTCATGAACAGCGCCGAGTTGCGAAGCGCACGCTCACGCGCCGGCGAAAGTTTCAGTCGCTTGATGATCCTGTCGATCAGGACATAGAACCAAAACATCCAGGCGCTCAGCACTACAACACCCTTTTTGACCACGACGGCCTGCAGCTTGCGATACCCTGCAGCGCGCAAGAGGCTTTGCATTTCCTCGTAATCATACTCCCGCAAATGCATGAACACCGGGCGCTCCGCCTTGATCACTTTCGAAAGATCGTGGGGGCCGGTGCCAATGTGCGGCGTGTCGAAGATGTAGCGCCCACCTGGCTTCAAGATCCTGCGCGCGGCCGCAAAGTGCGCCGGCAGGTCGTCAGGGTGCAGATGTTCGAGAACCTGAGTCGAGACCACCACATCGTAGGCGGCGGCCGGCTCGAAGTTGTCGAGATTGACCCCGTCGGTCCGATGCCAGCGTATGCCGTCGACATCGGCGATATGTTTCTCGCCCCGCTCCCGAGTGATCTCGGTGGCGGTGCAGTCATAGCCGTGGCGCACCAGAAACCGCAGCAGCATCGCCCGGCCGCTGCCGACCTCGAAAACCTTCGAGTTCGGCTTCAGTATCTTCAGCCAGGGGGCAAAGTCCGGTGGCGTAAAGACGCCCTCGTTGAGCCAGGGCAGCTCGGCATAGAGCCGCGTATAGGCGCGCTCAAAGACCGCCCAGCGCTGTTCCGGCTCAGAGCCGAGAAGCTCCTCGGTGAGAGCGCCTTCAAGGTCCAGATGCTTCTGAACATGGTCTTGCGTAATATCTTCGCCAAGACCGTAGGTCAGCCGATAGGCGCTGACCGCCGGCTCGTCAGCGATATAGCTGATCCGATCCACGCTAAACTCCGCAGGGCTTTGCGAGCCGACCCCCAGTAGCAAAACAACACGCGCCCAGGATCAACCGGCCGTATGGTCGATGCTCTTCATTCGAGACGATAGATGAGTTCCCTTGCCCCGCAAAGGGTTTGCGCGGTCGGGTCAGGCTTCGAGACTGATCCCGAGACGGCGGCCTTTTCCGGAAAGTGCGCGACGAATGGCGTCGACCGTCCTCATCACCAGCCCAGCTGCGCGCGGCATCGGGCGACGGAAAATCGCGACCTTGCGCACGGTGTCATGCACTTCCCAACGGGCCTGACTTCCGGCCGGGAAATAGACGATGGAACCGGGGCTGATGTAGTGCGTCGCCCCGTTGGGCTCCGTGAGCGTCGCGCTTCCGCTGACAATGTGAATGGTTTCATCGACGCCGTAGAACCAGTTGAACGCCCCTGGCGTGCATTCCCAGACGACCGTGGTCGCCGTTCCGTCTTTGCTGGTCGAATGAATCAGCCGCGTGGCGACGGGATCGCCTTCCAGCACCCAATCGACCGGAATCGGCGAAGCTGTCAGACCCGCGTCGGCGTGACCGACGACCAGCAGGCCGCGGCCAGTGCTGGATCGCCCCCCGACATCACGGCCCAATCCCTCGATATGGCGGGCCTCTCCGGCCGATCGGTCGAAATTCTTCATCGATGTAAACGGCATAACATCTGCCATTGTATCCGTCGATTCCGCCGCAAGTGACACAGTTCAGCTCCTTTTGGGGCACTAGCGCCGGTTGTAGGCGCGGACATGGACGAGCCAGCAAGATCCGGGCCAGTTCCGGTCGTCGGTTCAGCTCGCCAACGACGGCCCCAGCGAAAGCCATGGCGCGGCTTGTTCCAGCTGGCGGTTTGCAGGCCACCGCTCCAAGAGATCCGGGAAGCTCAATGGCGTGGCTTTTGCAGACCAAGCGAGAGCGCGAGCGACCTGGGCGCGCACAACTTGCCCACGATCAAGCTGGCGCTTGCGCAATTCTGATTTAGTGCAGGCCGATCGTTGCTATGCTTGGAGCGGCGGCCGGGCTTTGGGGAACCATCGGGACGATGACGCGGATTGAGCGCCTGGACATGGACGGTTTGGCCCTTGTGACGCCATCGCGGTACGGCGATGAACGCGGCTACTTTTTCGAAGCTTTTCGCGCCGAACATTTCGAAGCGCTCGAACCGGGCCTGGCCTTCGTGCAGGACAATCAGGCCTTCTCAGCCCAACAGGGTGTCGTACGCGGTCTGCATTTCCAGATCGGTCCGGCCGCGCAGGGCAAACTCGTTCGCTGCCTGCGCGGGTCGATCCTGGATGTCGCCGTCGACATCCGGCGGGGCTCGCCGAGTTTTGGCCAGCACGTCGCCGTCACGCTTTCGGCAGAGAATGGCCGGCAATTGTGGGTCCCGCCCGGCTTCGCCCACGGCTATGCGACGCAGGAACCGGACTGCGAGGTCTTCTACAAGGTGACTGCCTATTACGACCGCGAGCGCGAGCGCGGGCTGGCCTGGGACGATCCGGACCTGAACATCGATTGGGGCCTCGCCGGCGCCCAGGCGATCCTTTCCACGAAAGACCAGGCCCAGCCTCGCCTCGCCCAATCGCCGGCCTACTTCGACTATCGAGCTTCGGCCCTCGCCGTGGGCTTGGCCGGCGACCCGGAGGGGATCTGATGCGCATCTTCGTGACCGGCGGCGCAGGCTTCATCGGATCGGCGGTATGTCGCCACTTGATCGGCGACCTCGGCTGCGAAGTGATCGTCGTCGACAAGCTGACCTACGCGGCGAGCCTCAGCTCGCTCGCACCGGTCAGCCAAAGCCCCCTGTTTCATCTCGAAACAGTCGATATTTGCGACGAGGCGGCGATCAACGCCCTGTTCGACACTTATGATCCGGACGCGGTGATCCACCTCGCGGCGGAAAGCCATGTAGACCGGTCGATTTCCGGGGCTCGGGTCTTCGTCGACACCAACATCGTCGGGACCTTCACGCTCCTGGAGGCGGCGCGGCGACGCCTGGCCAGGGCCGAACCCGGCCGGGCGGAGCGGTTTCGCTTCATTCACGTCTCCACCGACGAGGTATTCGGGTCTCTGGGCTCTGACGGCCGCTTCACCGAAACCAGTCCCTATGATCCGAGTTCGCCCTACTCGGCCAGCAAGGCGGCTTCGGATCATCTCGCCATGGCCTGGCGCCGGACCTACGGGCTCCCGGTGATCATCACCAACTGCTCGAACAACTACGGCCCCTACCACTTCCCGGAAAAGCTCATTCCGCTGACGATCCTCTCGGCTCTGGATGGCCAGCCCCTGCCGGTCTACGGAACCGGAGAAAACGTGCGCGACTGGCTCTATGTCGAGGACCACGCCAAGGCGCTGGTCAGGGTGCTGGAGCGCGGCCGGCCGGGCGAGACCTACAATATCGGCGGCGGCAACGAGCGGCGAAACATCGACGTGGTGCGTCGGATCTGCGCCCTGATGGATGAGATGCGTCCGCAAGGGGGGCCGCACGAGCGATTGATCACCTTCGTCACCGATCGGCCGGGGCATGACCAGCGCTACGCTATAGACGCCGCGAAGATCGAGACCGAGCTGGATTGGCGCGCCGAGGAGACCTTCGAGACCGGCATCGAGAAAACGGTCGCCTGGTATCTGTCACGGCGCGATTGGTGGGAACCGCTTCGGCGCGGTGTCTATGCGGGCGAGCGCTTGGGCCTGCTGCCGGCATGAAGCCTCGGCTGCTCGTGATCGGGGCGCAGGGCCAGGTGGCGACGAGCCTGAGGCAGGCCGCCGCGCGCTACCCGAACCTGACTGTGATCGCCAGCGATCGGAGCCAGATCGATCTTGCGCAGCCTGAGCATATCGCAGCGTCCATCGCCGCCATCCACCCCGACATCGTCATCAATCCCGCCGCCTACACCGCCGTCGACCGCGCCGAAAGCGAACCGGACCTGGCTTTCGCGATCAATCGTGACGGCGCAGCCCAGGTGGCGCGGGCCGCCGCGGCCATCGGCGCGCCGGTCATCCATCTGTCGACCGACTATGTGTTCGATGGGACCAAGCCTTCAGCCTACGTTGAAGACGACCCGCCTGGACCGCGCAGCGTCTACGGGCGGTCCAAGCTGGCAGGCGAACTCGAGGTCGCCGCAGCCAATCCGCAGCACATCATCCTGCGCACCGCCTGGGTCTATTCGCCCTTTGGCTCCAATTTCCTGCGGACGATGGCGCGATTGGCCAGCGAGCGGGACCTCGTGCGCGTGGTCGATGATCAGATCGGATGCCCGACCTCGGCCGACGACATCGCCGACGCCGTCCTGGCCTTGGCGGAGCGGATCGCCAGCTCGGGCTGGGATCCAGCCTTCGCCGGCGTCACCCATTTGGCCGGGCCGGACGCCATGTCATGGCGCGCGTTCGCCGAGGAAATCATGCTGGGCCTGGCTGCGCGGGGCCAACCCAGCGCCAAGGTCGAGCCGATTCCCAGCTCGGCCTATCCCACCGCCGCCGCCCGCCCCGCCAATTCCCGCCTCGCCTGCGACCGACTCGCCGACATATTCGGCCTTCGAACCCCGCCGGCGAGCATCTCGATGGCCAGATGCCTGGACCAGCTCTTCGGACCAAAGCCCACGCTCGGAGGTCGACCTTGAAAGGAATCATTCTGGCTGGCGGCAGCGGCACGCGTCTCTATCCCATGACGCTGGTGACCTCGAAGCAGCTGATGCCGATCTATGACAAGCCGATGATCTACTATCCGCTGTCCACCTTGATGCTGGCGGGGATACGCGACGTTCTGATCATTTCCACGCCCTCGGACCTGCCGAATTTCCAGCGCCTTCTGGGGGACGGATCGGCGCTGGGCATGAACTTCAGCTATGCCGAGCAGCCGCGCCCGGAAGGCTTGGCGCAGGCGTTCGTGATCGGGCGGACCTTCATCGGCGAGGACCGCTGCGCGCTGATCCTGGGCGACAACATCTTCTACGGCCATGGCTTGCCGCAGCGCCTGAGCGCGGCGGCCACCAGAACCGAGGGAGCCACTGTGTTCGCCTACCGCGTCGAGGATCCTCAGCGCTACGGCGTGATCGAGTTCGACCGCGATTTCCGCGCCTTGTCGATCGAGGAAAAGCCGGCCCAGCCAAAATCGAACTGGGCCGTGACGGGCCTTTACTTTTACGATGCGTCGGTCGTGGACATCGCAGCAAAGCTTCGCCCGTCTGCGCGCGGCGAGTACGAGATCACCGACGTCAACCAGGCCTATCTGGAAGCCGGACAGCTGAACGTCGAGATCATGGGGCGCGGCTTCGCCTGGCTGGATACCGGAACGCCCGACAGTCTGCTCGAAGCCGCTGAGTTCGTCAGCACACTGGAAAAGCGGCAGGGCTTCCGAATCGCCTGCCCGGAAGAAATCGCCTTCAGACAAGGCTTCATCGATGGGGAACAATTGGTGCGGCTGAGTCAGGCCATCGGCAAGTGCGACTATGCGCGCTATCTCCTGGGCGTCGCTCATGAAGCGCAGCCGTGACGGAGCCGCCGAGATCGGCAAGGGCGCACGCCGGCGGCTTGCTTTTTTTTTCGCCCTCGCCGCAGGGCTCGTTGGCTGGCTTGCGATCGCGCCGGTCAGCGCGGCCCCTCCGACCAGCCTGAGGGATGTCCGCTCGTTCCTCTATTTGGTCGACACCAACACCAAAACGCCTGGGCTCGAACACGCCATCGCCTCGGCCCCGCAGGACCTCATCATTCTGGGCGGGGTTACGGGCGCTCGACCGTTCGACAGGAAGCTCGCCGACCCGCAGGGGCGAAAGCTGATCCTGGACTATCTGGATCTTACGGAGGCCTCCCCCTGGGAAACGCCGGAGCTCTTCGACAGGACCCACCCCGACTGGTTCGGCGGGCGGAACCCGGACTGGCCGAACATCTATTCAGTCCGCTACTGGACGCCGGCCTGGCGGCAGGCCCTGTTTCGGCGGCTGGATGAGATCAAGGCGCAGGGCTATGACGGCGCCTTCCTCGATGTCGCCAGTGGTGACACCGAGTGGTCAAACGGCAACCCATTTGGCAATCCGCCCTACCCCGACGCTGCGCAAGCCCTGGCTCGATTGCTCGGCGAAGTCAGGGCTCATGTGGACTCCTGGCGCCTGGGCCGGCCCTTCTTCCTGCTGGCCAACAATCCGCAGGGCGTCGCGCTTGCGGCGCCCGAAGCCCTGTCCTCGCTCGACGGCATTTTTTCAGAATGCCTCTATCACTGTCTGACCGCGTCGAAGGATGTAGCCCTACCGGCGGCCAGTCGGCGCTTCATCCTGGAGACGGTCGCGCCGGCCTACGCGCGTTCAGGCCTTCCCGTTTTCGCCAGCGAATATCTGGCGCCGACAGATCCCACGGCGGCCGAAGCCAGTTTCCAAGCCTACGCCGCGCTTGGCTGGATCCCCTCCGGCGTCATCGCACGAGGCGGGCTGCAGACGATCTCGCGCGGCCCCTACATCGCCACCGCCAAGCCCACACGGCCACAGATCGAGGGCCGGGCTTCGATCAAGAATTATCTGTCAGGCGGCTCGGCCGCCAGCGCGAGCCTTCGCGGCGGCGACCAGGGCGACGTCCTGATCGGCGGCCCCGGCGCAAATACCATCGTCGGCGGGGCGGGCGATGACCTGATCTTCGCCCATCCTGCTGCGGCCGCCGAGCAGGGGCGTCTCTCGATCTCCCTGAAAGTCGTGAAGAGCCCGAAGGCCAGGCTTCCGGGGATCAAGGTCCTTATAGACGGCAAGCCCTCTCGCACCTGGAACACCTTGGCCGGAACAAACCCGACCCAGCCTGAAGAGGTCGACCTGGATCTCGCGGTCCCGCCTTTGACCAGGCTGAAGTCCCTGAGGCTTGAAGGTGTTGGAACCTACTACACCAGCGCGCAGGACTTCGCCGTCGTCACCCTGAGGCGCGTCCGATATGAGGGTCTCGACGCCGACCTGAAACAGGGAGCCTATTCCACCCACAGCGGCTATTTCGGCGGGGTGCGCGAGCCCTACCTCAGCGGCGGCGGGAGCGCCGAATTCGGCCGAGCCGCATTCCCGGCCAGCCCGGCGATCATGGCGGGGGCGCAGGACGAGATCGATGGCGGCGGCGGGCGCAACACGGTCGTCTATGGCGGTCCAGCCTGCAGCTATCGCCTGCAGATCACCGGCGCCGGCTCAGCGGTCGTAACCGGGTTGAAGAGCGGCGAAGGCCCTGACCGGCTCATCCACGTAGCGCTCATCCGGTTTTCCGACCGCACCGTCGCTGTCTCGCCAGGCCGGACCGTCGGCTGCGACGCCTCGGAGCGGCCGCACGCCCGCTAAGGCCCAGACCTATCTGCGAGCGGCTTTGGCGCCAGTCCCGTCTGCGGCAATTTATCCTGGTTCGGCGCACCCCCATATCTGTTCAACTGAAGGCGCAGGAGAAGAATCGAGGGGTGCTGAGCACCCGACGATATCTGACCCGCCCATTTGCGCCCCTCTCGGGCGAAAATGGATGATGGCCGGGGCTTAACCTTGGCGGTCGTGGAGGATGAACCGAACGTGCGTCATCAACTTGAGCGACGGGTTCACATCTCAGCCTTGAGGCTTATTGCCTTGGCTGTCGATCTGGGCTTCTGGATCGCGATCATCAGCGCGATTACGCGCCTGTGGGCCCACCACTAGCGACATCTTTCGCGGCGCATCACCCGCCTGCCCCTCAGTATCCGTCGCAAGGGCTCGGCGTCATCCGAGCTCAGCCCCGACATCCAGCGCTTCGGCGAGCCGGCTCCATCCAGCTTTGACAAGCCGCAGCACATCGCGGCCGGCCGGACCGATCAGCCACCAGGGTTCGACGCAGTAGCGCACGAACAGTCGCTGCGGGTCCATGCAAAGGCGAAACAGCCCTTCGAAACCCAATCGACCGAGCCAGCGCGGACATGGGACCTGTTCGCCGGCTTCATAGTCGAACGCTCCCCCGATCGGCAGCACCACACGCCCACCCAAGGCCCCGGCGTTCGCCAGGATCCATTTTTCCTGACGCGGCATACCCATGCCGACCAGTACGATATCGGCGCCACTGAGTTCGATTTCACGGAGTAGCGCCTTGTTCTCTGCGCTTCGTGGCTCCGCGTCGAAAAAGCCATGACGAACCTGTAGGCGCGCCTGGGGCCATTGCGCCAGAATCTCAGCACGCGCCCGCTCGGCCACGCCCGGCTGGCCGCCGACGAAGAAGACCCGCCAGCCCTTTTCCGTCACTGCGTTCCAGAACAGCGAGCGCCAATCCAGATAGGTGCAGCGATGAAAGGTTCGGCTGCGCCGGCCGACCAGACGGGCCCAGCCGATCACCGGAACGGAGTCGACTTCGATCAGGTCCGCGCGGCGGAAAAAGCGGCGAAATTCTTCGTCCTGCCGGTAGAGAAAAAGGCTGTGGAGGTTGTGATTGGCGACCCAAAATCCTCGGCGCTCGTCGATCGCTCGCGCGATTTGGAATAACACCTCCTCGGGCCGCACCAAGTCCATCTCCGCCCCCAGCAACGACACCCGCTCATCGGAGCGCCGTCGACGGCGAAAGGGGCGGACTCGCTTCGTACGCGGCTTGCGGGGGGCCATTGGCTCGACAGCGCCGGAATCTGGCTCGTCCGCAGGCCCGCTCAGTGGGGCGTCTGCGCTGCCCGGCGATTTGGCTCTGTCATCTTGCAGCACTGAGGCGACCTGAACGCTGCAAACTAGAGCCGGTGGATCATGAACAACCCAGATCCGATGATGCCCGCCCAAAGGCCGAGCGACAGGCAAGCCGCGGCTACCCAACTGGGTCCAGGCGGCAAGGGCAGCGGCCTGACGTCGGCACGCGCCGCAAGCGCCCGCTCGCTTTGGGTTATGACCAGCATCGACCTACGCTCACCCACTATGGCAACGCCTCACCATCGCGCGGTACGATAAACAAAGCCTTAGAAGCGACCCAGATTGTGTTCGGTTCCCAAGCTGAAGCTGGCTTCTGGCGCAATTAACTCTGGACCCACCCGGTGCGGCGCAGATAAATTTTGCATATCGTGGCGGTTCGGGGGGACAGCCGACAATGATCTTTTGTCTAGCGCGGCGGCTTTCCCGGCCCAGCAGCCGAGCGCGTCGAGTCTATGTTCCGGGCCGACGATCAGGTCAGATGGCCAAGTTCACGATCGATCGGCGGATTGGCCCCCGGGGCGCGGCTCGCGGCCCCGCAGCGCGCTCGATGCGTCACAACCTGAAGAAGGAAATATGGCGAAAGGTTGTTGACCAGGCGTCGATGACCGGGGCTACGGTGTAGGATCGCCGCCTGGATTGGAGCGGGCTCGCGGGAGGCAAGGTTGGAGCCAGTCCTTGTTGGACGCTGCGCTGGTTGGTGGAGCAGGGGACGGAGCGGGCGGGCTGTTCTGCTCTGCCCCGCCCTTGGCCGGGAGGGCGAGTTTGCGCACCGATCCTGGCGGCGCATCGCCCAATCCTTGAGCGATGCCGGACACACCGTATTGTGTTTCAGCTATCGCGGCGAGGGCGACTCTGGAGACCTCGCAGACAACGAAGACAGCGTGCGAGCCTGGGTCGATGACGTAAAGGCCGCCATCGCGTGGTTGAAATCGCAGGCTCCGCGCGAAGACCTCGTCATTGTCGGCCTGCGTTTCGGCTGTCTGGCCGCCGCCGCGGCCGCCGCTGAAATCGGCGATATCGACGGCCTGGCGATGATCGACCCCGTCGTTTCCGGCCGGGCCTACCGGCGTCATCTCGTAATGATCGCCAAGCTCACCCAGCGCGATCCGATCGTGGGCGGCGCAATCAGCGTCAGCGGGATCGATCTCAACGCCCCGGCCCTCGCCTCACTGGAAAAGCTGGAGCCATTCAAGGACGCCGTTCCTCTCCCGGAAAGAATACTGCTGATCACCCCGCAAGGCGCCCAGCCCGACAAGGTGCTGGCCCAGCGGCTGGATGATCCGGCCCTCGCCGTTGAACGCGCCGATTTTCCAGACTACGCCAACTTTCTGGTCGACGCTGATTTCTCCGTCATGCCGCCCTCCATCGTAGAACTCATCGGTCGCTGGGTCGGTGAAGCGGCGCCGGAAGCGCCGGAAGAGGCCCCATCCGGAAGCGAGCCATGGTTGGGCGCCTGTTCGCTACCGACACCCGGCGCAACCGAGACGCTTCAGTTCCTCCCCGGCCCGAGCCCGCTGTTTGGCGTCGTCTGCCAGGCCGACGCAGCCGTCCCAGGCGACCCGGCGGTCGTCCTGGTCAATACCGGCTCCACCTCTCACGTCGGCACCGGCCGCCTATGGGTCGCACTCGCCCGTCAACTCGCCCTGCGTGGGCTGACATCCTTGAGATTTGACGTCGCAGGCGTGGGCGACAGCCCCGATCGGCCTGGCCAGCGCCCGCCCATCGAGCACCTGTCGGATGGGTTCGCCGACGTGACCGCAGCTTTGGATCATCTGCAGAAACTCGGCCATGATCGCTTCGTGCTCGTCGGCTTTTGCCGCGGCGCCCAATTGGCCTTCAACATCGCCCAGCGGGACCCTCGCGTCGTCGGCCAGTTCCTGATCGGCACGCCTGAGCTCTTCTGGACCGACAGGCCGGCGCATAGGGTGGCGACCCAGACTTGGCGGTATCTGCGCCTGGTCCGCGATCCGCAGAACTGGCGGATGACGTTCACAGGGCGAATGACACCGCTCCGCCTTGTGAAGGCGATCGTTCGGATCGCGATGCGAACGAGCTTCACTCCCGTCGCCCGTGTCAGGGCCTGGTTTGTTGCGCGTAGCGTGCGCGCAGTCACGCAGGGACGCGTGCAGACCTGGATGTTCTTTGGCGACGAGGACGAGTTCATCAAGGATTTGGAAGAATATTTCGCGACGCCTCGCACCGAGTTCGAACGGTTGCTGGGGGTCAAGTCGGTCTTCATGGCCCAGACCGCCCATCTGTTTGTCCGCAAGACGGACCGGGAACGGCTGATCGAGGCATTGATCGAGCGATTGCAGCCCGCCAATTCTCTCGCCGATCGCCTGAGCTGCAATCTTTCCGCCCATATCGAGCCTGCCCGCATCAAAGCCGAGCTGCCGAGCCGGTCTGCGCCGGCGGCTGGACGGGCCGGCTGAGTCGAGCCAAACAGGGCAGAAAGCTACGACAACAAGGGGGGCTCGGCGGCCAGCACGGGCTCAGGCGAGATCGGTTCGACCAGCCTGACCGGCGATGACTTGAGCCGGGAGACCGGCCGTCGCCGAAGGGCGTCCAGTTGCGAGAGCGCGGCCAACGCGAGGAAAAAGCTAGCAGCTCCATCGCCATCGACGCGCAGGGGCGCGGCCTCGCCCATGGCCATGGTCAGGCTCGCCACGATCATGGAGACATAGCAGATGGCGATGCGGCGTTCGCGACTGTGACCGTGCAGAATGAGCCGGTACGCCCTGAGCAGGATGACCGCGACGCCCCATAGGAGAGCGATCAGGCCCGCGGCGCCCAGATCGAAGGCGAGGTCCAGATAGCCATTGTGCGGGTTCACGGCGTCGGAATGCAGGGCGACGATGCTGCGCGACTTGAAGGCGCTATCGACCGTGCCGTAGCCGTGGCCCAGCAGGGCCTGCTTTTGGATCAGGCGCAGCGCGTAGCGCCAGATGTCCGTGCGGCCGCTGAAATTCGAGCTACGGCCGAGTGCGCGGGCCAGATCGTCGACATTGATGGCGAGGCCGAAAGCCAGCAGGCAGATCACCAGGCCCAGAAGCGCCAGCGCCCAGGGGCGCCGTGTCACGCGCCCGCTCAGGGCGACATAGGCGATCAGGCCGGCGCCAAATCCGAGGACCGAGTTGGATGAGCGCGAAAAGACGAGGCAGATCGCGGCGCTGGCGGCGAACAGCCACCACAGCAGGCTTCTGGCGCGGGGTTGCTGAATCAGGATCAGCAAGGCCACGCACGAGGCTTGGCCAAGAACGTTCTTGTGGATCAGCACGCCGCGCCAGGCGCCGGCATATTCCGCCCCAACGATATTGGAGGCCTGAACCACGGCCCGGGCTGGATAGACGAGGGCGGCGACGAGGCTAGCCACGACGATCAGGCCGTTGAGGAAGCCTGTGGTGCGGAGCCCGCGATGTTGGCCGAGCCAGGCATAGATGGCCGGCAGAACGATCACTGCGCCGAACACCAGCTCAAAGCCCGCCCAACTCAGCTTGGGGTCCGCGCTCCAGGTCATCGAAGCGAGTGTCAGTATCACAAAAGGCCACATGGGCGCTGTCGTGCGCAACGCCTGCAGCGTTCGCGGGCTCAACAGGATAAGAACGAAAACGCCGAAGATGAAGGCCTGGTGCACATAGCTCCAGGTGGCCAGCAACTTGTCGTTGGTGAAGGCGTCGATGCCGTTGTTGTAGATGAGCGCCAGCCCGACCGGAATGTAGAGCACCATATAGGCGGCCAGCAGCCAGGGCGCCGGCCTGCGCAGATCCAGCCTGAGTTTCCCGCGCGCCATGTCGTCCTAGGCCCTCGGCGCCGCCGCGGGCGCCTTCGGAAGGCCGGTCACGGGATGACGGACTGCGGCCGCAAGCGGGCTTGTGATGCGGATGTCTTCAGATCGTCTGGGGGACGCGCACATGGTCACGCTACGAACAGGAAGTTGTTGATATAAGGCAGGGCCCTGCGATTGTGGAACGCCGCATCCTGCAGATTGGCGGGATCCTGGTGGCGTGCAAGATCGAACTCGGCGATCGGCCTTTGGCTTCCGTCGAGGAAGAAATATCCCTTGTAGTTCAGATCGGCCAGCCGCTGGCGGATGCGTTCGAGTCCCCCCGGATTGTGCCGCTCCTCGATCTCGATCAGAAGATTGGGGCGCTCGCGCCGGATGGTCTCCATCGCCCCGGCCAGCACGCTCTCCTCGAAGCCCTCGACATCGATCTTGATGAACCCGACAGGGCTTAGGCTATAGTCGTCGAGGCGGGCCATGCGCACATGAATGGTGCGCAGACAGGCGCCGTCCGGCACGGCCATCTCACTCAGGCTGGCCATTCCAGGCGCCTCTCCGCCCTCGAGCGCGGGAATGCGGAGCTCCGCCTCGCCGGCCTGTTCGGAAAGCGCCACCTGCTCGATCTCGCCATTGCGCACGCCGAGCGCCTTGATCTGGGACACATAGTCCGGGTTCGGCTCGAAGGTGATCACCTTGCGCGACAGCCTGCCCAGATGGAAGGTGTAGACGCCGATGTTTCCCCCGACATCGACGGAGACAGCATTGCGCCGAACATAGCGGGGCAGCTCCCGCAGCTCATACTCCCCGGTGACCCTGTAGTGGCGCCACATCAGGCGCCGCGACTGCAGCCACCGGACCTGGGCCGGGAACAGGGATTTGACGAGCTTTTTCATCGTGGCGCCAATGGTCCTGAACGGTCTGCGGGTCTCAAGGCGCGGATGCAAGAGCCGCGCCGGCTCGGTCGGAAGCGTTGCCAGCCTGGAGGAGGCCGCAGAGCAGGTGGTCATAGGCTTCGATCATGTTGGCGAGATCGTATCGCTCCACGGACGGCCTGGCCTGAGCCTGCAGGCGGGCCCGCACCTCGGGATCGGCGAGTGTGGCTAGGCTCTCCGTCAGCCCAGCGATATCGCCGTTTTCGAACAGGAAGCCGTTTTCGCCCGGGGTGACGATCTCCGACGCGCCGCCGATATCGCTCATGACCATGGGCGCGCCGCTGGCCAGCACTTCAAGCGCCGCCAGCGAGAATGTCTCTACGCCCGAACTGCAGATCACGCCGACATCAAAGGCGGCGATCACCGGCCGCACATCTGCGTGCTCACCGGCGAAAATCACCCGCCCTGTCAGTTCGAGTTGCTGAACCAGCGCCTCGATCGCCCGGCGACGTGGTCCGTCACCGACAAAGAGCAGTTTCAGGTCGACGCCCGTCTCGATAAGGCGCCTTGCAGCCCGAAGCAGGAGCTCATGGTTCTTTTCGGGACGGAAGCTGGCGAGGACGCCGACGACATAGTCTTCGGGCTTGAGTCCCAGCCGCTGCTTCGCGATGGCGCGCGGCTCGCCGCCATCAAAGCGCTCCAGGTCGACGCCGTTTGGGATGGCGACAGCCGTAGGCGTGCGAAGCCGGCGACCGCGCCAGTGGGCCATCTGGTTGCGGCTGACGAAGACCAGCGTATCCAGCCACCTGACGGCCAAGCGAAACAGCGGCAGTCGGCGCTCGTCTGCCGGCAGCAGCAGGGTGCTGTGAAAGGTGCACACCAGCTTGGCCCGGGTGGCGCCCAGCGCGCGCAACAGTACAGCGCGAATGGCCATGGCCTCGTTGACGGCCACAATGATGTCGGCGTCCGCCGCCCGGAACGCCTTGTAGGCCATCACCCAGCTTCGCAGACTGGTCATGCCCCGGAGGCCGAGCACCCGCACGCCTTCGCCGTCTGCAGCGTCCCGCAGGCCCTCGGCGACATGGCCGCCGTGAGCCAGCAGCAGGGTTTCGAAGCCACGGGCGCTCAATCCGGCGCACAGCTGCAGGGTATGGCGCTCGGCCCCGCCCATGAAGAAGCCAGGCAGGTAGAAGGCGACCTTCGGCTTGGCGCGCACCTGCATCAGTCGGCTCCCCGCGCCCATGACGGGTCATGGCGAGTTCCAGAGCGCCAAGTCGGACCTAAGTCAGGCTGCAACCCCGATCTCCCGATAGAGGGCGCTCATGGCGCCGTAATAGGCTTCTCGCGAATGGTGCTTCAGCGCAAAACTGCGCGTGGCGAGCGCCATGGCCTCGAGTTCGTCGGCTTTGGTCCGGCTCACGCGATCGAGCTTGTCGGCAAGATCGTCGATATTGCCCGACTCGAACGACCAGCCGGTCTGGTCTTCGACGATCAGCTCCGGAATGCCGCCGATGCGGGCGCCGATCAGGGGACGGCCGCGAACGAACGCCTCGATGACGCTCATCGGGCCGTTCTCGTACCATTCCGAGGGCAGCACTACCGCCCGCGCCTCTTCGACTTCCGCCCAGAGTGCGGCGCCGGCGAGAAATCCGAGAAACGTCACCGGCGCATCAAGGGTCATGGCCAGGTCCCTGAGCGGCTCCTCGATCGGCCCGGTTCCCGCCAGCCGCACCGGGCGCCTTGAACGCGCGGCCGCCCTGATCAGCGTCTCAAGGCCCTTTTCCGGCGCCAGGCGGCCGAAATAGAGCACGTGCTCTCCCCTCCCCGGCTCCAACCGATCGGAACTCGGCGCATCGACGAAATTGGGGATGTGGACGATCTGCTCTTCAGGCCAGCCCCATTCGATGAGCTTGGCGCGGTAGAAGCGGCTCGGCGCGATGATGCGATCCAGGTGGCGGCCATAGAGGTTGAGCGCCTTGTGCACGGCCGATTCGACCGCGATCACGCTGCTCGCCAAGGCCGAATCCTTGATGCAGCGGTAGCGAACGGCGTTCCAGACCCGCCCACCCTTGCAGCGTTCGCAAACACCGCCCGCGTTCAGCATCTTGTTGTTGGGGCAGGCCAGCTTCAAATCGTGCGCCGTCATCACGACCGGCAACCGCCGCTGTTTGAGTTCGGCCAGAACCGACGGCGACAGGTGATGATAGATGCTGTGAACGTGCGCGACATCGACCGCATCTCGATCCAGCAGCCTGGCGAGATTGTCGCGCGCTTCCTGCGACCAGATGATCTTCAGGGCGTTGCCGAGATTGCGCTTCGAGCCGCCGGCTCCGCCATAGTCGATGCACTCCGGGAAAAACGCCTCCTCCGCACAGGGAAGATTGTCCGGATGGCGCATGGCGTAGGAGCGCGTGGTCCAGCCGTGATCCGCAAAAAGGGCGGCGTGGTTGAAATAGACGGTCTCGGAGCCGCCGCGCCGATAGTGGTAGCTGTTGAGGGACAGAAGCGTCGGCATGACCGCGCCTAGCGCGCGCGCTCTTCTGACGGCCAATAGCGATCCACCAGCTGACGAGTGCTCCTGATATTGCCCCGGCTGGAGGCGCCGAAGACGATCGATCGCATATTCGGCAGGTCGCAGGCCCAGGCGATGGCTTCCTCAGGCGCGATAGCGCCCGAAGCGAAGACCGACATGGCGATCGCCTGAAAGCGCCGGCCCTTCAGGGCGGCTTCATAGGCCTCGAGGCCGCCGCACATGCGGAACCCGATCTTGTTGATGTTGGCGCAGACGATGGGGTTCTCCAGCCCGGCCTGGTCCAGAGCATCCAGCAACAAAGGCAGGTTCATGGTGATGAAGCCCGGCTCGGCGCCATAGCGATTGCGCACATGCCGGTCGAACACCGCGAAGGCCTCGTACGCCCCAAGCCCCAGGATGAGATCCACCACCACGTTCTGCAAGAAGATCACCGGCGTCTGAAGGCCCCGGAACATCTTCATTTCGGCGTCGATCAACAGGCCGGCGAGGCCCTCGATATCGCGGTTGGCCAGGGACAGGCCGCCACGGATGGCCGCATCGAGCAGGCCCTGCTCGGGCATGAACCGGCGCAGGGCTCCGATCGGGCCGTCTTCCGTGACCGCATTGGCGTACTTATGCGCATAGGGCATGCACGGATAGAACTTGAAATCCGCATAGCGGTCCGGATGGGCCCGGACGTGGTCGCAGACCTCTTCGATCCGCTCGTGCGTCGTGCACATGAAGGTCTTGACGCCCTCGTCGTAGGCGGCGTCGAGCACGTCGATGATCGCCTGGGTGTCCTGAAAGCGGATCGACTGGGCGCGCGCCTTTTCCTCCGACATGTGGTTGACGCCGAAGAACTGGTTGTCACCGAACAGCAGTTTGTCCATGGCTATGCGACTATCCCTGGCCAGCGTCAGCGGCCGAACAATGAGAAACGACGCCCAGGCCGGGCGCGCCCGGCGAGCGGAGGACTTGACTGACGGGGGCCGGCCTGCGCGTCGGCGATCATCATACCGATCACCCGATCCGTCTCGGCCGCGCTGGCGAAGCTGTTTTGAGCGGCTGTGCGGGCCTGGATGGACTTGATGAAGTGATCGATCTGGCTCGAGTACTCCTCGCCGCGCAGATAGTACCAGACGGGCTCGGTCAGATCGGTCGTGTAGCGGATGGTCCAGCCCTCGCGATAGCCTTCCGGGGCCGCCCGGGCGTCGCGCAGGAAGGTCTGGCACTCTTGCCGGTCAGCGGAAATCTTTCCGTTGGCGCCCCAAATGGTGACCTTGGTGCTCATCTTGCGTTGGGATTCGTCGCTCCAGTTGACCGAGAGCTGGGCGCTGATACCCGGGTCGAACAGCAGGGTCGAGGAGACCTCGTCCTCGATATCGTTGGAAAATATCTTGGTGAGACTCGTGCCCGCCGCGGCGACCGGCTCGCCAAAATACCAGTTCAAAAGGTTGATCGGGTGAGCGGCGTAGTCGTAGAGGCACCCACCGCCCTCATTGCGCTGCGAGCGCCATGTCGATCCCTTGGGCCTCAGGACGACGGGGCCATAGGCCTCGGCGAGCACGTGGCTGATCGGCCCCAGGACCTTCAGATCCAGCAGGCGCTTGACCTCCTGAAAGGCGCCGACGAAGCGGTAGTGATAGCCGACCTGATTGACCAGGTTCCGCTCCTCGGCGAGCGCGGCCAGTTCGGCGGATTCGTTCGGATCAAGGCAGAACGGCTTTTCGCAGAAGACATGCAGGCCTCTGTTCAAAGCCTCGCGCACGATCCCCGCATGCAGTCGCGTGGGGGTGGCGACGATCAGCGCATCGAGCGGCTCCTTGTCCAGGAGTTGCTGATAGTCCGGGTAGACCCGCGCGCCTGTGTATTTGTTCAGGACCTCGAGCAGATAGCCTGTGGTATCGCACACGCCGGCGATCTCGACCTCAGGGTGCGCCCTGACGATCGCATAGTGGGACAATCCCATCTTGCCCAGGCCGATGACACCGACGCGAACCACCTCTACCTCCTGAAGCCCCACTACCTGAAAGATCGGATCAGTGCGCCGCAGCGGCTGTCTGCCGCTCGCGCCTGCCCTCGAAGACCGACAAATGCTGGTCGGCCACACTGTCCCATGAATAGACGCGGCGCACATGCTCGCTCTGCCGCGCCGCGGTCTGCTTGAGCCCTTCGGGATCCGCAAGCGCCCCAGCGAGGACCCGGCGAAGATCGGCGATGTCGCCCTTCTTGAAATAGAGGCCATGCTCCTGAAGCACGTAGCGATTTTCCTCGATGTCGCTGCAGATCACCGGCGCCCCGAGATAGGCGCTCTCCAGGATCACCGGCGACAGGCCTTCCAGATCAGAGGGCTGAACATAGGCGAAGCAGTTCTTCATCAGGGCGTGCGTCTCCGCCCCATAGACATAGCCAGGAAAGCGGATGCGCGGATCCTGGGTGGCGCGAAGCGCCTTGTCGTAGTCGCTGGGGTGAGGGCTGCCGCCGACGAGAACCAGCGCCTTGTCCGTCGGCAAGCCCTCGAACGCCGGGATCAGATAGTGCAACCCCTTGTCCGGAATGAAACGACCGACGAACAGGAAATATTCTCCACGCTTCAGGCCCAGGCGCGACAGGACGTCTTCAGCCTTCGCGTCGTATTCGACGTCAGCGCCAAAGGGAATGAAAGCGTATTTACGCTTGAAGCGTTTTTCGAAGAAAGCGCGCGTGAAGATGTTATCGAAAATGATCTCGTTGTGCACGAACGCCGAAACAAACATGGTCATTTTCAGATAGGATTTGCCGAGCCACGACCATTTTCCGCGTTGCCACTCGTTTCCGTCTTCACTCAGAAAAGTTTTCTTCCCGAACAGCCGCAGCAGCAGGGCGAAAGGGCTGTTGCCTCCGTTCTGCATGTGCACGACATCGGCGCGATTGTGCAGGATGATGTCGAGGGTCACTTTGGCCGAGTGCAGCAGCGCCTCCAGTCCTGAGCGCCGCGTCGTGCGAACCGCGCGCACGGTGACCCCCAGATGTTCGTGCGGAGGCGGCAGGGCTTCGCCGGGGTAGGCGCGTTCATAGGCTGTCACCTGGCAGCCGCGCGCCACGAGTCGGGGCAACAATTCCAGCACGTATTTTTCGGCGCCTGCGCTTCCGTCCCGCGGCGGAAACCGCCGAAAGCCGAATGCGGCGATGCGCAGGGGACGCGAGGACTGGATCATGCGCCAGCGTAGATCTTGGCCAGCCGCTCAGGATAGTCGGGGAAGTAGTCGGCGATATAGTCGGCCAGCGCCATGCGCCAGTCGCGCATCATGTCCATGTCCCTCAGCCGGAGGCGATAGTTGGTCAGGCGCTCCGAAGGCGGCCGTGGGGCGAAATATTCGCTGGCGAAATGGTCCGAGGAGACCCGCTCGATCGCCACCACCTCTTTCAGGCCAAGCACCTCGATCAGGGCTTCGGCCACCTCCAGGCGCCCGGTCTCGCCGCCGCAGACCATATTGTAGAGGCCATAGTAGCGGGTCTCGACCATGGCCGCGAGGTTGCGGGCGAAATCGACCGTATAGGTCGGAGTGCCCAGCCGGTCATCGACGATGCGTAACGTCCTTGAACCCGCCAGGAGCTGCTTCATCAGCTTGTTGATGAACTTCTTGTCCTTCGCGGGGCCGCCCCCCATCATCCAGCCCGCCCGGAAGATGAAGTGGTCCGGGACCCTCTGCACCGCCAGTTCGCCCAGATGCTTGGAGCGAGCATAGACGCCGAGCGGATTTGGCGCATCCCAGTCATCATAGAGCAGCTTGCCGCCATCGAAGATGCCGGCCGTGCTGATATAGACCAACGGAACGCCATGGGCGCGCGCCAGGGTGCAGGCGTGCTCCACCGACAACGTGTTGGTGCGATAGGCGTCGTCGGGATTGGTCTCGCAATATTCCAGGTCGGTGTGGGCCCCGATATGCATCAGGATGTCCGGCCCGAACGCCGAGACCGAGCGCTCATAGGCGGCGAAGTCGCGGAAGTCGCAGAGCTGCAGCCAGTCCACATTGAGATCGATGTCGGTGCAAAGCACCTCATGGCCCGGAGCGAGCACCCGATGGAGCGCCTCGCCCAACATGCCGCCACAGCCCGCCAGATAAATCTTCATGACGCCCCAAATTGAAACTTGCCGACTGTTCCAGAGCGGGAGCACACCCCGCCCTGAGGGACCTTGCAAGGTCCGTTCCTATGGAATTCCAACCTAGGCGGGCCATAGCATGGATTTGTGAACGCACCGGTTAAAGTTCGTCGAACGGACCTCCAGCGAGGAGGCTCGCGCCGAAATGCGCCAATTTCGCAGGCGCCGGCGGCGTGGATCGTTCCATTCTGGCGCGGATGACCCGGGCCGGACCGCAATTGATTTCGATCAATATCGGCATAGGCGACGCTGCCCTACAATTGCCATCCAACAAACCCTTGATTTTAGCCGAATTGTCTTGGATCAACTCGCGCCGCGTGAAAGAATTGGAAGCTGGCCCGATCCTTGCTGCACGCAGGATTGGTTCGGTGCTCCCCAATCATTGGGGACCCGCTCCTTATACTATGTATAAATTGGGTGTGACGCAGGTCGCACCTATTTTGGGCAGCTCGCACCATGTCGCGCTGTAGTCTGTTATGGCGTCCGCGAATCTTTCGCGGGTGCAAAAGTTTCACTTTTCATCTATCCCAAGTGATGGTTTCAATAGCTCGCTGATTGTGGCTTTGTCTCCGTACGTTGGGGGCCCCGGGGGCGCAGGTAAAATGCTGTCGCATACGAGGACATTGCAGCAGGGTGCAAAGTCGGGTCTCGACCTGCCGACGGTGTTCGAAATCGAACAGCCCGCCGCCTTCGAGGAAGGCTCTTCGGCCGCAGCGTCCAGTCGGGTCAAGCGCGCCTTCGACGTGGTCGCGGCCATTCTCGGCATCATCGCTTTCCTGCCCTTGCTGCTTCTCATTTGCCTGCTGGTCCGGCTGGAATCGCCTGGACCGGTGGTCTTCCGCCAAAGGCGCGGCGGGCTGGGCGGGCGGCCCTTCGAAATCTTCAAGTTCCGCACGATGAGCGTCGTCGAGCAGGACGGCCCGTTGGCTCATGCGACCAAGACCGATCCTCGCGTCACGCGGATCGGGGGGTTCCTGCGGCGCAGCAGCCTCGACGAGCTCCCCCAGCTCTTCAACGTCCTGCGTGGCGAGATGTCGATCATCGGCCCGCGCCCCCACGCCGTCTTTCACGACGAGTATTACAGCGAACGCATTCCGGACTACATGGATCGGCTGAAAACCCGCCCCGGGCTGACCGGCCTCGCCCAGGTGTCAGGCTATCGCGGCGAAATCCGTGACCTGGAGGATATGCAGCGACGCATCGACTGCGACCTCGCCTATATCCGTGACTGGTCGCTGACCTTGGATATGAGGCTTCTCGTCAAGACAATCATCATCGCGCCCTTCGACCCCATGGCCTACTAACGTCTGGTGCTGATCAGGCGCACGCGCCTATCATGCGCCTTTGGACCGATCAGCGAGCAGTCGCTCATAGGCCTCCGAAAGCGCCTCGGCGACATGGTTCCAGTCCAGCGTGGCCGCCGATTTCACAGCCCCTTCGGTCAACTGGCGTCGAAGCGCCTCGTCCGCCAGAAAGCGGTCGATCGCGCTGGCCAGCCCTTCCACGTCGCTGGGTTCGACCAGCAGTCCGTTGAGGCCATGCTGGACAATCTCTGGAAGGCCGCCGATGCGCGAGGCGATCAGCGGCCGGCCGTTGGCCAAGGCCGCGGCGGCGACGCCGCTCTGTGAGGCTTCAAGATAAGGCAGAATGACCAGCTCAGCGCGCTGGAACTGCTCGACCACCTCGTAGCAAGACAGGAAGTGGCTGACGACCTCGATATAGGACGCCTGTTCGGCGCGGGCGCGCAGCCGGTCCATCTCCTCCCCCCGCCCCGCCAGCACCAGCTTAAAGGCGCGCCCTTGCGCAGCGAGACGTTCGGCGGCGGCGATCAGCACCTCCAGCCCCTTGTAGGCTTCCATTCGACCGAAGAAGAGGATGCGCCCAGGTTCGCTGGCTCTCAGCTGACCGCTCTCAGGCGCATGCATCAGGCCATGCTCGGTGCGGACCATCGGCCTGTCGGGCCAGAGCGAGCGCAACCGGGCCAGTGTGAAGTCGCTCTGCACGTGGAAGAGCGCCGCGTCGGCCCGGATCATTTCGCGAAACGGCTTGCCCTCCGCCTCCAGGAATCGCGCATCGCTGCCGATATGAGGTTCGGCGTCGTGCACTGTCGCGACGACCGGCGCGCGGGCGCGAAAATACCTCGCCAGCCTTGCCGTGATAGCGTCAGCCTGCTCCTGCAGGTGGACGATGTCTGGTCGGAACAGCGTTCCCGCCATCAAGAGAATCGGCGTCCACAACAGCCTCCAAGGCCGCCGATCGGCCCGAAATTCGATGACTTTCAAATTGGCGGTCGCCGAGCGGAACCAATTGGGATCGACCTGGGCCCGTCTTTGACGGCCATCGAGGATCAAGAGCACATCAGCCCTCGCCGAAAGCGCCTCGGCCAGGCGGGTCGATATCTCCGCAAATTGGGGCGCAAAGAAAACTATGCGCCGCTTCCTCGCCATGCCGAGTTGTCCCACGTCACGCCAATCGCTTGCGCGATCACCAAACCGGCGTCGCGCACGAGCACCCCGCCCCTCTTGTGCCTAAGCCTGCGGTCCAAGCCAAGCCCAGTATCGACCTAGCGCTCCGCTTCCGCTGCGCCAGCGAAGCGGTCATGGCCAGGAGGCCCCGTTCACAATCGCTCGGCGCGCGAATTGCCCTGTTCTTATACAGTGTTTGGTAGCGGTGAATCATGACCTCGTTGCTTTCCTGCGCGGAATGATTTGAATTTCCTTCTTTCCTGACAATTGGGCGTTGAACATCGGCGTAAAATGGGGCGAATTGCCGGGGCGATCGGATGGGACGGAGGACCGCGCGCGCTATGGCTTTGGGCCGGTCGATGAAAGACCCCGCCGACCATCCTCTCCCGAAATTGCGGCCGGACTATCTGGCCCAACAAGAGGCCTATGGCGACGTGCGCCACCCCGACCGGCTTGTAGCGCACTACATGCTGGAACGCCGGCTGGCCGACCGCTTGCTGACCGCCAGCGCCAGCGAAAGGCGACAGCTTTACGGCCTGCTCTATGAGGAGCTGTTTTCCACCCTCGACGATCACCCTCAGCACACGGCCGAGCGGGAGGCGTGTTCGTTGCGCGTGACGCGGCAGCTGCGGCTGCTGCGGCCCTATGTCGATCAACAAGCCCGGTTTGTCGAGATCGGCTGCGGCGACGCAGCCCTGTCCATGGCGATGGCGCAGACCGTGCGCGAGGCTGTGGGCGTGGACGTGACCGATGCGCTGCTGCCGGGCGAGCGGTCAGCCAATTTCACCTTCGTCAAGACCGATGGAATTGCTTTGCCGATCGCTTCGCAAAGCGTGGACCTCGTCTATTCAAACCAGCTGATGGAGCACTTGCACCCCGACGACGCGTTGGAGCAGCTCCGCGAGATCCGCCGGATCATTCGCCCGGGGGGACGGTATGTTTGCATCACGCCGAGTCGGGTGACCGGGCCGCACGACGTTTCGCGCTACTTCGACTATGAAGCCACCGGCTTTCATGTTTCGGAGTACGACTACCGCTCGCTGCGGTCCGCCTTCCAGGTGGCCGGATTCAAGCGGTTCGAGGTGGTGTTCACGGCCCGTGGCCGCCGGATCGTTGCGCCCTACGCGATCGCACGAGCGGCCGACCTGGCGGCCTACGCCCTGCCGAGGAGCTGGCGGGCGCGTTTTGGCCGGACGCGTTGGGCCGACGTGCTGTTCGCCATGGTCGTGATCGGGCGTTGCTGAGATCCGCCGCGCTTCGGCGGCGGTCCCTGGCTTGGCCCAGTCAAACTACGTAGTGACCGCTCAGCGAGAGGCTGGAAGCATGCACGCCGAGGAGCGTGATGTGCTTGCCGTTGGAGAAGTCGACGGTGGAATAGGTTCCGTGGTCGGTGAAGGTGGGGTGCAGGCCGCCATTCAGGAACGCGCTGATGTCGATCCGGTCGGCGGCGGTGAAGTCGGTGATGGTGGTGCCGCTCGAAGCGGTATTGACCACGAAGGTGTCGGCCCCACCGCCGCCGGTCAGGGTGTCGGCGCCGAGATTGGCCACGATGGTGTTGTTCATCGCATTGCCGACCAGCTTGATGGACTGCAGCCCCTCCCCGATCAGCGTCTGCACATTGGCCGGCAGGGAGAAGTTCGAATAGGCCTCGACCGTCTCGTTGGGCGTACCGGCGGCGACCTGGATGACGTCGTTTGCATGCGAGACGATGAAGATATCGTTCCCGCCGGCCCCGCCGATCAGGGTGTCGCCGCCGTGAATGCTGGTCAGGATGTTGCCGCCGGCGGCGGAGCCGGTCGCCGTCAGGCCGGAGGCGGTCAGGCGCAGATCGTGCACGTTGGCGGGCATGGCGTAGCTGACGCTGGAATAGACGATGTCGCCCACCGCGCCGGCCCTGGCGACCACCTGGTCGCCGCTGTTGTTGACGAAGAAGCTGGTGTGGTCGCCCTGCCCCACCAGGGTGTTGGCCCCGCCGGTGCTGGTCAGGCTACCCCAGGAGGCGGCCGAGGTTCCCGTCAGGCCGGAACCGTTAAGCACCAGGTTCCCGACGTGGGACGGCAGAGTGTAGTTGCAAGCCGCCACGATGGTCTCGTTGTGCACATTCGACGCGACGATGACCTGATCGGCGCTGTTGTAGACATAGTAGGTGTCGTTGCCGGTCCCGCCGATGATGCGCTGCGGGGCGACATTGAGCGTGACCGTGGCGGGAGTGCTGCTGAGGCTGTCCTGGGCCAGGTAGGTGAAGCTGTCGGTTCCGACGAAGCCCAAGGTGGGCGTGTAGGTGAATGAGCCGTCGGCGTTGAGGGTCAAGGTCCCGTGCTTCGGGCCACCGTTGGGGGCCAGGACCGCACTCAGGCTGATGCCGTTGTTGTCGACGTCGTTGGCCAGAACGCCCTGGGCGGCGGCGACGGTGGCGACCTTGTCGCCGGCGATGGCGTAGGTGTCGGGGGTCGCGGTGGGCGGCGGATCCACCACGTTGACCGTGACGGTGGTGGGCGCGCTGGCGCCGAGGCTGTCCTTGGCGATGTAGGTGAAGTGGTCGGTCCCGGCGAAGCCGAGGGTCGGCGTGTAGGTGAACGAACCGTTGGCGTTGAGGGTCAGGGTCCCATGGCTCGGGCCGCCATTGGTGGCCAGGACCGCGGTCATGGCCAGGCCGTTGGGGTCGGTGTCATGGGTCAGGACCCCGTTCGACGCGGCGACCGAGAGGGTCTTGCCGGCGTGCACCGAATAGCCGCTGGCCTGGGTGACGATGGTCCCAGCGGCGACGTTCAGGGTGACGGTGGTCGGGGCGCTGGAGCCGAGGCTGTCGCTGGCGACATAGGTGAAGCTGTCGGTCCCGGCAAAGCCCGCATTGGGCGTGTAGGTGAACGAGCCGTTGGCGTCGAGGGTCAACGTCCCGTGGCTCGGGCCGCCGTTAGGGGCGAGGACCGCCGTCAGGCTGAGACCATTGTTGTCGACATCGTTGGCCAGAACGCCCTGGCCGGCGGCGATGACCGTCTGCTTGCCGCCGACGACGGCGTAGGTGTCGGCGTTGCCCGTGGGCGGGGGGTCGACCACGTTGACGGTGACCGTGGTGGGCCCGCTGGAGCCGAGGCTGTCGCTGGCGATATAGGTGAAGCTGTCGGTCCCGGCGAAGCCGAGGGTCGGCGTGTAGGTGAAGGAGCCGTCGGCGTTGAGGGTCAGGGTCCCGTGAGCCGGGGCGCCATTGGCAGCCAGGCTCGCGGTCATGGCCAGGCCGTTGGGGTCGGTGTCGCCGGCCAGCACGCCATTGGCGGCGGTGACCGAGAGGCCCTGGCCGGCGTGGGCCGAATAGGCGCCGGCCTGGGTGGCGATGGTCCCGGCGGCGACATTCAAGGTCACCGTGGTCGGCGCGCTGGAGCCGAGGCTGTCGCTGGCGACATAGGTGAAGCTGTCGGCACCGGCATAGCCAGCGGTCGGGGTGTATGTGAACGAGCCGTCGGCGTTGAGGGTCAAGGTCCCGTGGGCGGGGCCGCCATTGGTGGCCAGGCTCGCGGTCATGGCCAGGCCGTTGGAGTCGCTGTCGCCGGCCAGCACGCCATTCGCGGCGGTGACCGAGAGGCTCTGGCCGGCATGGGCCGAATAGACGCCGGCCTGGGTGGCGATGGTCCCTGCGCCGACATTCAAGGTCACCGTGGTCGGCGCGCTGGAGCCGAGGCCGTCGCTGGCGATGTAGGTGAAGCTGTCGGTCCCGGCATAACCGGCGTTGGCTGTGTAGGTGAAGGAGCCGTCGGCGTTCAGCGTCAGCGTCCCGTGGCTCGGGCCGCCATTGGTGGCCAGGCTGGCGGTCATGGCCAGGCCGTTGGGGTCGCTGTCACCGGCCAGCACGCCATTGGCGGCGGTGACCGAAAGGCTCTGGTTCGCTTGAGCCGAATAGCTGGCCGCCTGGGTGGCGATGGTCCCGGCGGTGACGTTGAGGGTGACGGTGGTCGGTGCGCTGGAGCCGAGGCTGTCGCTGGCGATGTAGGTGAAGCTGTCGGTCCCGGCGTAGCCGGCGGTCGGGGTGTAGGTGAAGGAGCCGTCGGCGTTCAGGGTCAGGGCCCCGTGCTGCGGCCCGCCATTAGTGGCCAGGGTTGCGGTCATGGCCAGGCCGTTGGGGTCGGTGTCCCCCGCCAGCACGCCGCTGGCCGCATTGACCGTCAGGGCATGGCCGGCATTGGCGCCGTAGCTGGCGGCCTGGGTGGCGACGGTCCCGGCGGCGACGTTGAGGGTGACGGTGGTCGGTGCGCTGGAGCCGAGGCTATCGCTGGCGATGTAGGTGAAGCTGTCGGTCCCGGCGTAGCCGAGGGTCGGGGTGTAGGTGAAGGAGCCGTCGGCGTTGAGGGTCAAGGTTCCGTGGCTCGGTCCGCCGTTGGTGGTCAGGCTGGCGGTCATGGCCAGGCCGTTGGGGTCGGTGTCGGCGGAGAGCACGCCGCTGGCGGCGGCGACCGAGAGGGTGTGGCCGGCCTGGTCGTTGTAGCTGGCCGCATGGGTCACCGGCGGGCTGGCCGAGCCGGCGGCGACGTTGAGGGTGACGGTGATGGGGGTTCCGGCCGAGAGCCCGTCCTTGGCCAGGTAGGTGAAGCTGTCGGTCCCGACATAGCCGGCGTTGGCGGTGTAGGTGAAGGAGCCGTTGGCGTTGAGGGTCAAGGTCCCGTGGGCGGGCCCGCCGTTGGCGGCCAGGCTGGCTGTGAGGGTCAGGCCGTTATAGTCGGTGGTTGCGGCCAGAACGCCGCTGGCGGCTGAGACGGAGAGGGCCTGTCCGGCGACGGCGGCGTAGGCGGGGGCCGCGGTGGGGGTGGAGGCGATGGCGATGGACTTGTCGGCGAACTGCAGGGTCTGGATGTTGCTGATCAGGTCGGGCCCCTCGGCGGTGGCCAGGGCGGTGACCAGCACCTTGCCGTTGGCCTCGCGCACGATGTCGTACTGGGTGGAGGCGGCGCGATAGACGACGGTGTTGGTCCCCGCGCCGCCGTCGATGACGTCGCTGGTGTTGGCCAGGAAGGTGGAGGCGGGCAGGTTGGATCCGGCCAGGGTGGCGTTGCCGTTGACGCCGAGGCTGGCGACGGAGGAGCCGCTGGAGATGCCGGCGCCTGAAGAATAGGTCAGCTGGCTGATGGGGATGCTGTGTCCCTCGTAGCTGGCGGACTTGAGGAACAACAGGTCGTAGTTGGAGCTGCTGGTCCAGGATGTGCCGCCGGCGAGGAGTTCGACGGAGGTGATGGGGCCAAGGCCGGCGGTGCTGACGGTGACGGTCTGCCAGGAGTAGCCGGAGGCGTTCATGTTCTGGGTGATGGCCAGGGGGGCCTGGACCACGTGGCCGTTGACCAGCACCTCGAGGGTGGGTGCGGAGTGGGAGCCGAGCCAGTCGCCGGCGAGCTGGAAGGAGAGGACGCCCTTGAGGGCGGCGGCGGCGGGGTGGGCGTAGATGGTGTCGTTGCCGGAGCCGGCGCGGATGGTGTTCTGTCCGGGACCGCCGATGAAGAAGTCGCCCTGGTTGCCGCCGATCAGGGTGGCGTTGGCGACGAGGCCGCCTGAGAGGAAGTTGACCAGGTTCAGGGAGCCCTGGACGGTGGGGTTGGCGGCCACGGCCATGGCCATGTAGGGCCCTGAGGTCAGGGTCGAGGTGGTGTTGGCGGCGTTGACCACCGAGGGGATCCAGCCCATGGCGCTGTAGGCGGCGAAGGATTGGAAGTCCTGGGCCAGGTTGCCGGTGCTGGTGTAGTCGCTGCCCAGCACAGGAACGCCCGACGCGTTATAGGCCGGCCCGACCACGTTCTCGACATAGTTCTGGTTGGAGGCAGGCAAGGCGTAGGGCGTGACCGTGCCCCCTGAACTGGTCGAGCCGTAGTAGAGGGTCTCGTTGAAGATCGCATCCAGGCTCTGCAGCGCCGCCGGATCCTGCAAGGCGACGGTCTGTGGGTTGTTGGCCACGATGTAGAAGGGCGTGGCCAGGTGCAGGCCGTTCACATAGGCGCGGATGTCGGTGATCAGCGTGCCGAGCTCTTGGGTCGCGTTGGCGTTGGTGGGATTGCCGAAGCTGTTGCCGGCGGCCCACTCGCTGTCGCCTGAGGCGACATCGAGGAAGATGCCGTTATAGCCCTGCGAGACCAGCTGGTTGATCCGCGCAAATATCGCCTGCTCCCAGGCCGGGTTCCAGTACTGCACCGAATAGACGCCAGGCCAGTTGGGGTTCGCGTTGCCGAACCAGCTGGGCAGGGACGTGCCGGAGAACAGGCTGGGCTCCTCCCACTTGGAGGCCTCGGTCAGGTCCGTGTAGCCCAGAATGATCTTGGAGCCGTTGGGATTGGCGACGCTCATGTTCAGCGCCGGATCGCTCGCCGTGCCCCCGAGAATGATCAGGTTCTCCTGCGAAGAACCGATCTCCTGGGCGATGTTCGGCGTCGTCGCTCCGCTGCCAATGAGATACAGAAACGACTGCACCTGAGAGATCGTGATCGGCATCGGCGCGGCTCCGTTGATCCTCGGTCACAGGTACGCGGCTCAGAGACACAGGTTAGGGCAAGGACGTCTGCAAACGCGCCCAGAAGAGTGTGACAAGACCACGTCCCGTTGGGACAAGTTCAAATTTCTAGACAGGCTTACGACAATACCGAACGGCACTCGCAATCATCATCCGATAGAATTGGATCTTCTGCTGGACGATCCAAATCAACGAACAGGCACGCCAAACCAATAGCGTCTGGCGACACGAACAAACTCACTCCGGTCCGTGAAGCTCGGGATAACACGTTTAGTAAAGCGGCCATTAATACTGGGGCTAAGCGCCGCAGCATTTGGCGGCCTGGGCATGATTGCGCTCTGGGGCAAGCCGCCCTTCCGCCGGTCAGCGTTGCGCAGGGCGCGCCGTGCTGGCGGCGCCGGGTCCTGTCGTCGGATGTGCGCGCAATGGCGTGTTGCCCCGGTCCACCTCAGCTTGCTAGGCATCGAAGATGCAAATTTTGATCAGCAGATCTGCCGCCGTGGCCATGCTTCGGCGCCTCGCGTCCTCGGACGTGACCGTCATCGCCTTTGGCCAGCTGCTGCAGCAGGCATTGATGGTGATCACGGGCATCGCCGTCGCCAGAATGCTGGGGTCCGCCGACTACGGGCTGATCAACATCGTTCGCAACATCTTCACCGCCCTCGCGATCCTGGCCCCGATCGGCCTCGACCTGGCCTTGCTGAAATACATGGGCCGAGCCAGCGACGACACCGCAGGGGCGGAGCGACTGGTGGCCCGCCTTCGCCTGGTGGTCCTCGCCATCAATCTGCCCGTAGCCCTGATCGGCGGCCTTGGCCTTGGCCGCCTGCTGATGGCTCACATCTACGTCTATCCAAAATTCGACCTGATGCTGCTGGTCACGCTCTTGGCCCTGCCGGTGAGCGCCGACCTGTCGATTCTGGGCGCCTATTATCGCGCCAGGGGTAGGCCGGGCGCCTATGCCCTCATGAGTTCCTATGTGCAGCCGATCGCCCGCCTGGTCCTGGTCGCCGCCGCCTTCTGGCTTTCGCCCACGGCGCTGGCCATCATCACGATCAATACCCTGCAGATCCTGATCAGCGCCGCCTTTGTCTGGACCCACTTCACGCTCTGGCGCCGGGCCGATCGAAACGCGCCGACGACGCCGTTGCAATCGGCGCCGCTGCGGAGCGACTGGGCCGCCGTTCGCATGGTGCTCGCCGACTCCAGCTGGATGGCGCTCAACCTCTTCGTCTACGGCATGATGAGATTTGTGGACGTCCTGGTTTTGGGCGCCTTTGCGCCAGCCAAGGAGGTCGGCGCCTATGCTGCGCTCAGCACCATCGCCCAATTGGTGCAGGTCTGGCCCTTTTCCGCCAGCCAGACGCTGGGCCCGAACATCTCCCGCCACTATCACGCCGGCGACGTCGCCAGCATAAGACGGGAGCTCAACGAGTACATTCAGTTCGCGGCCATCGTCGCCGGCTACGTGTTCGCTGGGGTCGCCGCGTTCGGCACACAGCTGAATTTCGTCTTCGGCAAGAGCTTCGTGTTCGGGCCGGTGATCGCCCTGCTCCTGCCCCTTGGCTGGCTGCTCAGCGCCACCCTGGCGCCGGTCGGGTTCTGTCTTTCTATGACCGGCCGCCACCGCGCCGAGCTTGCGATTCTCACCGCCGGCGGCGGCATATTGCTGCTGACCTGCTACCTCTTCACGCCACTCTGGGGATCGGTCGGGGCAGCCTCTTCCGTCTGCCTCACCTTCGCATTGATCAACATCACCCGCTTCTACTACGTCTCCAGGACACTGGGCTTCACCCCAGGCCGCCTGTTGGACATCTTTCCGCCGATTGCGGCGGCGGCTTTCGCCTACGGCGCCAAGGCGTTGGTGGGACTCATGCTGGAGCCCAGCCTGCTCTCGCTGCTACTCGGCTGCGGCCTCTACTCCATGGCGTTCGCCGCGCTCGCCTACCTGCTGGTCATGCGCGGCGACGGGCGAGAAGCCTTTCGGCGGCTGATGTTTCGCGCCAGCTGAGCGTCGCCCGAGCCTTAGCCGCCTCGTGCTGCAAGAGGCGAGCCTTGCGGCGCGGGCCTATTCCTCGAAATAGGCGCCGTAGCTCCGGTAGTACTGAGAGCCGCCATACTGGGACTTGCGCTCGAGACGCCGATCGACCTGGGTCAGGACCACGCCGGCGAGCGCGGCGCCTACCGCCGACAACTCGCGCACGGCCGAACGTACGGCGCTCTTGGGCGTCGCGCGCCAGCGGGCGAGCAGAAGAGTGGCGTCGACACGCTGCGCCAGGGTTCGCGCATCGGCCAGCAGCAGGACCGGGGCGGCGTCGAGAATGATCAGGTCATAATACTCGCGCGCGGCGGCCAGCAGCTTGTCGAGGGCGGGCGAACTCAGGACGTCCCTTTGCGGACTCGTGCTGGAGCTGAGCGGCAGGAACATCGCGCTGGACATGGAGTCCTTCACCAGCGCCCGCTCCAAGGTGACTGCGCCGTCAAGGACCTCGACCAAGCCAATGTCCGCCTCCACGCCGAAGGCCGCCCCAAGCGCGCGCCGGCGCAGGTCCGTGTCGATCACCAGCACCTTCGCATGGCCAAGCGCTGCGACCCGGGCGAGACATACCGCCGTGGTGGTCTTGCCTTCGTGCGGCACGGCCGAGGTGATCGCCACGACCTTGACCGGCCGACCATTCAGACGCATCGCCTGCAAGGTGGTGCGCAGGGTGCGGAAGCTCTCCGCAAAGACCGAGAGCGGGCGCTCGACCACGTAAACGGAAGGAACTCGTCCCTTCTTGCCGCCCCGCGAAACAGTCGATTGCAGTAGCGGGATCGAGGCCAGGGCCGGAACCGCGAGTTCGCTTTCGATCTCGTCGATATCGTTGAAGGTGCGCTCCAGAAGGCCGGCGCCGAACATTGTGCCGACGCCGCCGACCAGTCCCGCGGCCAGGGCGATGGCCATGGCCTTCAAGGCGTTGGGGGCCGAAGGCTTGCTCGGCGGCGTCGCCGGGGTGATCACGTGGGCGTTGGTCGGCGGGGCGCCGGTGGTGACATTATTCTGTTTGAAGCGCGCGAGATACTGCTGATAGGTCTCTCGCGCGGCCTCCTGATTGCGGAGGAGCTCGTTGAGCTTGACCGAGGCGGCGTCGCTGCCGACCAAGGAGCGATTGGCCCCGTTTAAGCTCGCCTGCAGTGACGCGGTCCGTTCGCGAGCCACCTGCACCTGGGCCGAGAGATTGGAAAGGATGCGGCGGATCTCGGCTTGGATCTGCCCGTCGATGTCGATCAGCTGCTGTTGCGTGGTCACGACATCCGGGTGCCTGGACCCGTAACGGGTGCGCAATTCCGTAAGGCGCTGGCTCAGGGACGCGCGTTGGCCACGCAACTGCTGGACCACCGGCGACGAGAGGGCTTCGCCCACGTCATCGCCGTTGCTGCCATGGGCAAGCTGATCCGCGGCGGTCTTGTAGCGCGCTTCGACCTCGGCTTGAGCCGCCCGGGCGCTGACCAGCTGCTGGCCGATCGCCAGGATGTTCTGCTCGTCCATCGTCGTCGAGCCGGCCTGTTCGAGCCCGTGGCTCGCGCGATAGGCCGCGACCGCGGCGTCGGCCTGCATCACCTGGCGCTCGAGATCGGCCAGGTTTCCGCTCATATAGGCGCCGGCCTCCTGCGACTGCTCGACGCTCGACAGCGATTTTTGCCGCTGATAGGCGGCTACGAAGGCGTTGGCCGTCTTGGCCGCCCAGGCCGGGTCGGTAGCTGTGTACTGGATGTCGATGACATAGCCGCCGCCCTCGCGTTCGACCTTCAATCCCTTCTGCAATTTCTGGATCGGGTCGAGCGGGCTTGCCGCGGGCTGCCCGTTCGAGGGATGCACCGCGTTCTTGATCGCCTTCAACCACGCGGGTGTGGACGATCCTTTTGCCTTGGCGTCAGTGGGCGGCGGGCCGAGGTCCAGCAACACCTGGCGGGCCACCGCACCGGATTGGATCATACCGATCTCAGTGTCGATCTTGGCGGCGTCGGCCAGGCCGGTGCCCGTATTGTCCGCCCCGCTCGCAACATCCGTCAGGTTTCGCGAGTTGATGTCCACCTGGACTTGCGCCATCGCCGTATATTGCTTTGGCGCGGACATGATGGCGCCCATAACCACAGCAAAGAGGACAGCAAAGACGGCCGATATTAGGATTGGACGGCGCATGAACAGCTCGCCAATGCGCACGAAATCGACGGCGTGACCGTCAAACTCGTTGGACCAGCCGGACTCGTCCTTGAGATTTGAACCAGGCGCGCGCGGGGTAAACAGCTTCGGGTTGACCGTCATTGATGTTTCTTTTCGACACAGAGAGCCTGGACAGGGGCGAACCAGCAATTCTCGCGCCGCGGTCGATCCTCGTCAAAACCGGGTATTCGCATAACTCAAACTCCCCGACCCGGCCCCATGCTACGCGACTTCAGCGAAGCCGCCAATGATACGGCGCCCCACAAGGGTCACAACGCCTGATGGCGACGGATACACCAGCGCTAGGGCCCGATCGCTCGCAGGCGGATCGAACGACAACAGACGCCGCACCGATCAAATGGCGCGGCGTCTGTCGTTATCGATCGGGCGATAGACTTTCGCCGCCCCCAATGGCCTGCAGATTACCAACCACCGGTTTACAAGAGGTAGCCGACGCCCCCGGCGCGTGGTGCGCGCCGGGGGCTGTTCTCAGACGATGAAGTGGTCGCTGAGGGAGAGGCTGGAGGCGTGCACGCCGAGCAGGGTGATGTGCTCGCCGTTGGAGAAGTCGACGGTGGAATAGGTTCCGTGGTCGGTGAAGGTGGGGTGCAGGCCGCTGTTCAGGAAGGCGCTGATGTCGATGCGGTCGGCGGCGGTGAAGTCGGTGATGGTGGTGGCGTGCGCGGCGATGTTGGCCACGAAGGTGTCCGCCCCGCCGCCGCCGGTCAGGGTGTCGGCCCCGGAGCCCGCGGTGATGACGTTGTTCATCGTGTTGCCGACCAGGGTCACGGCGTTTGCCGTCTTGCCGACCAGGTTCTGGACATTGTCCGACAGGGTGTAGCTGCACCAGGCGTTGACGGTCTCGTTCGGCGTTCCGGCGGCGACCTGGATTATGTCGTTCGAGTGCGAAACGCTGAAGACGTCGTTGCCGCCCGCGCCGCCGACCAGGGTGTCGCCGCCGTTGACGCTGGTCAGATAGTTGCCGCCGGCGGCGTTGCCGATGGCCGTGGTCCCCGGCGTGATCAGGCGCAGGCTGTGGACGCCGGTCGGCAGGGCGTAGCTGACCGAGGAGATGATCACGTCATGCTGCTGGCTGGTGGTGTTGATCACCACATCGCCGGTGTTGTTGACATAGAAGGTGTCGACTCCGGTCCCGGCCACCAGGGTGTTGGGTCCGCCGAGGCTCGTCAGGGTGTCGTTCATGGCGTTGCCGGCGCCCGTCAGGCCCGACCCGTTCACGGTCAGGTTCTGGATATTGGCCGGCAGCACGTAGTCGCAGGTGGCGATCACGCTCTCGTTCGGCGTACCCGCCGCGACGGTGATCTGATCGGCGCTGTTGTAGACGTGATAGGTGTCGCCCCCGGTCCCGCCGGTGATGTTCTGGGCCGCCACGTTCAGGGTGACCGTGGTCGGGGTGCTGCTCAGGCTGTCCTGGGCCAGGTAGGTGAAGCTGTCGGTCCCGACGAAGCCGAGGGTGGGCGTGTAGGTGAACGAACCGTTGGCGTTGAGGGTCAGGGTCCCGTGGCTCGGGCCGCCATTCTGGGCGAGGACCGCCGTCAGGCTGAGCCCATTGTTGTCGACATCGTTGGCCAGGACGCCCTGGGCGGCGGCGACGGTGGCGGCCTTGTCACCGGCGATGGCGTAGGTGTCTGGGTTGGCTGTGGGCGGCGGGTCGACCACGTTGAGGGTGACCGTGGTGGGTGCGCTGGAGCCGAGGCTGTCGCTGGCGATATAGGTGAAATGGTCCGACCCGGCGAAGCCGAGGGTCGGGGTGTAGGTGAAGGAGCCGTCGGCGTTGAGGGTCAGAGTCCCGTGGGCGGGGCCGCCATTGGTGGCCAGGCTGGCGGTCATGGCCAGGCCGTTGGGGTCCGTGTCATGGGTTAGGATCCCGCTGGATGGGGCGACCGTGAGGGTCCTGCCGGCGTGGGCCGAATAGGCGCCGGCCTGGGTGGCGATGGTCCCTGCGGCGACATTCAGGGTCACGGTGGTCGGGGCGCTGGAGCCAAGGCTGTCACTGGCGATGTAGGTGAAGCTGTCCGTCCCGGCGAAGCCCGCATTGGGGGTATAGGTGAACGAGCCGTCGGCGTTCAGCACCAGCGCGCCGTGCTGCGGCCCGCCGTTCTGGGCAAGGGCTGCCGTCAGGGTCAGGCCATTGGGATCGCTGGCGCCGGCCAGGACGCCCTGAGCCGCCGCCTCGGTCAGGACGTGGCCCGCATTGGCGCCGTAGCTGGCCGCCTGGGTGGTCGGCGCCTGGGCGGCGACGTTGAGGGTGACGGTGGTCGGTGCGCTGGAGCCGAGGCCGTCGCTGGCGATGTAGGTGAAGCTGTCGGTCCCGGCGTAGCCGGCGGTCGGAGTGTAGGTGAAGGAGCCGTCGGCGTTCAGGGTCAGGGCCCCGTGCTGCGGCCCGCCATTAGTGGCCAGGGTCGCGGTCATGGCCAGGCCGTTGGGGTCGGTGTCCCCCGCCAGCACGCCGCTGGCGGCATTGACCGTCAGGGCATGGCCGGCATTGGCGCCGTAGCTGGCGGCCTGGGTGGCGATGGTCCCGGCGGCGACGTTGAGGGTGACGGTGGTCGGTGCGCTGGAGCCGAGGCTGTCGCTGGCGATGTAGGTGAAGCTGTCGGTCCCGGCGTAGCCGGCGGTCGGGGTGTAGGTGAAGGAGCCGTCGGCGTTCAGGGTCAGGGCCCCGTGCTGCGGCCCGCCGTTCTGGGCCAGGGTCGCGGTCATGGCCAGGCCGTTGGGGTCGGTGTCCCCCGCCAGCACGCCGCTGGCGGCATTGACCGTCAGGGCATGGCCGGCGTTCGCGCCGTAGCTGGCGGCCTGGGTGGCGACGGTCCCGGCGGCGACGTTGAGGGTGACCGTGGTCGGGGTGCTGGAGCCCTGACTGTCGCTGGCGACGTAGGTGAAGCTGTCGGTCCCGGCGAAGCCGAGGGTCGGGGTGTAGGTGAAGGAGCCGTCGGCGTTGAGGGTCAAGGTTCCGTGGCTCGGCCCGCCGTTGGTGGCCAGGCTGGCGGTCATGGCCAGGCCGTTGGGGTCGGTGTCGGTGGAGAGCACGCCGCTGGCGGCGGCGACCGAGAGGGTGTGGCCGGCCTGGTCGTTGTAGCTGGCCGCATGGGTCACCGGCGGGCTGGCCGAGCCGGCGGCGACGTTGAGGGTGACGGTGATGGGGGTTCCGGCCGAGAGCCCGTCCTTGGCCAGGTAGGTGAAGCTGTCGGTCCCGACATAGCCGGCGTTGGCGGTGTAGGTGAAGGAGCCGTTGGCGTTGAGGGTCAAGGTCCCATGGGCGGGCCCGCCGTTGGCGGCCAGGCTGGCTGTGAGGGTCAGGCCGTTATAGTCGGTGGTTGCGGCCAGAACGCCGCTGGCGGCTGAGACGGAGAGGGCCTGTCCGGCGACGGCGGCGTAGGCGGGGGCCGCGGTGGGGGTGGAGGCGATGGCGATGGACTTGTCGGCGAACTGCAGGGTCTGGATGTTGCTGATCAGGTCGGGCCCCTCGGCGGTGGCCAGGGCGGTGACCAGCACCTTGCCGTTGGCCTCGCGCACGATGTCGTACTGGGTGGAGGCGGCGCGATAGACGACGGTGTTGGTCCCCGCGCCGCCGTCGATGACGTCGCTGGTGTTGGCCAGGAAGGTGGAGGCGGGCAGGTTTGACCCGGCCAGGGTGGCGTTGCCGTTGACGCCGAGGCTGGCGACGGAGGAGCCGCTGGAGATGCCGGCGCCTGAAGAATAGGTCAGCTGGCTGATGGGGATGCTGTGTCCCTCATAGCTGGCGGACTTGAGGAACAACAGGTCGTAGTTGGAGCTGCTGGTCCAGGATGTGCCGCCGGCGAGGAGTTCGACGGAGGTGATGGGGCCAAGGCCGGCGGTGCTGACGGTGACGGTCTGCCAGGAGTAGCCGGAGGCGTTCATGTTCTGGGTGATGGCCAGGGGGGCCTGGACCACGTGGCCGTTGACCAGCACCTCGAGGGTGGGTGCGGAGTGGGAGCCGAGCCAGTCGCCGGCGAGCTGGAAGGAGAGGACGCCCTTGAGGCCGGCGGCGGCAGGGTGGGCGTAGATGGTGTCATTGCCGGAGCCGGCGCGGATGGTGTTCTGTCCGGGACCGCCGATGAAGAAGTCGCCCTGGTTGCCGCCGATCAGGGTGGCGTTGGCGACGAGGCCGCCTGAGAGGAAGTTGACCAGGTTCAGGGAGCCCTGGACGGTGGGGTTGGCGGCCACGGCCATAGCCATGTAGGGCCCCGAGGTCAGGGTCGAGGTGGTGTTGGCGGCGTTGACCACCGAGGGGATCCAGCCCATGGCGCTATAGGCGGCGAAGGACTGGAAGTCCTGGGCCAGGTTGCTGGTGGTCGGATAGTCGCTGCCCAGCACGGGAACGCCGGAGGCGTTATAGGCCGGCCCGACCACGTTCTCGACATAGTCCTGGCTGGAAGAGGGCAAGGCGTAGGGCGTGACCGTGCCTCCAGCGCCCGTGGAGCCGTAATAGAGGGTCTCGTTGAAGATCGCATCCAGGCTCTTCAGCGCCGCCGGGTCCTGCAGGGCCACGGTCTGCGGATCGTTGGCCACGATATAGAACGGCGTGGCCAGGTGCAGGCTGTTCACATAGCCGCGGATGTCGGTGATCAGCGTGGCGAGTTGCTGCGTGGCGTTCGTATTGGTGGGATTGCCGAAGCTGTTGCCGGCCGCCCACTCGCTGTCGCCTGAGGCGACGTCGAGGAAGATGCCGTTATAGCCCTGCGAGACCAGCTGGTTGATCCGTGCGAACAGGACCTGTTCCCAGGCCGGGTTCCAGTACTGCACCGAATAGCATCCCGGCCAGTTGGGGTTCGCGTTGCCGAACCAGCTGGGCAGGGACGTACCGGAGAACAGGCTGGGCTCCTCCCACTTGGAGGCCTCGGTCAGGTCCGTGTAGCCGAGGATGAGCTTGTTACCGTTGGGATTGGCGACGCTCATGTTCAGCGCCGGATCGCTCGCCGTGCCCCCGAGAATGATCAGGTTCTCCTGCGAAGCGGCGATCTCTTGGGCGATGTTCGGCGTCGTCGTTCCACTGCCGATGAGATACAGAAACGACTGCACTTGCGACAAACTAATAGTCATAACCGCAACATCTCCAGAGAGTATAGCTTGTACCGACGCTCGCATGGGTGGCGGTTGCGCGGGATCGGCTCGCTATAGATCAGCGGAGACGCGGTATTGGGGCGACTAGCAATATTGTCGCATCGATTTTTGTTATTTAAAAATACCTAAATTTGAAACCATTTATTAATCATAATCGCCAATATTGTGATTTTATTTATGCAATACTAATAACGTTGTTCTTAGAAAAATTGCCGCATGTGTCGCATGGCACACGCCAACTCACCGGGCTCGCTGCGCGCAATGGGAAGACGCCCAGCCGGGAACGGAGAAAGCTTTTTGAGATAAGGGTTAGGCTGCTATCCGGCGCCGCGGGACACGTCCTTCGCACGCGGCGCGGCGGACCCGGAGCGTCGCTGCGCTGACGCGAGACGCACGCCGCCGAACACGAACGGAAGCTGGCCATCGGCACTGCGGGCGCCGTCGTGGGGCGCATTGTCGCAACGCCCTCACCTACCTCCGGTATCCGCAGCGCCGGCGCCCGATCGCGGCTTCAGGGGCGCCCGACCCCTGGCGGGGGGCGACCGTCTCGGCCCTTCAGGCGGAAGTCAGGCCTTCACAGCAAGCGGGTTCGCACACCCGAGCGCATAGGGGTCGGCGAAGGCGATATAGCGGGTCTTGCCTGGCTGCTGCGCGGCGGTGGTGAAAAAGTCGGTCGACAGCAGGAAGCTGGTCATGACGGCGCGGCTCCAGTGCTCGATCCCCTTGCGCCGCCCCATCGCCGCGAACAGCGGCGGCGCGGCCATCACGGTCAGCGCCGAGCGCAGCCCCCCGGCGGACCCGCCAGCGGCGTTGAGGAACGCCTGGGCAAAGAGGTCAAGCTCCTGGTCAGCCACGGCCAGGCCGGGCAGGCTCCTGCGCAGATAGGCGGCGATCGCCCGGCGAGGGGCCGGAGGCGCCAGGAACAGGACGCCGAGCGGCGCCAGAGCCGTGACGGCCAGACCGGCGGCGCCGGCGAGCAGGAATTTTCGACGCGCCCGCTCAACCATTCGAGCGCTCCAGTCGATCGCCGACGCGCAGCGCCTGGGCGCTCAAGGTCAGGGTTGGATTGGCGGGACCCGATACAGGAAACGTGCTCGCTCCCACCACGATCAGATTGCGGATCTGGTGATGGACGCAGTCCGGATCGACCACGCTGTCGCGGGGATCCGAGCCCATGACGGTCGTTCCCATGATGTGCGCCTCCGAGGGCTCGACCGACTTGGCCACGACGATCTCCTCGACATCGAGCGGCTGCATTACCCGGGCCAGATCCTGCTCGGCCCTGGCGATGGCCCGCGCCGTATAGTCGCTATGGCCGCGATAGTGGGCGACCGGCCGGCTCGGATTGGCTGGATCGACGGTCACCTGGTTCGCCTCGTCGGGCACGTCTTCATAGACAAGCCTGACCGGTAGCGCCTTGCGCCATTTGCCGAACTCCTGCCGCAGGAGCCCGACGTTCCAGGTTTCGATGAGACAGCCGGCCATCGTTTTGCGACGCTCGTCGTCATAGAGCATATAGCCGTGCCCCGTCACCGAGGTAGAGCCCTGGAAGCCGTCGGTGTGGGCCAGGCGAACCTCCGCGAGGAGCCCGACCTGCTCATGGAGCCGGCGACCGAGCTGCGGATGACTCAAGCCGGACCGCAACAGAAGCAGCGGATTAAACATGGCGTTGGCCGCGACGACGACGAGATCGGCTTGAACATGCTGTTCCGCTTCGGCCTGGCGATAAACGACGCCCTTCGCACTTCCGGCGGCGATGTCGATCCCCACCACCTCGGCCTCCACTACGATCTCGACCCGGGGGTCTTCGAACGGCTCCATCAGGCTGTTCTGGATGGTGAACTTGGAGTCGACAGGGCACAGATGACACACGCCGTTCCCGCAGCAGACCGGTCGCCCACTCGCGCCCGTGCGCGAACGCCCGCAGGGGGTGTGGAAGAACTGGTCTGGATAGGCGGCCTTTAGCCGTTGTTCGGGGTCATTGAATCTGTGGGGCGGCTCGGGGTAGGCCCCGGACCTCGGAAACGGCCAGGGCGCGTCCGGCCCTGACAGGGACATCGCCCGTTCAACCTGGTCGTAGTAGGGCTCGAGCTGCGTATAGGAGATCGGCCAGTCCCGGCCGACGCCAAAGTGCGTTCGCGTGGCGAAATCCACTGGCTTGAAGCGGGGCGCATTCGACCACCAGCAGTTCGAGCCACCGCCGAAACTCAGGTTGAACCACCACTCCTTGGATGGATCGCCCGAGCGCGTATAGAAGTTGCGCGCGTCGAACGGCGAGGAGCGCCGCGCCTGGATCTGTCGTGCATGCGGCCAACGCGGGCCGCGCTCAAGGACAAGCACGCGCGCGCGATCGCCCGCCCGGCCCAGAAACCCCTTCAGAAAGAAGGCGGCGGCGAATCCGCTGCCGATGACGATCACATCATAACGCGGCTGGGAAGGTCGCTTTACGAACGCCATGGAGCGCCTTGCATCTCAAAAGCCAAATATCGCCGTCATCGTCGCTGCCACTAGGGGAGCTTGATGAAATACTGCATCGTCAAGGGGGCGAGCGCAGGGATCTTCACAAGCGTGCAAACGGCGAACAGCCCGACCACCAGCACCACAAGCATCATCAGCCCCCGCTCTTGAAACAGGCGCTCCGGCCTTTGGGCGGTGGAATCCGCCGACAACGCCATCGCCAGGTATTGGCCAAACAGCAAAGCGATCGCTGGAAGCATCAGGATATATTCTATCCTGTATTTGACAAAAAATATCGCCAAGGTCATGGCGCTCGTCAAAGCATAAACAAAGCATGACACAAGGAGGCTCTGCTCACTGTAACCCGCGAAACTGGCGCGATAGAGGGCGAGCCGGTCGGCGCCGTACTCGCCAGCGACTTCGCGATATTCCGACAGGCGTTTGGCCGCCATCAGAAAGGCGCCGCCGATCCAATAGCCGATCAAGAGGCTGCCTGGCGGCAAGGTCGTCTTGTCCACCATCGCCCAGCCGATCATCAGCCGCAGCGGATTGTTGACCGCCTCGACCAGCACATCGACATAGGCGACGTCCTTCAGTCGCAGCGGCCTGACGTTGTAGACGATCCCCTGGGCGGCGAAGGCTGCGCAGACCATGAACAGCGTGGTGTTGGCGGAGAGAGCGAGCGCCAGGCCGCCCACGCAAAGCGCGACCCAGAGCAGCATCACCCATGTCCGGCTCATTTCCAGGCGCACCGCCGCGCGCTCGCGCTTGGTGGGGTGATGGGCGTCAAATCGGCGATCGAGCCACTCGTTGATGACGTAGTTGGCCGAGGCGATCAGGACAGCCGCGCCGAAACCGGCCGCAACGGCCCAGGGCGAACTCGTCGCCGCATCGCCCCTCAAAAGCAGAGCGATGGCGATCCCAGGCAGGATGAAGACATGCTTGGTCGCGTGGTCCAGGCGCATCAAAGCGAAATAGTCGCCAGGGCTAGCTCGGCGCCGTGCGGCCTGCGCCTCCGATGCAATCGTCATGGGCCTGTTGCCCCCCAGCCAGCGCCGCGCAGCTTCTTTCACGGACGGGCCAGTGTCTATGGCGAAGGCCACAGCTCAAGCCTATTCTTGCGAAGGTTGAAGATCGCCGCCGCAAACCCTTCGCAAATCGAAGGACACCGCCGCCCGCTGGACCGGGTGTCGCCCATCCGCACAGATTGACGGCTCTAGCCGCCATGGCTGGACAGGCTGAGGCAGGCCTGGTCCGGCGCTGGCGGCGAGACGACATCGCCGGAACCGGCGCGGGTCAAGCAGGGCGATCCGTTGTCGCGCCAATCGAGGCGCCAAACGGCGCGAGCCGGAAAGGCCGCGATAGTGGCCGGATTGAGCCTTGCATCCTTGTTCACCCAGACGATCTTCGCCGCGCCCGGGTCCGCCTGATTGAAGACGACCAGCTGATGGCTCGGCCAGCGGGGTCCGCTGTCGACGATCACCAGATGCCTTCCCGGGCGAGCGGCCAGATAGTCTTGCACCTCGGCGCGGGCCGAATGGGTCCGCAGCCAGCAGCACGCCTCCGAAAACGGATCATATAGACCCGGAGAAAAGTCCGGAACGCCGGAAACCGTCGCCTCGGCCGGCAGCAGCAGGCCCACCCCCAGGCAAAGGGGCAAGAGGCGGCTGAGGGCGACGCCGATCGGCCGTCCCGCGAATTCGATCGCCCGCAGGCGCTCGAGCCCGAGCGTTATGGCGATCACCACCAAGGCGAAGCCTGGCGCCGCATAGTGCGTCCAGTCCCAGGTCTCGATCACGAGCGCTGCGCCGAGCAACGCTCCGGCCGCCGCCAGAACGGGCCAGCGCCGCAGCCGCCAGCAGCCGATGGCGAATGGCGCCAGCATCGCCCAACCGACATAGAAGTTCCAAAGGCCGATCAATCGCTCTTTTTCCGCATTCAGCCCGCCCTTGAGGGTTGCGAAGCGGGCGAAGGCTTCGCGCTCGTAGTCGATGAAGTGCGCCACGCCGAAATAGGCGCTTGGAGGCCGGATGGCGGCGGACTGCATCCAGAAGGCGGGCACGTCGGCGACCGTTCGGCGGTACAGGCTGTAGGGCGCAAGCTTCCAATCGCCCGTGACGGCCCAGTCGTGCGCAGCGGTCAGAGCGAAGCCGGCGAAGACCCAGGCCAGGGCGACGATGCCCGCGGCCAGATAGCCGGACCGCTCGCCCCGCTCCGCCTTGAGGGCGCGCACGCCCAGGCCCGCCGCGAAAGCCGCGGCGAAGGCCAAGCCCTCATAAGGTCGCGTGGTCATCAAGATGAACACGCCGGCGCCTAGGAGACAGGCGGCGCCGAAGCTCGATCTGCGGTCCAGCTTCAGATAGCCCGTGACCAGCAATACGCCGCCCAGGGCCGTGAAGGCTCCGCCCCAGTAGGAGTTGGCCCAATAGCTGAACAGACCCCAGCGGCCAGCCACCAGTAGCGCGCCGACCAGCGCATAGCCTGGCCGGACCACCTGCCGAAGCATTCCATAGACGGCGAGACACAACGCCAGCATCGACAGCCAGACGCCGATCCAGGGCCCACCCCCGATGAGCTGGCCAACCGTCAGGGGAAAGCTGCGCAGGACGGGATAGATCGAAGCGTAGGCGGGACGGATGAGGACATAGATCGCCGAAAAGTCGTCCGGCAGGGGTCCGGGATTGGCCAAGCGCCCGTGAGCGAGCGTATCCGACTGCAACAGCAGGCTCGCTTCGTCCGGTATGATCGGCCTGGGGGCTCCGACCGTGAGCGCGATCACGACATGCCCTGCCAGCAACAGGGCGCCCAGCAGCAGCCCGCTGGCCCAGGGCCGAAGCGCTATGGCCTCGATAGCCGCCTCGAAGCGGGCGAAGGCTCGTCCGCCAAGGCGTGGGAACGCAATCGCCAATAGCACCGCCGCAACCAGCAGCGGAAGCTGGGCCGTCTCGAAGACGCCAATTTCCTGGAACAGCCTTCCGGCAAGCCCTGCAATCGGCTGCATCCGTCCCCTCCCCCGACGGCCGCCGGCCTTGCCGATTGGCCTCGCCCCGCCAGAACGGCCCCGATGCCCATTCAAGCGTCACATTGCCTCATAAGCCAAGGCTCGATATCTGCTGACGGGTATCGACCGCGCCGGTTGCATCGACGAAGCGCCGTCGATGACCGGTCTACGCCATGCGATTGAGCGCCGCCGCGGCCCGGCGCGTGGTGCGATGCGGAGCGAAAACGGGCTTGTATCTCGGCCCTCGCTGGGCCCGCGATTTCCGCTGCCTGGGCGGATCGTCGAGGGCAGATCCGGCCGATTCGAATCGCTGACTTTATGAAAGAATTCTGAAGGCGCCCGAACAAAATATTGCGACATTACGCCTCACACATTTTGTGGAACCGCTTGAGGCCTGAGCTGCTTTTGAGTGTCACTGCGGGGGGGCGTGTCACAGCGCACGATGTTCCGCGGCCACTGCGAGCGGAGCGGCATCGATGACGATAACCCTTTCTCAGGTTCAATCGCTTCTCTACCTGAGTACGGCCAGCGCCTCGACGACCAATATCGCCAGCGAGATCGCCAACGCATCCCAACAACTGATAATTCTTGCCGGTACGGCGAACGATCCGACGCTGAACATGAGCGTCGCCAATCCCAACGGCTCCAAGATCATCCTGGACTACACGGACCTGACCGAGGCCTCCAAGTGGGAGGAGCCCAGCCTGTTCTCCGGCACGTCCCTGCCCAGCTGGTTCGGCAAGGCGAACCCAAACTGGCCTGGCGTCTATTCGGTGCAGTACTGGAACCCGGCCTGGGAGCAGGTCCTGTTCGGACGGATCAACCAGCTGGTCGCCCAAGGCTATAATGGCATCTTTCTCGATGCCGCGGCCGGCGATACGGAGTGGGCGGCCGGCAACAGCCTTGGCAATCCCACCAACGCCAACGCGACCCAAGAGCTGGGCACGCTGATCACCGACCTCCGCGCCTATGTGAACAGCCTGCACCTGGCCACGCCCTTCTATATCGTGGCCAACAACCCGCAGGGTGTGGCCCTGCAGGACCCGGCGGCGCTGAAGAGCCTGGACGGCATTTTCAGCGAGACCCTGTACTACGGCTCGACCGGCACCGGGAGCGGCGCAACCCCGGTCGCCCTCCCCGCCTCCAACCAGAACTATATCGAGAACGTGGTCGGGCCGGCCTATAACGCATCGGGACTGCCAGTTTTCGGCAACGACTATCCGACCACCAGCAACCTGGCCCAGGACTTCCAATCCTTCGCCGCCTACAGCGCCATGGGCTGGATCCCCTCGGTGGTCAACGCCGCCAACACCGTCCAGACCCTGACCTCAGGGCCCTACATGGCCATGGCCGTGGCCGCCAACCCCACCGTCCAGGGCTCCCTGAACCTGGTCAACTTCCTCTCAGGCGGCCTCGTCGCCAACGCCACCCTGATCGGCGGCAACCAGGGCGACTTCTTCATCGGCGGTCCCGGACAGAACACCATCCGCGCCGGCTCCGGCAACGACACCATCTACGCCCACCCTGCCGCCGCCGGCCTCAAGGGCGTCCTCTCCTTCCAGCTCGCCGGCGACTGGCTCGGCTCCCACTCCGCACCCACCCTCGAGGTGCTGGTCAACGGCCACGTGGTCCAGGCCCCCCTGGCCATCACCCAGAACATGAACGCCTCCGGCTACTCCTGGCAGACCGTCACCGTCAGCACCGCCGGCCTTGGCCCCATCACCTCCGTCGAACTCCTTGCCGGCGGCACATCCTGGACCAGCAGCTCCAACTACGACCTGCTGTTCCTCAAGTCCGCCAGCTATGAGGGACACAGCATCCCCATCAGCCAGCTGACCTATTCTTCAGGCGCCGGCATCTCCAGCGGCTCCTCCGTCGCCAGCCTCGGCGTCAACGGCAACGCCACCCTGGCCGGATCCAACCTGCCCGCCTCCACCTTCCTGGCCAACACCAGCGACGTCATCGACGGCGGCGCGGGGACCAACACCGTCGTCTATCGCGCCGCCTCCACCCAGTACGACATCGTGCGCGAGGCCAACGGCAAGGTGCTGGTCACCGCCCTGGCCACCGCCGAGGGGCCCGACCTGATCAGCAACATCCAGACCCTGCAGTTCGCCGACAAGTCCATCGCCATCGCCTCCACCCCCACCGCGGCCCCCGCCTACGCCGCCGTCGCCGGACAGGCCCTCTCCGTCTCAGCCGCCAGCGGCGTTCTGGCCGCAACCACCGACTATAACGGCCTGACCCTCACAGCCAGCCTGGCCGCCAACGGCGGGCCCGCCCATGGGACCTTGACCCTCAACGCCAACGGCTCCTTCACCTACACCGCCAACGCCGGCTATGTCGGGACCGACAGCTTCACCTACCTGGCCAAGGACGGGCTCTCGGCCGGAACCCCCATCACCGTCACCCTCAACGTCGCCGCCGGCTCGGCCAGCCCGCCGGTGACCCATGCGGCCAGCTACAACGACCAGGCCGGCCACACCCTCTCGGTCGCCGCCGCCAGCGGCGTGCTCTCCACCGACACCGACCCCAACGGCCTGGCCATGACCGCCAGCCTGGCCACCAACGGCGGGCCGAGCCACGGAACCTTGACCCTCAACGCCGACGGCTCCTTCACCTACACCCCAACCCTCGGCTTCGCCGGGACCGACAGCTTCACCTACGTCGCCAAGGACAGCCACGGCTCCAGCGCCCCGACCACGGTCACATTGAACGTGATCGACCCGCCGCCCACCACCCACTCGGACACCTATGCCATCGCCGGCGACAAGGCGAACGCCGTCGCCGCCGCACAGGGCGTGTTGGCCAACGACATCGACAATGACGGCCTGACCATGACCGCAACCCTGGCCACCAATGGCGGTCCGAGCCACGGGACCCTGACCCTCAACGCCGACGGCTCGTTCACCTACACGCCCACCCTCGGCTTCGTCGGGACCGACAGCTTCACCTATCTGGCCCAGGACAGCCTGGGCGTCAGCACACCGACCACGGTCACCCTGAATGTGGCGGCCCAGCACATCACCGGCGGGACCGGGGGCGACACCTATCACGTCTACAACAGCGCCGATCAGATCACCGTCGCGGCGGGCACGCTGAACGAGAGCGTGATCGCCACCTGCGACTACGTGCTGCCGGCCAATATCCAGAACCTGACCGTGAACGGGTCGGGCCTGACCGGCGCCGGCAACGCCATGAACGACACCCTGACCAGCCTCGGCGGACCCAACACCCTGGTCGCCGGGACCGGGGTCGACACCTTCTATGTCAACAACACCGGCGATGTGGTGATCAACACCACCAGCCAGCAGCATGACGTGATCATCTCCTCGGTCAGCTACGCCCTGCCGACCGGCGTCCACAGCCTGCGCCTGATCACGCCGGGGACCACGGCGATCGGCAACGCCGCCGGCGGCAACTATCTGACCAGCGTCAACGGCGGCGACACCCTGGTCGGCGGCGCGGGCGGCAACGACGTCTTCACCGTCTCGCACTCGAACGACATAATCCAGGTCGCGGCCGGCACGCCGAACGAGACCGTCGACGCTTGGTGCAGCTATACCCTGTCGGCCAATGTCCAGAACCTGGTCGGCAAGACGGCAAACGCCGTGACCCTGGTCGGCAACACGATGAACAACGTCATCACCGCGGGCTCCGGGGCCGACACCCTGACCGGCGGCGGCGGGGCGGACACCTTCGTGGCCAACATCGCCGCGCACGCCACCACCATCACCGACTTCACCGCCGCCGACCGCATCGACATCAGCGCCTTCCTGAACAGCGGCCTGCACCCCACCTTCACCGACCACGGAACCTATTCCACCGTCGACTTCTCCAACGGCGAGCACATCACCCTGCTCGGCGTGCACGCCTCCAGCCTCTCCCTCAGCGACCATTTCATCGTCTGAGAACAGCCCCCGGCGCGCACCACGCGCCGGGGCGTCGGCTTTGCTTCGTTCGGGCACGGCCCTTCCCGGCCCCGCTTCGCGGCGCCGGCCGCAGACCTAGTCCGGAGACCTAGCTGAACAAGAGGTGGTGCCCATCGTGGGCCAGGATTGCGGCGTGCGCTGTCGACAGATGGGCGGCATCGTGATTGAGGCTGTCGATAGCCGCATAGTGCGCATGGTCCACGATCTTCGACGCGGCCGCATGGTCGATCAGCACGGTCAGGTCGCTCATCTCTCCGGCATGAAAACCATGCACCCCGCCAGCGTTCACGAAATAGTCGTGGAGGGCTTCGCCCGTAAGGGCGCCGACGCCCTGGTGGGTCAGGACCGTCCTGCTCGCGGCGGCGATGACCGTGTTGCTCGCCGTCGTTTGAACGGGCGCCGCCACAGTGGCTAGTGAACTCGCGACCTGAACCGCTGCGGCGATAGGTTGGCTATTGATAGCGATCGTCTTGTCGGTGAAGTGAAGATACTGAATATGGGACAAAGTATCGGGTCCCTCGGCTGTGTCCAGCGCAGTCACGACCACAGAACCGTTGGCTTGCCGAACCTCGGTATATTCATATGAGGGACCGCGATAGTACACGGTATTGACCCCGCCTCCGCCATTGATCGTGTCGCTGACATTGGAAAGGAACGGGCTGGCCGGCAGGGCGCTGCTGGAGATCGTTCCGACCCCATGGTATCCGAGCACCGCGACCGATGAGCCGGACGATACTCCGCTGCCGCTCGAATAACCGAGCTGGGTAAGGCCGATCGAACGGCCCTGATAGCTGGCGGACTCCAAAAATATCAGGTCGTAGTTTGAACCGTTCGTCCAATAGGTGTTCCCCGCCATCAACTTTACGGACGTGATGGCGCCAAATGCCGTAGCGTTTACCGTAAAGGTTTCCGCCGTATTGCCGGCGCTGTTTATGTTCTGAGTTATGGCCGTAGCGGCCATGGCCACCTTGCCGTTGATGAGCACCTCGAGGGTCGGATGCGTCGGCGCGTTCTGCCAATACCCGACCACCTTGAACTGAAGAATGTTCTTCAGGGCGGCGCCAGCCGGATGGGCATAGATGGTGTCGTTGCCGGTACCGCCCGTGATGAGGTTGTGGCCAGGACCGCCGACGAAATAGTCGCCCTGGTTGCCGCCGATCAACGTCGCGCTAGCCAGCTTGGCGCCCGAAAGGAAATTGATGTGTCCAGTTGAACCATGGGCCGTGGGATTGGCTGCGGTGGCCGTGAACATGTACGGGCCAGAGGTCAGCGTGGCGACGGTGTTGGAGGCGTTGAGGACCGACGCATCCCATCCCATGGCGGTGTAGGCGGCGAAAGACTGGAAATCCAGCGACAGGTTTCCGGTCGGCGGATAGTCATTGCCAAAGATCGGGATGCCCGCCTTCTGGTAAGCCGGGCCGACGACGGTCTCGACATAGGTTCGATTTGAGGTCGGCAGCGCATAGGAAGTCGCCCCACCGCCCGATCCAGTAGAGCCGTAATAGAGGGTTTCATTGAAGATCCCGTCCAGGCTCTTCAGGGCGCTCGGATCGTGCAGCGCCACGCCATCTGGATTGTTCGCAATGAGGTAAAAGGGCTTGGACAGATGTAGCCCGTTTATGTAGCTGCGCAGGCCGCTGATCAGATCCCCGAGGGCTTGGGTCGCGTTGCTGTTCGCCGGGTTTCCAAAGCTGTTGCCCGGAAGCCATTCATTGTCGCCGGCCGCGGCGTCCAGGAAAACCCCGTTATAGCCCTGCTTGATCATCTGGTCGATGCGAACGATAAGGGCCTGCTTCCAGGCTGCGTTCCAGTACTGCACCGAATAGACACCCGGCCAGTCTGGATTGGCCTTGCCGAACCAGCTCGGCCGGGATGACCCGGAAAACAGGCTGGGCTCCTCCCATTTGGAAGCCTCGGTCAGATCCACATAGTCGAGGATGAGCTTGCCGCCGCTCGGGTTGGCCACGGACATATTCAGCGCCGGATCATTTGCCGTGCCGCCAAGGATCACCATTTGCGCCGGAGAAGACGCAATCTCCTGGGCGATATTCGGTGTCGATGCACTAGCCGACACGAGATACAGATAATTTTGGACCTGCGCGAGCGTTATTGCCATGTTTGCCCCCATAGATATGCGAGTTACTTTCTATGTCCGTGTATATCTACGGCATATCGACGAATGCAAGCTTTGCAATTTGAGAAATATACTCCCGCTCCACCGCGCATTCACCGAAACCTTGACAGTAAATCGCCTACTATATCGCGAAAAAATGCCATAAATTCGCGGAATATCTATCAATCACCGCACACAAATAAAATAAACACTTGCAGGTATGGAACAAAAGCGCCGATCTCGCGTTAGGAGCCTCGAAGTCACACCAATGTATTGTTATTATTATATTTTTTCGATCGCCACCCCGGACTGACACAGAGCGCAACGCCAGATTTCAGCGTCGGAATGTCACACCGGCCATCGGCGGGCGCGTATGCAGTCCGAGGGCGAGCGGGTTCAAAACTCAGGCCGCCCTGATCAGAACCTTCCGGCTCTCACCGCCCCCTTTTGGGGCGTTGGGTCGTCGGCGGGTCCTAAGCCCGCGCCCTAGCCTGATTGCCAGACGAACCCCAGCCCACTACGACACTCGTCGAGCTCGATTTGATCGGCGGAGGGGCGGCCGGGGATGCATAAGAAGGCTCGAGAATCCCTGGACTCCCTGCAGGCGCTGCGCGCATGCGCCGCGCTGCTGGTTGTAATCGATCATTGCATGCTGGCGCTGGAGAAGCGGGCGCAAGCCAGCGGACTTGACGTCGTTGCGACCAATTTCGGTGGCCTTGGCGTCGACCTGTTCTTTGTGATCAGCGGCTTCGTCATGATCTACGCCCATGGCGAGGATTTCGGGGCGCCGCGCGCGCCTGCCTTGTTCGCTCTGCGCCGAATCGGCCGCATCGTTCCCCTCTACTGGCTGTTCAGCCTCGTCGCTCTGCTGAGCCTCTCCCTTCAGCATGAAAGGGCGGGGCTGACGGACCTCCTGCGCTCCTGGCTCTTCGTTCCCTACAAGGGCCTGGGATTCTTTGGCCAGCCGATCCTTGGACAGGGCTGGACGCTGAATTACGAAATGCTGTTCTACCTGGTGTTTGGCCTATCCCTTCTGCTCAGGCGCGGCCTGTTATTACTGTTTCTTTTCTTCATTGCTTTGAGGACAGCGGGCGCTCTCGGAGCTTTTCCTGCTGAAAGCATACTTGGATTTTGGTCCCGGCCGATCGTGCTCTATTTCCTCTTCGGCATCCTGATCGGCCTGCTGCGTCAACGCACGTCGTTCCGCCTAACCTTTCCCGGATCGATTGCAATCGCCCTGATCGGCATGGCGGCGGCGTTCACGAGCAGCCTTTACCAGGCGAAATGGCCGAGCCTGGACTATCTGACCTGGGCCCTGACCATCGCTACGGTCGCCGCGTGCTGCCTGGCGCGCCCTGCTCAGAAAGGCTTCGGCGCCGCCATGGCGCGCCTGTGCGGCGACGCCACCTACTCCACCTACCTGGCCCACACCCTGGTGGTCGGCGCCGCCGCCAGGCTTGTGGCGCGACTGGGCTTCAATCTGTCGGTCCCCTGGTTCATCGTCCTGGTGGCGCCCCTCGCCTTCGCTGTGGGGGTGGCCATCTATCGCCTTGTGGAGCGGCCACTTCTGAAGCTCTGGAGCCGATGGGTCGGGCGCGGCGCCGCGCCAGCTCGCACCGAGTTCAAAGACGCGGAATCCGTCAGCAGCTGAGATCTGAAGACAAGCTTGGCTTTTGCTCGTGTCCTGCGGGCGGCGGCCTCAACGTCGCCTATGGGCGGTTCCCCGCCTGCGTCCCTCTCCAAATCTCTGGAATCGATCACCATGAATTCGGATCGATTCGGTCCGAGGTCATGGTGATCTCTCCGCGCCGGACAAGACCAGGAACTCCGCCGTGGCCTTCGAAGGCTGGGCTGCTATGCGTCGCCGAAGTCCTCATCGGCCGTCAGCACCTCGTAGACCTGAGCGGCCATGCCTTCGAGCGGCAGGCCTTCGTCGCCCAGTTCGTCCTGCCGGTTCGCCCATCCGACGGCGACGGTCACGTCCGAGGCCGTGGGTCGAAGCGCCAGGATGGCCGACACTTTCCAGTCGAGCACATCCCCACAAATCCGACGCACCTCGTCCGGCGTCAGGCGGTCTTGGTCTAGCAAGGGCGCCATCAAAGATCTCCTAGTTCCGGCTGAATTGGGGCTTGCGCGCGCCGGTGCGCATCAATCGTCGAGCCAGAAGATTTCCGGCTCCTTCCGTGGAACCGGCGGCGGCTGGGATTGCGGATGGCCCACGATGATCGGCGCTACCGGCTGACAGCCAGATGGCAGGCGCAGCGCAGCCTTGCCCTCATCGCTAGCCAACCAGTGCTGGGCGAATCCGATCCAGCAGGCGCCGAGCCCGGCTGCGTACGCCGCCAGCATCAGGTTCTCGGCCGCCAGGGCGCAGTTCTCAACCGCCCATCCCCCCGAGGTGGCGCTGGAAATCACGATCAGGACCGGTGCGTCATAGAAGATATTGAAGCCTGGATCGCCGAGCATCGCCCGGAAGCGATCCGCCGCCGCATCGCCCATACGGGTCTCCATCAGGTGCGCCTTTGCTTTTGCCGAAATCTTTTCAAGCAAGGACTTGCTGCGCACGATCGAGAATAGCCAGGGTTGCTCATTCACCGCGCTGGGCGCCTGGATCGCGGCGTCGACAAGGGCGCGAAGCACTGGCTCGGCGATCGGCTCCTGTCGGTAACTGCGAACGGAGCGCCGCGAATGAAGGGTCTGGGCGAAATCCATCTCGTGACCTCATCTTGCCCCGCCCGCCATGCGAACTCGGGCGAAGGCCTACGGCGAGAGCACTTGGCCGCTCTTTTCCGGCGCGCGGCCTTGATCCGCATCAGCGTGACCGCGACGGCGTCAGTGAACGCTGCGCCAAGCAGGGACGAGGCCTGGATTCGCAGGTCTGATGAACACGGCCTTCGCCTGCTCGCGGATTTCAGGAGGCCGCCTGCGCCGGACGCCGCCTGCGCATCAACAGGAACAGCGGCAGTCCCGCCGCCGCCAGGACCGCTGTCCACAGCAGAGGTTCTGCGCCGGCGCCGGCGAAGGCGAACAGCACATAGGCTGCGCTGAGGCCGCCCACGACCAGGAACATGACGGGCGCCGATCTTCGTTCGCGCCGCCACAGCACGACGATGGCCACGGCGCAGAGCAGGTAGAGCGGCAGGCAGGCCGCCGTGACCATCAGGCTCAGAAAGCTGAAGCCGGCGACCAGGGACCTGGAGTAGTTCATCAGCACCATGGCGCTGGCGAGGACGCCGGTCACCACGAGAGCAAGCGCCGGGGCGCCGCGACGGTTCACCTGCGCCAGCGGGATCGGCAGGACGCCGTTGATCGCCATGGTGCGCGAGACCTCGCCGGCCAGGAGGGTCCACCCGTTCAGCGCCCCGAGCCCGCTCACCACGACGAACATCGCCAGCCAGCGGCCGCTGCCGGCGGCCAGGTAGCGGTCGAGCAGGTCGACGAACGGCGCCGAGGATTTCGCCAGCTCGGCCTGGGGTATCAGCAGCATGGGGATGATCGACACCGCCACATAGATCGCCGCCGTCAGAGCCGTTCCGGCGAGCGTGGCGCGGGGAATGGTCCGCCCGGGATCCCGCACCCGGCCCGCCGGCACCGCCGCACATTCAAGGCCCAGCATGGCGTAGAGCGCGAGCGTCGCCGCCTGGGTCGTCGGACCCAGGGCCATCGGCGTCACGGGGGTGTGGGCGGCATAGAGCACGGGATGGGCGATCAGGAGCCACAGACCGAGCAGCACGATGCCGGCCAGGGGCAGGAGCTTCAGGACCGTGGTCACGATCTGCACGAAGCCGCCGGCACGGAGGCCGAACAGGTTCACCAGCACGAACAGCCACTGCAGGCCCAGCGCCAGCATGAGCGGCGGCGCATGCCCCGCGATCGATGGGAAGGCCGCCTGCACATAGCCGACGATCGAGACCGGAATGGTCGCGTTGGTGACCCAGACCGAGACCCAGTAGCCCCAGATCGCGACGAAGGCTGCGGTCTCACCCTGGGTGCGGCGGATATAGCCGAACGGGCCGTCTTCTCCGGGCATGGCCCTGGCCAGGCTGGCGAAGACCTGTGCGAGCACAAGGCAGCCGATCGCCGTGACGCCCCACCCGCTCATGGCGTTGAGGCCGAAAGGCGCCAGCGCCGCCGGCAGCAGGAACACCCCCACCCCGATGGTGTTGCCGACCACCAGCGCGGTGCAGGTCCAAAAGCCCAGCGTGGCCCCGGGCGCGCTATGATCAGTGCTCATGTGCGCGTCCCTTCGTGCCGGCAAGCCCGCGATAGCGGTCTAGGGCCTGTTGCAGGTAGTCCATGACCTGCTTCTTCTCTTGCGGCGTGTTGTAATCGTCGCGCGCCGCGGCCGAGGCCATGGTCTTCTCGATCCAGGTCACGAAATAGGCCGCGTCCGCCGGCGCCGGCGGCGGGCCTTGCGGACTTTCCAGCCAGATCGGGCTCGTCGTCGCATAGGGGTAGAGGTCCAGCAGGGCCGGATCGGCCCCGTCGTTCCAGGCGCGCAGCAGGATCCATCCGCCGTCCCGAACCTCGATCTCGCCCTGGGCGTCCAGGTTGCGGCGCTCACCGGTCAGGGCGAACGCCTTCAGCACCCGCCCGTTCTGCACCAGCTCGAGGTGGTCGATCGCCAGGGACGAGCGCAGCGAGATCCGGTAGGCGAGCCGTTTGCCCCCTAAGGCGACGCTGTCCCCCGGGTGGCGGCCGGCGAGTTCCAAGCCCACCAGCGGGCCGTTGCTGACGAAGCTGCGCCCGGCCTTCAGCGCCGAAGCGAGCGCCGCCGGCGTCCGCTCGCCGCCGGTGTCGAGGAACACGCGATTCAGCCCCACCGGCCCGCGCAGAGAGGCGTAGTCGGCCATGGCGTCGGTCCCCGCGCCGGCCGGCAGGCGGAAGCCGAGATCGAGCAGCCGGTACCAGACCTCGGCCGTGGCCTTGTGGTCGGAAAAGCCCATCACCTCCACATAGTCGACCTTGCCGTGGGCGGCGTCGGCCGGCAGTTCGTGAGTCAGCGTCGTTTCCTTGGCCGGGTCGATCGGATTGTCATAGGGGTGGACATAGCCCACCAGCGCCCCCTGCGCATGGGCGAGGTCGGCCACGGCCCCATTGTCCGGCCAGGGGCTGGCCAGCGCCGTGTGCCGATAGGAGGCGAAGCCCGGCGTCAGCAGGTGATCCGACAGGTTCAGCAGGCCGAGGTGACCCCAATAGCTGGTGTGGAATTCCTGACCGTGCAGGATCAGCGTCTGGGCGTCGCTGGCGGGGTCCGGATCGGGGCGGAACCAGGCTACGTCCGGCACCCGCTCCTCCTTGTTGACGATCAGGTCGTAGATCACGTCCAGGTCCTCGGCCTTGGCCTGGGCGGCGAGGCGCGTGGGCGAGTTCCGATAGTGGCCGCCATAGTTCATGTGCACGTGCAGGTCAGCGCTGACGAAGCGACCGAAGTCCGCGGGCAGGTCGTTGGCCTTCAGATTCACCGCCAACGCCTGGGTCTGCCCCGCGGCCAGGCTCGCCTCGCCGCGCCAGATCAGGCGCCTGAAGCCATGCTGCACGGTGATGATCACCGGCCCCGCCGGCGCGCTGACCGAGCAGGTCGCGGGGCAGTGGAAATAGTGGGTCTCCATCGGCTGACGTGCGCGGTCGAAGCCGTCGGAGCCGTGCATCCAGGCGTGGTCCGGCGCATAGGCCCGGCCGTCCGCGCCCGTCACCGTGACCCTGGCGGCGACCGGTCGCCCGGCCTCGTCGCGAATGTCGATATCCAGCCGGCCTTGCGGCGACCTGTAGCGGCGCTGCGTGGCGATGACCTCGGTCTCCGCCCCGCCGGGCAGGTCGCGCAGCATCAGGCGCGTGTCGCCCGGGGCGTTGCTGATCAGCGCGATCCGCCGGCCGTCCGGCGACCAGCGCGCGTCGGAGCGGTCAAAATCTCCGAACGTGGCCGGCAGGGGCGCCGCCCCCTCCGGCGTGGTCAGCCACAGCTGGCGCCACTGGCGGCCGTGATAGCTGGTGAACAGCACCCGCTTGCCGTCCGGCGCCGGTTCCGGCCGGGCGCTCCACATGGTCTCCTCGCTGAGCACCCTGCGACGGTCGGCGGAATCGCTCGCCGACACCGACCAGATGTCGCCCGTGCCCCAAGCGACTTCCGGATTGCCGACATAGTAAAGGCGCTGACCATCGGGCGACCAGGCCGGGTTCAACGCGTGGTCGACGGCGGCATAGTAGTAGCGGTCGATCCGGCTGCGGCGCTCGCCGAGCAACAGATGGGCGCCGCTGATGCCCTCCGGCCCGATCTCGCCGACGAACAGGTTGAAGTGGCCCGTCCCCGCGGTCGAAACCCAGGCCAGCCGCTTGCCGTCCGGCGAGAGCCTCGGCTCGACATTGACCGCGCCGCCCGTCGTCAGCCGCTGCTCGCGGCCGGTAGCGAGGTCCAGCCGCCAGAGCTCCACCGCCGCGCCGTCATAGCGGTCGAACACCACGCTGCCGCCGTCCGGCGCGACATCAGGCTGGTAGTCGTAGGCGCCGGCCGCGTGGGTCAGTTCGACCGCCTCGTCGGACCCGATCGCCTGCCGCCACAGCGAGCCGGCCATGCTGTAGATCAGCGCCTTGCCGTCCGGGGTGAAGCTGACGCTGCTCGGGCCCGTGGTCAGCTGCGGCAGATACTGTTCGCGCCAGTAGTAGTCGTGCGGCAGGTCGATCTGCTTGAGCACCGGCTCGCGGCCGGCGGCGAACGCGGCCCCTGCAACCAGGGCGGCGACGGCGGCCAGGAAGGCCAGGGCGCTGTGACGCATCCGCCTCAGGCCGCCGCCAGGGCCTGGTCGAGGCTGGCGGCCAGCAGGCCGAGCCCCTCGTCCACCTCCGCGCGGCTGACGTTCAGCGGCGGCATGAACCGCACCGTGCTGACGCCGCAGGAGAGCAGCAAAAGCCCATTGTGATAGGCGCGCTCGATCACCGCGTCGCACAGCGCCCTGGCGGGCGCGCCGCCGGCCGCGGGATCGATCAGCTCCATGCCGATCATCAGGCCGCGTCCGCGCACCTGGCCGATGCAGGGCCGGGTCCTGGCCAGGTCCCCGAGGCCGGCCATGAAATGCTCGCCGACTTCCGCCGCGTTTTGGGCGTAGCCCCCCTCGACCAGGTCCAGGGTGGCGTTGGCGGCGGCGCAGGCGATCGGGTTGCCGCCATAGGTGTTGCCGTGGGCGCCTCGGGTCCACTGCTGCATCAGCCGCCGCTTGGCCACCACGGCGCCGATCGGCAGGCCCGAGCCCAGCCCCTTGGCCAGGGTCATGATGTCGGGCGCCACGCTCTCGTGCTGGCTGGCGAACATCTTGCCGGTGCGGCCGACGCCCGACTGCACTTCGTCGAAGATTAGGAGGATGCCGTGCTCGTCGCAGAGCGCCCTCAGGCCGGCGAGGAAGCCTGGCGGCGGCACCAGATAGCCACCCTCTCCCTGGATCGGTTCGATCAGGATCGCCGCGACCTCCGAAGGCGGCAGGTTCCGCTCGAACAGCATGCGGATGTAGTCCAGCGTCGCCTGCCCCTGGTCTGCGCCGGCGAACAGCGGCCGATAGGGATTGGGATAGGGCACATGGGTGACGCCCGGCATGGTGGGGAAGAAGCCCTTCTGCTGGGTGTACTTCGACGAGGTGAACGCCAGCGAGCCCATGGTCCGGCCATGGAAACCGCCCAGGAAGCCGATGAAGCGCGACCGGCCGGTGACATAGCGGGCCAGCTTCAGCGCGCCTTCCACCGCCTCGGTGCCGGACTGGCAGAAAAAGCTCAACACCGGCTCGCCCATCGGCGCCAGCCGGGCCAGGCGCTCGGCGAGACCGACCATTCGCTCGTGCCAGTAATCGCTTGAAATATGCAGAAATTCGCCCGCGGCCTCGCGCACCGCAGCCACCACGTCCGGGTGGCTGTGCCCAGTCGCGCAGACGGCGATGCCGGCGGCGAAGTCGAGGAAGCGGTTGCCATCGACATCCCAGACCTCGGTCCCGCGCCCGTGGCTCATCACGAAAGGGTAGTCGCGCGGATAGGAGGGCGAGATCACCTCGGCGTCTCGGGCGATCATCGCCTTGGCCTTGGGGCCGGGCAGTTCGGTCTTGATGTGCTGGCTCATGAGGTCGTTCGTCCTTGGTCAGACCACTACGGTGCGCGACTGCTCGCGCATGTAGAGGGGCAGGTAGTAGTAGGAGGCGATCGCCTTGCCGGTCGAGCCGGAGCCCTTCCAGCCCGCGAACGGCTGATAGCCGGGCCAGGCGCCGGTGGTCGCGCCCTGGGGGCGATTGGCGTAGGTGACCCCGGCCTCGATGTTTTCATGGAACCAGGCCACGTCGTCGTCCGAGCCGTAGACTCCGGCGGTGAGGCCCATGGCGGTGTCGTTGGCCAGGCGCATGGCGGTCTCGCGGTCCGGGACGGCGTGCAGCATCAGGGCGGGAACGAACATCTCGTGGCGGAACAGAGGATGGTCCGCCGGCGCCTCGGCCAGCATCGGCTCCACATAATAGCCGCGAGCGAAATCGCCGTCGGTCAGCCGCCGGCCGCCGGCGAGGACCTTAGCCCCCTGCCCGCCCAGCTGTTCGGCAAAGGCCGCATAGGAGTCCCAGGCGCGCTGGTTCACCACCGGCCCCAGCCAGGCTTCGCGACGCCGCGGGTCGCCGACCGCGACGCCGGCGATCTTCTGCAGAAGCTTTTCCTTCAGGGCGTCAGCGACCGAGGCGTCGACATAGACGCGAGACAGGGCGGAACACTTCTGGCCGCCCATCCCATAGGCCGAACGGACGATGCCGGTGGCGGCGGCCTCGAGGTCGGCGTGGCGGGTGACGATGCAGGGGTTCTTGCCCCCCATCTCGGCGATACAGGGCTTGGGAAAGGCGCCGGTGGCCAGGGTTCGCAGGATGCCGGCGCCGACTGCGGCGGAGCCGGTGAAAGTCACGCCCGCGGTCAGCGGATGCTCGACCAGGGCCCGGCCGACCTCGGCCCCGGAGCCGGACAGGTAGTTGAACACCCCCGGCGGAAGCCCCGCCTCTCGAAGGCAATCGGTCAGCAGCCGGCCGGCCCAGGGCGTGTCGGTCGAGCCTTTCAGCACCACGGTGTTGCCGGTCACCAGCGCCGCAGCCGTCGGACCGCCTGCAAGGGCCAGCGGAAAGTTGAACGGGGCGATGACCACCCAGGGACCATAGGGCCGCATGACGCTCCGATTATGCGAGACCACGCCCTGAAGCGGATCGTCCGGCAGCACCCGGTCGTAGCCGCCATTGCTCTCGAAGTCGTCGGCGTAGCAGCGGAAGAAATCGACCGTCTCCTGCGCCTCGCCCAGCGCCTCCATACGGTTCTTGCCGACTTCCAGCGTCAGGGCCGCGGCGATGTCATAGACCCGCTGCTCCAGGATGTCGGCGATCCGCCGCATCATCCTGACCCGCTCGGCCAGCGGCGTGCGGCGCCAGGCGGGGAAAGCCGCGTGCGCCGCCGCCATCGCCGCCTCGACATCCGCCTGGCCCGCCAGGGCGAACTCGCCCAGCACCAGGTCCCGGTCGATCGGGCTGACATCCGGCGTATGGCTCGCCGCGGCCCGGTCGGCGCCGTCGATGAAGAGGTCGCCCCTGACGCCCAGCCGGCTCTGCACCTGCGCCAGCGCGGCCTCGAAGCGCGCGTGCATCTCCTGCGGGGGATCGAACATGGTTGCGTAGGTCAGGCGGAAGCTCATCGCGGATCGCCCTCTGCTGAAGCGGGAAAGAAGCGGCTGAACAGGCGGTCGAGCGCGGCCAGGGCCGCGGCGAGGTCATCTTCCTCGATCACCAGCGGCGGGGCGAGGATGATCAGATTGCCGCGGGTGGCCAGGGACAGGCCCTCCCCCATCGCCGCCTGGACCAGAGCCTTCAGCGCCGGCGGCGTCTGCGGCCAGGGCGCCAGCGGCTCGCGGGTGGTCCGGTCGGCCACAAGTTCGATCACCGCGAACAGGCCGCGCCCGCCCCGCACGTCGCCGATCACCGGATGGCGTGCTTTCAGCCGCTCGAGTTCGGCCAGCAGCTCGCCGCCCATGGCCTTCGACCGGGCGATCAGCCCTTCGTCCTCATAGGCGGCCAGGGCCGCGACCCCGGCCGCGCAGGACAAGGGATGGCCGCAATAGGTGAGACCCGTGTAGAGCATCTCATGCTCGAGCCGCCCCGCCACATCGGCCGACAGCACCACGGCGCCGAGGGGCGCCGCAGCCCCCGTCAGCCCCTTGGCCAGGGTCATCATGTCCGGACGCCCCGCCTCGCCGTATCGCTGCCAGGCGAACCATTCGCCGCAACGGCCGAAGCCGCTCATCACTTCGTCGGCGATGAGGTAGACGCCGCGCTCCTTCGTGGCCGCCTGGAGCGCCGGCCAATAGCTGTCCGGCGCGACGATCCCGTTGGTTCCCGCGTCGGGCTCCATCAGCACCGCGGCGACCGCGGCCGCGCCCTCGGCGTCGATCGCCTGGCCCACCGCTGCCGCGGCGCGCAGGCCGCTGTCCTCGTCGCTCTGACCGCCGAAAGGACATCTGTAGGCATAGGGCGGGGCCACGTGGCGCACGCCATAGGCGGACGCGTCGACCTGGCTTTGCGTGCGGCTGTCGCCGGACAGGGCCATGCCCATGTAGCTGGCGCCGTGATAGGAGCGATCGCGCGTGACGATCAGGCCGCGCGGCTTGCCTGAAGCCTGCCTGGCGAACTTGACCGCGTTCTCGTTGGCGTCGACCCCGCCGAGGGTGAAGAACACCCGCCCGCCCTCGAAACCCGAACGCTCCAGTAGGCGCGCCGCCAACTCGGCGCGCGGCTGCGCGCCCCAGGCGTTGGCCACGTAGCACAGCCGCTCGGCCTGGGCGCGAATGGCGGCGACGAGGCGCGGGTGCTGGTGGCCGAGATTGCAGCATTCAGCCTGGCTGCTGAGATCCAGGACCCTTCGCCCGTCGGCGAGATGCAGCCATGCGCCCGCGCCGCCGACCACGGTCGGCGCGTCCCAATCCGCCTGCACACACCAGCTGTGCAGCACATCCCGCCGCTCGGACGGCATCGAACTTCCCCCTCGTGGCGCCCGATTCTGACGCCGGCGCCGCGTCAACCAACGCCATTTCACCCCTTGGCGTCAACGCCGACCCGGCGAAGGAAAAAAGGGACCGTCACCCTGGCCGCCGGCCTGAAAGGAACCGATAGAGCTGACCGAGGCAGGAGTGCTACGGTTCCGCCATGAGCGACAGCCCGTCCCTTCAAGTCCTTGCCCAGGTCGCTCGCGCCGCCGCCGCCTATCGCTCCGAGGTGGACGCCGCCGAGCACACGCCGGTCGCACGCTATGCCGATATCCTCGCCGAATTTGCAGGACCGCTTCCAGAGCGCCCGGGCGATGCGGAGCAGATCATCGCCGATCTGATCCAAAAGGCCACGCCGGGCATCCGGGCTTCGACCGGGCGGCGGTTCTTCGGATGGGTGATCGGCGGATCGCACCCTACGGGCGTGGCGGCGGACTGGCTTACGGCCGCCTGGGGACAGAACGCCGGCAATGTGCTCGCCGCCCCGGCGGCGTCGGCCGTGGAAGCCGTTGCGGCAGGGTGGTTGCTGGATCTGCTGGACCTGCCGCGCGATGCGTCGGTCGGATTCGTCACCGGTGCGACGGTGGCGAACTTCGTCTGCCTCTCGGCCGCTCGCAGCGAGGTCCTTCGCCGATCTGGATGGGACGTGGAGGCCGATGGCCTCTATGGCGCTCCCAAGGTCGAGGTGGTGATCGGCGCGGACGCCCACGCCACCGTCTATTCGGGCCTGAAGTATCTGGGCCTTGGCGCGAGGCGGGCGCGGGTCGTAGCGACCGACGCCGATGGCGCCATGCTGGCCGAAGACCTCGAGCGTGTGCTGTCGGAGATCGACGGCCCGACCATCGTCATCGCCCAGGCTGGCCAGATCAACACCGGCGCCTGCGATCCTTTCAAGGCCATCGCCCCAGCCTGCCGCGCCCACGGCGCCTGGCTGCATGTCGACGGCGCCTTCGGCCTTTGGGCCCGCGCCTGCCCCAAGCGCGCTCACCTGGCCGCCGGCGTCGAACTCGCCGATTCCTGGGCGACGGACGGGCACAAGTGGCTGCAGACGCCTTACGATTCCGGCTACGCTATCGTGCGCGACCCGGAGGCGCACCGCCGGGCGATGGCTATCTCGGCCAGCTACCTGCCCCCGGCCGAGGGCTCGGAGCGCGATCCGTCAGCCTATGTGCCCGAGCTGTCGCGCAGAGCCCGTGGCTTTGCGACCTGGGCCATGATCCGCCAGTTCGGCAGGGCCGGCATCGCCGATATGGTCGAGCGTTGCTGCGCCGTGGCCAGCGAGATGGCCGACCGCCTGGCCGCCGAGCCTGGGGTCGCCCTCGTGCGTCCCGTCACCCTGAACCAGTTCATGCTGCGCTTCGGCGACGACGACGCCATGACCCGCCAGACCATCGCGCGGGTTCAGGATGAGTCGGTGTGCTTCGTGGGGCCTGCCGACTGGCGCGGCCGAACCGTCATGCGCTTGTCCGTCTCCTCGGCCGCCACGACCGAAGCCGATGCGGCCGCCAGCGCGAACTCGATCGCCCGGTGCTGGCGGAGCGTGCGAGACTAGGGTGACCGCAAAGCGCGCGCGGCGAAAGCCAGCGGCGCGGGCGTTGCCGTCGACCGGCCGACATATGCTAGGCTGGACTCTCGCGCTCGACTTGACGCGCGACGAACACAGGTCAGGAGCGTTCCAGATACATGGCTGTGGCGGTCGAAAGCGCCTATCGCGCCATTCGCGACGGCATTGTCAGCGGGGTTTATCAGCCGGGCGACCACCTGACGGCCCAGGACCTGGCCGCGGCCAGCGGGGTCAGCCGAACGCCGGTGCGCGAGGCGATGCGGCGGCTGCACGCCGAGGGCCTGATCCGCGTCATCCCCAACCGGGGCGCCTTCGTCGCCAGCCTGGACGAGACCGATATCCACAAGATCTACGACCTGCGCGTAGTGCTGGAGGGCTATGCCGCCGAGGCCGCCAGCCGGTCGGCCGATGACCGCCAGATCGAGGCGTTGCAAGCCCTTGCCGACCAGCTCGGCGAGATGGTGTCCGATCCGGCCACCCTCGACCTGGATCTGGTGGCCGCCAATAACAACAGCTTCCATCGGCTGCTGGTGGCGGCCGCCGACAATGCGCGGCTGGAGACCGCCCTCGCCTCGATCGTCGAGGCGCCGCTCGTGCTGCGCACCTTCCGCCGCTACAGCCTGGAGGAGCTTCAGCGCAGCGCCAGCCAGCATCGCGAACTGGTCAAGGCTCTGCGCGCACACGATGGCCTCTGGGCGCGCAGCGTGATGACCAGCCACATCCTGGCGGGGCGCGACGCCCTCCTGAAATCGCTGGAGCCGCCGCCGGGCTGAGTCAGATCACCCCGGTTTTCGCCAGGGCTTCGATCTCGGATTCCGGCAGGCCCAGGGCCTGATAGACCTCGGCGTTGTCCTGGCCGATCGCCTGCGGCGCGACCCGCCGCACCGAACCCGGCGTCTGCGAGAGCTTGGGATGCGGGCTCTGCATGACGAAGCGGCCCCACCTGGGGTGGGTCAGCTCGGTCAGGGCCTTGCGGGCGGCGAAGTGGGGATCGGCCAGCATGTCCGGCGCGCGGTAGATGCGGCCGGCGGGCACGCCGGCCTCGACCATGGCCGCCTCGACCTCGTCTACGGTCAGGCCCGCAGTCCACTCAGCGATCAGCGCGTCCAGCTCGGCCTGGCGTTCGCCGCGGGCCTGATGGGTGGCGTAGCGCGGATCGGCCGCCAGCTCCGGCCGGCCCATGGCTTGGCACAGCCGCTGGAAGACCGTGTCCTGGTTGCCCGCGATCAGGTACTCGCCGTCTTGGCACGGATAGACGTTCGACGGCGCCACGCCCGGCAGGATGGCGCCCGAGCGGGCCCGCTGATGACCGGCGACCACATAGTCGGGCACCAGGGACTCCATCACCTGAAGCACCGACTCGAATAGCGAGCTGTCGATGGTCTGGCCCTCGCCGGTGCGGTCGCGGTGGCGAAGGGCCGCCAGGGCGCCAAGGCAGGCGAAGGTCGCCGCCAGGCTATCGCCGATCGAGACTCCCATGCGTGACGGCGGCCGGTCAGGATCGCCGACGATGGCGCGCCATCCCCCCATCGCCTCGCCGATACCGCCGAAGCCGGCGCGGCCCGCATAGGGCCCGTCCTGGCCGTAGCCGGAGACCCGCACGATGATCAGGCCGGGATGATCCTTGCGCAGGACATCCGGCGACAAGCCCCAGCGCTCCAGCGTTCCGGGCCGGAAGTTCTCCACCAGAATGTCGGCGGTGGCGATCAGCCGGCGGGCCAGGGCCTGACCCGCCGGTTCACGCAGGTCGATCGAGACCGATCGCTTGTTGCGGCCCAAGACCTCCCAGAACAGCGGATAGCCCGGCTGGCCCCACTGGCGCATGGGATCGCCCTGGCCAGGCGGCTCGACCTTGATCACCTCGGCGCCGAAATCGCCCAGCAACTGGCCGCAGAACGGCCCGGCGATCAGCTGCCCCATCTCGACCACCCGCACGCCGTCGAGCGGGCCGCCCGCACCGGAAGTCACCGTCATATCCTCCATTTCGACTCGAACTCAGAACTTCGCGCCCACGGACACGCCCCAGGTCAGGGGCGGCTCGTAGCTTTCCGGGGCCGACAGCGGCCCGACGGTGAAGCGCTCATAGAGCACACGCTCGTCGGTGAGATTTTTGACCCACCCCGAGACGCGGTACTTCTCGTCCGGCGTCGCCATGGAGACGGTGCCGTTGACGATGGTGTTGGCCTTGCGCAAGGAGAACCACGGCGCGACGACGTTGATCGGCGTCAGCGAGGTGTACTGCTTCGAGGTATAGGCGGCGTTGATGTTGGCGGAGAAGACGCCGAAATCCAGGCGAGTCCGATAGTTGAGCGCGCCGCTGAGCGACCAGTGCGGCACGCCGGGCAGCGGGATCTTCTTGTAGTCGTTGACCCCACAGAAATAAGGGTCCTCGCCCCCTGCACAGGGTCCGTTCAGGTTGGCGGTGAACTTGTCGAAGTGAGCGTCCAGGTAGCCCAGCGCCGCGTCGGCCGAAAAGCCGTGCCCGAGGACGGCGTGGGTCTCGATCTCCACCCCCTGATAGGTCGCCGCGCCGGCGTTGGCCACCACCGTCTCGTCAGCGTTGGTGACAGTGTTGAGGCGCTGCACCTCCTCCTGGATGTTGTTGTATTTTTCGATGAAGGCGTCGGCGTTGACCACCAGGCGCCGGTTCAGGAACTCGTTCTTGATGCCGATCTCGTAGTTGTCGACGTGTTCGGCGGCGTAAGGCCCGGCTGAGGACGCGCTGCCGGCGCGGCCGTTGAAGCCTCCCGAACGGTAACCGCGCGAATACTGCACATAGGCCATGTTGTCCGGCGTGATCTTGTAGTTCAGCACCGCCTTGGGCGAGAAATCGCTCCAGTTTGCGCTGTAGTTGAACTGGGTCGGAAAATAGAATGGCGGCGTGTTGTGGAAATCCTTGGATTCGTAGCTGTACCGCCCGCCGGCCGTCAGGGTCAGCTTGTCGGTGAAGTGCAGGTCCACCTGGCCGAACACGGCATAGGAATCGTCGCCTTGATTGGCGTACTGGGTGGTGATCTGCGCCGGCGGATAGACGCCAAACAGCGAGCCGCCCTCCAGGTTCTGCAGGGCGTAGTGCTGATGCAGGTAGTAGACCCCGGCGACATAGTCGAGGAAGTGCTTGCCGCTCGGCGAGGCGACATGGATCTCCTGGCTGAACTGGTCCTGGTTCTGGATGCGCTGGGAGACGAAGAAAGGCGCCGTGGACTCGCCAACGGTGACGTCGCCGGCCCCGCCATATTCATTGACGTTGTTGTCGTCGTACTCTCGATAGCCTGTGATCGAGGTCAGGACGCCCCAGTCGAAGCGCCAGTTCAGGGTCACCGACGCTCCGACTGTGTCGAAATTGAAGAAGGTAGGAAAGGTCACGTTGACGTCGTAGGGCTTCTGGTTCGGATTGGCCGCATAGCCGAGCTCGGCGAGCAGGAAATCGGGCGCGGGCGCGATAGAGCCAAAGGCCGGGGTCCCGTTCATGTTGGGGAAGCCCTTGTCGCGGTCGCGGGTGTGATCGACGACGAGCGTGGCGTCGAAGCGATCCGTCGGCGTGTAGAGCAGGGTAAGCCGCTCCGACAGGGAGTCGATCCCGCCCAGGGTGGCGCCGTTGGCGATGTTGTGGAGGTAGCCCCCGTAGTTCAGGTCCATGATCGAGACCCGGGCCGACAGCACGTCCTTGATCAGCGGAATGTCCAAGGCCCCACGCGCCTCGAGCCGGCCGCGGTCGCCGCCGGTCAACTCGATCTCGCCGTCCAGTTGCCCGGTAGGCTTCTTGGTGGTCATGGCGACCACCCCCCCGATGGTGTTGCCGCCGTCCAGCGTACCCTGCGGCCCCCGCCGGACCTCGACGCTGTCGATGTCGAACAGATCCTGGGTGGCGCCCACGTTGCGCGCCAGATAGACGCCGTTGATCTCGGCCCCGACCGTGGGCTCGAAGGTCGATTCGACGTCGCCGAAACCCAGGCCCCGGATCGAGAACGACGAGGCGTTGGGGAAGGTGGCGACCGCCTCCAGGGTCACATTGGGGATGCGCCCGTCCAGGTCGGTCAGGTTCACCACCGTCGCCTGCTTGAGGGTCTGGCTGTTGAACGCCGTCACCGCCAGCGGCGCGTCCTGCAGGCGAACGGCCCGCTTTTGTGCGGTGACGATGACCTCGCTCACCTGGTTCTGAGTCGCGTCCGCCGGGGCCTCCGCTGCGCGCGCCGCGGTGGCCAGCGCGACCAGGGCGGCGGACGCAAGAAGGGCGTGAAGTCGTTGCATGGTTGATCCCCCCAAGGGTCTTATCGTTGTTGCTGACGGCTTTTCGGCCGCGCGGATCAGGCGCCGGCGACGATCAGGCCGGTCGCCTTGACGCCCTCGGCCGTCATCGGATCGTGGGCGACGTCTTTTTCGGTGAGCGCGCGGGTCCAGGCGGCGAATTCCAGGCAGACGCCGTCCGGATCGAAGAAATAGACCGAGCGCACGAAAACGCCCGGATGCAGCTCGGCCGAGACCTGGGCCGGGGTGTCGTCGTGGTTCATCACCGGCGAGAGGGCTACGCCCTTGGCCCGCAGCTTTTCGCAATAGGCGTCGAACTTCTCCGGCGAGACGTCGAAGGCGATGTGGTTCATCGAGCCGTGGGCGCTGACCAGCGAGCCAACGCCGGGCAACGCCGCCGGCGCGGAGACGCCCGGCTGGCCCTCCGGGGCATCCGGGAACCAGAAGAACGCCAGGCTGTCGCCATTGCCGATGTCGAAGAAGAAGTGCTGCCCCATGCCGCCCGGCAGATCGATGGTCTTGGTCAGAGGCATGCCGAGAATGTCGCGGTAGAATTCCACCGTCTTGGCCATGTCCCGGCACACCAGGGCCAGGTGGTTGACGCCTCGGATCTCGAACTCGGTGTTCTGCTTCCCGGACATGGGGCTGGGTCCCTTTGCGATCGCAAGTTGGAGAAGATCAGCGCGGCGCGCGGGGCGAGGCGCTGAGGAAGTCGGTGGCTTTGAAGCCTTCGGGCGCGGCCACTTCGACGATGGGCTCGTCCCGGTCGTCGAACTCGAGGCGGAGGGCCCGGCACATCACCGCATGCATGTCGTAGAGGCAGGTGATGTAGGTCAGCTCGAGGATCTCCAGGTCGGACAGGAAGGTCTTCAGCTTGTCGATCACCGCTTCGGGCGTGCGCCCGCCAGCCATGGACAGGCAGTCGGTATAGGCCAGCACGGCCCGTTCCTTTTCGTCGAACACGTCGGAGACCGCCCAGTGCGGAACTGCGGCGATCTTCTCTTCCGACACGCCCAGGCCACGCAGCGACTTGCAGTGCTGGGAAAAGACGAACTGGCTGCCCTTCACCCACCCGGCGCGGGTCTGTCCCAGCTCCCGAAGGACCGGGTCGAGCTTGCGGTCAGGGTGGCGATAGACGGCGAACCCATCGACCGCGTGCTTGAAGATGTCTGGCGCCAGGGCGAACACCGTCCACCAATCGCCGCGCGTGCCGGTCGCCGTGCCCGGCTGGGTCACCGGATCGCGGTCGCCAAACAGGCGGTTGTAGTACTGCAGCACCACCTCGGACGGGGCGTCGGCGCGAGAAACCTGGCGTAGTCTAGGCATGCGGAAACTTCCCTTTGGCTAAGGCGGCTCTAGGCGGCGGGGCGACGGAAGGCGGCGACCTGGGCGGAGTCGAAATATTCGTCCAGGCGGGTGATGTGGCCGTCCTCGACGGCGCAGACGATACAGGCGGTCAGGCTCACGGCCTCGCCGTCGGCGCGAACGCAGCGCAGCTCATGCTGGTGCACGAACCCGCCTTCGAAGACCTTCAGCCGACGGTCGGCATAGACCCTGGTGGGGATCCGGCGAACGAAGTCCTTAAGGGTGGCCGCGTTCTCTTCGCGAGTCTGCTCCAGACCGTCGGTGTTGTGCCAGATGCGGGCGTTCGGAGCGTAGGAGCCGTAGACCGTGTCGATATCGCCGGCCTCGACGGCGTCGAAGAAGCGCTTGGCCAGGGCCGCGATCCCATCGGCGTCACTCATTCCAACCTCCCCGCGCCGCGTTTCAGCGCCTTTCCGCCTTGAGGCGGATTGTTCAATTTCGGTCGACCGATGCAGCTTTGCATCCAATGATTGGACATATCAACCCATATAGAACTTTTTTCAGAAAGATTGCATGCAATCTTAGCTACGCGACGCAAGACGCTGGGAGCGCTTTGCGGGCTCACGGCCAACCGGAGAGGCCGACGCCCAGCTAAGATCGGGCTGCGCGAGACCTCGGGGGAGGAGCGAGCGTGACTCATCATTCCAGCCTGCGGGCTGTCGTCCTGTTGCTGCTTTCGTCGCCGGCCGTCGCATCGCCAAGGGCGTCAAGGCGGTGCTGCTCCCGTAGGACTGTCGAGGACAGACTTAGGTTCGGCGGTCGCCCAGTCGGCCGAGCGCCTGCCGGACAATCGGCAGCTGGTCGTTGCCGAAGTAGAGGTCGGCCCCATTGACGAACATGGTCGGCGAACCGAAGCCGCCGCGGTCGATGACCTCCTGGGTGTTGGCCCTCAGGCGCTGCTTGATGTCCTCATCCTGGCTTCGTCTCGCGAGGGCGTCGCCGTCGAGACCGCAATCCTTGGCGACATCGACCAGCACTGCGACTTCGTCCAGATTGCGCATTTCGCCGAAATAGGCTTCGAACGCGCGCTCGGCGAAGCGGAACAGCGCCGCCTGGTCCGGCTCCAGCACACAGCAGAAGCGCATGGCCTGGACCGATTTCACCGGATGGTGCGGCGAGGGGAAATTCATGGCCACCCCTGCCAGCCGCGCCCATTCCTTCAGCCATTTGAAGCTGTGCCGGATCTTGGGATTGTCCGGATCGGCGCGCCCGGCATAGACGCTCGGGTTCACCGCGTTGAACACCCCGCCGACCAGGAACGGCCGCCAGGTGATGGACGCGCCGGTCTCCCGGACGATCGGCTGGATGTTGTGGAAAGCCACTCGCGTCCAGGGCGAGGAGAGATCGAAGAAGAATTCGAGGTCGGCCACTCGCTCTCTCCGGCGTCCGCCTCTATTGCCGCGCCACGTAGACAGCCTGGGGCGCCATGAATTCCAAGAGGCCCTCCATGCCGTTCTCAACGCCGAGGCCGCTCTGCTTGTGGCCGGCGAAGGGCGTGTCCGGACGCAGGTTTAGGTTCTGGTTGATCCAGACCGTGCCGGTCTCCATGCGCCGGGCGATCTCCATCGCCTGGTCCACATTCTTTGACCAGACCGCGCCGGCGAGGCCGTATTCGCTGGCGTTGGCCCGGTCGACCACCTCGTCGATCGAGGAGAACTTGAGCATCGGCAGGATCGGGCCGAAGGCTTCCTCCTGCACCACCCGCTCGTGCTCCGGCGGGTTGTCGACGATGGTCACGGGCACGAAATAGCCTTCGCCCTCCGGGATCTCGGCGCCCTGCAGCAGCACCAGGTTCTTGGCCTTGGCGTCGTTCAACAGGTCCATGACCCGCTCGTACTGGCGCCGGTTCTGGATCGGCCCCAGGACCGTGCCCTGCTCGGCCCCATCGCCGACCTTGACCCCCTTGGCGATGGCGGCGAGCCGATCGCGCAGGCCGTCATAGACGTCGGCATGGACATAGAGCCGCTTGGTGGCGACGCAGATCTGGGCGGTGTTGAAGAAGGCGCCGAAGAAGATCTTCTGCGCCACTTCGTCGAGATCGACATCCGGCAGCACGATGGCCGCGTCGTTGCCGCCCAGTTCCAGGGTGACGCGCTTGAGGTCCTTGGCCGCGCTTTCCATCACCCGCTTGCCGGTGGCGGTCGAGCCGGTGAAGGAGATCTTGGCGAATCCCGGATGGGCGGTCATCAGCGGCCCGAGGTCGTCACCGCCCGAGATCACGTTCAGGACGCCCGGCGGCAGCACCTCACGCCAGATCTCGCCGATCTTCAGGGTGCAGAGCGGGGTGAAGGGCGAGGGCTTGAGCACCATGGTGTTGCCGGCCACCAGGGCCGGGGCGATCTTCCAGACCGCCAGGGTCACCGGGAAGTTCCAGGGCGCGATGGCGCAGACCACGCCCAGGGGGACATAGCGGGTCTCGATGAATTGGGTAGCCGAGTCCTCGGACACGTGCACCGGCGGGGTCATGCCGGAGACGGCGTGCATCCAGGCGGCGGCGCCGAGGATCTCCTGCTTGGCGGCGTCGACGGGCCGCCCCTGTTCCTGGGTGAACAGGCGCGCCAGTTCGTCGGCGTGGGCGACCAGGGCCTCGCCGGCCTGGCGAACCAGGGCCTGGCGCTCCTCGATCGGCCGGCGGCGCCAGGTCTTGAAGGCGGCCTGGGCCGTGGCGACGGCTTCGTCGAGCTGCTCGCGGGTGCAGTCCGGCGCGTGGGCGAAGACGGCGCCGGTGGCGGGGTTGACCACCTCGATCTCGCCGGCCGTCCGGGCGGCCTGACCGTTGATCGTCATGGTGAAATTGGAGCGGATGTCCATCGTCGCCTTCCTCGGTTCCCAGCCTACCAAGGCAGCCTAGCGGGCTGCCGCAGCGGCAGTGGAGAGGGTTGGGCGCGAAAAATGCGGCCACCTATTCCAGAGCGAGGGCGATCATCTCCTGGGTCAGGGCCTGCAAGGGGGCTTGTCCGCCGGCACGAAGAAATCCGTATCGACCATGCCCAGGGCTCAAAGAGCCGCGGGCGCAAAGATGTTCACACACACGATAGTGAGTATTGACGTTCGTCGCCGGCCCGCGGCATGGTGCGGCCAAGTCGACGCCTGTGATCGATTCAGAAAGCCATGGGAGAAGCCGGTGGGGAGTGCGCGGTCGCCAAGGGTCGGCCCCGAGGCGATGACCTGTGACGAGTCGGCGCGGGCGGCGCCGGGCGCTCGGGCCTGGGCGGTGTTGGCCATGCTCTGCTTCGTCTATGTGCTGAACTTCCTCGACCGGCAGCTGCTGTCGATCCTGGCAAAGCCGATCCAGGACAGCCTGCACATCTCGGACGGCCAGCTGGGCCGCATCGGCGGGCTCTATTTCGCGCTGTTCTACTGCCTGATCTCGATCCCGGTCGGCTGGCTGGCGGACCGGACCAACCGGGTCAAGGTGCTGTCGCTGGCCTGCGCATTGTGGAGCGCGGCGACCATGGCCTGCGGCCTCTCCGCCAGCTATCCGCAGCTGGTCGCCGCCCGCATGACCGTAGGCGTGGGCGAGGCCGGAGGCGTGCCGCCCTCCTACGCCATCATCACCGACTATTTCCCGGCCCGCCGGCGCGGCTCGGCCCTGGCCCTGTTCAACCTCGGCCCACCGATCGGCCAGGCGTTGGGGGTGGCGTTCGGCGCCTCGATCGCCGCCGCCTACAGCTGGCGCCACGCCTTCGTGCTGCTGGGCGCGGTCGGCCTGTTCGCCGCCCTGTCGGTGATCCTGGTGGTGCGCGAGCCGCCGCGCGGAGGGCTCGACACGGTCGAAACGCATGCGCCTGCCGAAAAGGCCGGGTTCCGCGAGACTTTCCTGGCCTTTTTCTCGCGTCCGGCCCTGGTGCTGGTCGCCCTGGCCAGCGGGGCGACCCAGATGGTCACCTATGGCGCCGGCAACTTCACCTCGCTGATCCTGATGCGCGAGAAGGGCATGACCCTGAAGGCGCTCGCACTCTATTACGCCCTGGTGGTCGCGGTGGGCATGGGCGGCGGCATCTTCGCCTCGGGCCTGGCGATCGACCACTTCACGCCTCGATCCAAAGCCGCCTACGCCCTGATCCCCGCAGTCACCCTGGCCATCGCAGTCCCGTTCTTCGTTGGCTTTGCGTGGGCGCCGTCCTGGCCGCTGGCCATCGCCCTTTTGCTCGGCCCGACTTTCTTCAACTACTTCTACCTCTCCTCGGCGGTGGCCCTGGTGCAGCAGGAGAGCGCGCCGAACCAGCGGGTCATGGCCGGGGCCCTGCTGCTCTTGGTCATGAACCTGATCGGCCTGGGGCTTGGTCCGACCTATGTCGGCTGGATCAGCGATCAGCTCCACGCAGCCCATCCGCACAATAGCCTGCAACTCGCCTTCTACGCCCTGACGCCCTTCTATGGCCTGGCGATCGTCCTGTTCCTCTGGCTGGCCCGCGTGCTGGCCCGGGAGGGGCGCGCGGCCGGAGACCCGATCCAATGATCAAGCGCCATCCCCTCGCCGCCCTCGCGGCGGCTGTCTCGCTCCTTGCGGCGGCCTCACCCGCCCCTGCGCAGGACCGGCCCGTGGTCGATGCGCCGGCCGGCCAGGTCCAGGGAACGCTCGACGGCGAGATCCGGGTGTTCAAGAACCTGCCGTACGCCCAACCGCCGGTGGGGCCGTTGCGCTGGAAGCCGCCCGCGGCGCCGGCCCGCTGGAGCAACCTTCGCGACGCCTCGCAGTTCGGGCCCGCCTGCCTGCAGCCCCGGGCGGCCCAGGCCGGCATCTATACCGACAACCTGCCGCAGATGAGCGAGGACTGCCTGTCGCTGAACATCTGGACGCCCAAGGACGCCAAGGCCGCGCCGGTGATGGTCTGGATCCACGGCGGCGCGCTGAGCGGCGGCGGCGCCCGGGAGGCGATCTATGACGGCCGGCGCCTCGCTGAGCGCGGGATCCTGGTGGTCTCGATCAACTATCGGCTGGGCGTTTTGGGCTACCTCGCCCATCCAGGCCTGAGCGCGGAGTCTCCGCTGGGCGTCTCCGGCAACTACGGCCTGCTCGATCAGATCGAGGCCCTGAGATGGGTGAAGCGCAACATCGCCGCGTTCGGCGGCGATCCGGCGAAAGTGACCATAGCGGGCGAATCCGCCGGCGGCCTCAGCGTCATGTACCTGATGGCTGCGCCGGACGCCCGCGGCCTGTTCGCCAAGGCCATAGCCGAGAGCGCCTACATGATCTCGACCCCGTCGCTGACGGAGCGTCGGTTCGGCGAAATACCGGCGGAAGAGAGCGGCCTCGCCCTGGCGGCCAAGCTGCATGCGCCGGACATCGCGGCGCTGAGGGCCATGGACGCCGAGAAGCTGACCAATGCGGCGGCCATGGCGCGGTTCGCACCCTTCGCCGCCGTCGACGGCCATGTGCTGCCGGGCCAACTGGTCGACGTGTTTGACAGGGGGCAACAGGCGCACGTGCCGATCCTGGCGGGCTTCAACAGCGGAGAGATCCGCTCCCTGGCCATATTGGCGCCGCCGGTTCCGGCCAATGCGGCGACCTATGAGGCGATCATCCGCAGCCGCTATGGCGACTTGGCCGACACTTTCCTGCGGCTCTATCCGAGCAGCAATCTGCACGAGAGCATCTTCGCCACGACGCGGGACGCGCTCTATGGCTGGACGGCGGTGCGGCTGGTCAAGAAGCAGGCCGAGCTAGGCCTGCCGTCATACCTCTACCTGTTCGACCACGGCTATCCGGCCGCCGACAATGCGGGGCTGCACGGCTTCCACGCCAGCGAGCTGCCGTTCGTGTTTGGCACCGCGGACCGCACGCCGGCCTACTGGCCCAGGCCGCCGAAGACGGCGGGCGAGGCAGCCCTGTCCGACGCCATGCTGGACTATTGGGCGAGCTTCGTCGCGACCGGCGCGCCGAAGGCTGCGGGCCAGCCGGACTGGCCGGCCTATGACACCGCGGGCGCCTTCATGGCGTTCCAGGATAGCCCTCGGCCATGGGCCAGCCTGATGCCTGGCATGTACGCGTTGCACGAGGCGGTGGTCTGCCGCCGACGGGCCAAGGGCGACATCGCCTGGAACTGGAATGTCGGGATCGCCTCGCCACCCCTGCCGCCCGCGACCGCAGCCTGCCGCTGAAATCAGCCCTTTTCGGACTTCAGCGACAGGAAGCCGGCGGCCATGAAGCGGGCGATGCGGGCCTTGACCGCCATGAAGTCGTCGGAATGGCAGACCCCGCCGGACAGCCGGTCGATGCGGCCGGTGCGGGCGAAAGTGTTCATCAGGGCGCCGGTGACGAAGTGGTAGCCCCAGAAGATGTCCTCTTCCGAATAGTCCGGCAGGGCCTTCTTGAGGATGCCGACCAGCTTCAGCACCACCGGATCGAAGTGGACGTCCATCAGCGCCGCCCCCTCGGGCGTGTTGCTGACCCGGGCGCAGAAGGCGGCGTAGTTCATCCAGGGCTCGCCGCCCTGAAAATAGAGATCGAGGTCGGTGTCGAGAAAGGCGTGCAGCGCGCCCTCCACCGTCGGATGATCGCCAACCTCGGCCTCGTAGCGGTCCAGAGCCTCCACCCGCCGCCCGCTGGTCACGGCGGCCCGACGGGCGAACACCGCTTCGAACAGGCTGAGCTTGTCGTCGAAATAGTAGTGCAACAGGGTCGTGTGCACGCCGACGCGCAGGGCCACGTCGCGCAGGGTCACCCCGTGCAGGCCGTTCCTGGAGAATAGGAATTCGGCCGCATCGAGTATCTGCTCGAGCGTTTCGGCGCGCTGCTCGGCCTTGGTGCGGCGAACCCGCTTGGGCGTCGGCCCCTCGGACATCAAGCCAACCTCTCAAATCCGCGGGCAGGCTGGCTCGGCGCACGCGTCAGGAACTGGACCCTCCGCCAGCAGCCTCCCCCTGCGCGTATTCGGCACGCAGCCTGATCTTGTCAATCTTTCCCGTAGACGCCAGGGGCATGGCCTCGACCTGCACGATGCGGTCAGGAAGCCACCAGTCGGCCACCTTGCCGCGCAAGCCCTGCAGCAGATCCTGCTCGTCGATGGCCTCGCCCCTGATCGGCTCGACGATCAGCACCGGGCGCTCGCCCCATTTCGGGTCCGGCCGGCCGATCACCGCGACCTGAGCGACATCGGGGCGGCGGCCGACAATGTCCTCGATTTCGGCCGGATTGATCCACTCGCCGCCCGACTTGATCAGGTCCTTGGAGCGCCCGCAGATGGTGAGATTGCCGGCCTCGTCGAGGCTGGCGAGATCGCCGGTGTCGAAATAGCCCTCCGGATCGAGCGCGTCGGCCTCGGCCTTGAAGTAGCGGTCGAGCACGCTGGCGCCCTTGACCTTCAGATGGCCGACCACCCCGCGCTGCCGGGCGAGCGTGACCCCGTCCGCGTCGGTGAGCTTGAGGTCGAGGCCCATCACCGGGCGCCCCGAGGCCCGCAATGCGCCGGGCGGCGCATCGCGCGACGCCACGGCGCCCAGGGGCGACAGCTCGGTCATGCCCCAACTGGTCTGCACCTGCGCGCCCAATCGCTGTTCCATCCGCTGGATCAGGGCGTCGGGGCAGCTGGAGCCGCCGATGATCAGCCGTTCCAAGTCGGGCAACTCGCCGCCCGTGGCGTCCAGGTGGTCGATCACGCCGAGCCAGACTGTCTGGACGCCGGCGGCGACCGTGATCTTCTCGTCTCGCATCAGGCGGGCCAGGCTCGCGCCGTCCGTATGCCTGCCAGGCAGCATCAGCTTTGCGCCCACCGCAGGCGCGGCGAAGGGCAGGCCCCAGCCATTGGCGTGGAACATGGGCACGGCGACCAGCACCGCATCGCGGCCGGTCAGGGCGAAGGCGTCGGCCTGGAGCGCGCGCAGGGTGTGCAGGTAGTTGGAGCGATGGGTGTAGAGCACGCCCTTGGGGCTTCCCGTGGTGCCGGAGGTGTAGCAGAGGCCGGCCGGGGTCTCCTCGTCGAAGCCGCCCCAAGCCACAGCGGCGCCGTGCGCTTGCAGCAGCGCCTCATAGGCCCAGGCCCTGGCCTGACCGCCGGCCACCGGACCGGGCGCCGCCTCCTCGTCCAAGAAGATGACGTGCTCGAGCCCGGGGCACAGCGGGAGGATTTCGTTCACCAGCGGCAGAAGGTTCGCCGCCGCCGCCAAGACCCGGTCCTCGGCCTCGTTGACCATCGCCGCCAGATGGGCCGCAGTCAGACGCGGGTTGAGCGTGTGACAGACCAGGCCAAAGCCCATGGCCGCGTAGTAGGTTTCCAGGTGGTGCTGGGTGTTCCAGGCCAGGGTCGCGATCCGGTCGCCGAAGCCCAGCCCCAGCGACGCCAATGCGCCCGACAGCCGATTGCTGCGCTCGTGCAGCGCCGCATAGCCGATACGTCCGGCGACCTGGCCAGCGTCGGCCGTGACCACCGCCTGCTCCCCCGACCATTTGGCGGCGTGATCGAGGAACTTGTCTACCGTTAAGGCGTAGGACTGCATGGTCAGACAGACGGGCCTGCAAAACAAAGCTCGGCCGCCGGCTGGACTAGCCAGCACGGCGGCCGCAAGGGGGACCGCTAGAAGGTCTTCATGACGCTGACGCCGAACTGGCGCGGCGCGCCGGCCAGGCGGATCGGCGACAGCAAGGCGCTGACATAGTGGTCGTCGGTGAGGTTGTAGGCGTAGCCGGTGACGACATAGCCGTTATGGGTCCAGGCGAGTGAAGCGCCCACAATGTCCCGCGCCGCCAGGTAGTCGCCCTGAGCCCGGTTGTCGAACAGCGTTCCCCACTGGTCGGAGATGTGGCTGTAGGTCATGCCCGGCGTCAGGGTGTCACCGTCGTTCAGGTGGAAATTGTAGCTGGCGCCGAGGTTGAAGGTGAAATTGGGCGCGTAGGTCTGCGGATGCCCGCCGAGATTGATACAGAAGGCGCTCGCCGGTCCCTTGGTCGGATTGCAGACATGTCCGTCGGTGCCGACCCTGGGATCCTCGGAATAGAACGTGCCGAGCTCGGTATGCTCCAGGCCCAGGCCCGCATTGAGCGAGAAGTCTCCGAACACCGCCTGGACCGAGCCTTCGACCCCGTAGAGCTTGGTGCGCCCGGGGACGTTCTCCTCGGTCTGGCTGAAGAACGACGGGTCGTTCGGCAGGGGAATGATCACCTGGAAGTGCTGGAAGCTGTTGTCGTAGGCGCCCACCTGCAGCCGCACATGGTTGTCGAACAGGCTCGACTTCCAGCCGATCTCGTAGTCGGTCACATATTCCTGCTTGAACGGCGGGGGCATGTAACCGCCGAAGAAGTAGAGCGGCGTGTTCAGGCCGCCGGGCTTGGCCCCGGTGGCGACGAAGGCGTAGAGGAAATTGTGTTCGTTCAGGTTCCAGTTCAGCGTGACCTTGCCGGTGAGGTTGTTGCCCTTCTCGCTGCCGTTCATGCTCCAGCTGTAGCCGTACGGAATGAGTTCGGGGATGTAGAAGGTCCCGACATTCTTGGTGAACCAGTTGGTGTAGCGGGCGCCGACCTGTAGCTGGAAGCCGGCCGGCAGGTCGTAGCTGACCTGACCAAACACCGCCCAATTGTAGGTCCGGTTTGTCCCGTTCAGGTCTTCGTCATAGACGCCGTGCGGTACGCCGATTTCGAACCCTCCATACGGGAAGTTGTAGGTGATGTTCCCGTAGTAGGCCCCGAGGATCCAGGTCAGCGGCCCCTTGCTGGGCGAAATGACGTTGAACTCCTGGGACAGGGTCGTCGTGTCCACGCCCTCGTCGATCATGTAGTTGCTGCCGGTCGGCGCCGCGGCTGTCGGCCCGGTCCAGGCGGTCCCGTCGATGTCGCCGGTCCAGGCCGACCGGCTGGTCGCGCCGCTGGTGACCGACCGGAAATCGACGCCGCCGTCGGTCACATAGTCGATCTTGATCGTGCTGCGCACGAACTGGTCGATCGCCGAGGTGTGCCAGTTGTTGGCGAAATTGAACAGGCTGCCGGTCCCGTTCACCTTGCCGGTCTGCGGATTGATGATCGCGTCGCCGAAGTATCCGCCGTTGTTCAGGTAGTCGTAGTCCAATTTCGCGAGCACCGAGAGGTGCGCGTCGGGCTTCCAGAGCAGCGACAGCCGGAAGGCCCCCCACTTGACGTTGGGATCGCCCGTCCAGGGCCCTGAGATGTGGTAGAAAGTATCGCGATACTGCCCGTCGAAGGCCACCCGCGCGGCCAGGGTGTCGCTGATCGGGAGGTTCACGGCGCCCTGCAGGCCGGTGTCGTTGTAGTTGCCGTAATGCCCCAGCAGATAGCCGTCGTGGCCGCCGCCGATGACGGGGTTGTTGGTATTGACGATGATCGCTCCGCCGGTGGCGTTCTGGCCGCTGAAGGTGCCCTGCGGGCCACGCAGCACCTCGACGCCGGCCACGTCGAAATAGGGCTCTTCCTGGATGTAGCCGGGGAAGGTGGCCGCACCGTCGCGATAGGTGATCACCCCCGTGGACGTCTGGGTGTTGTGCTCGCCCTTGCCGATGCCGCGGATGTCGACGTCGTTACCCTGGCCGAAATTGTTGACCGTCAGCGAAGGGCTGACGAACTGCAGCTGGTCGACCGTGAACACGCCTTGCTTGGAGAGATCCTTGCCGTTGATGACGGTGGCGGCGATGGCGGTCTTCTGCAGGTTGGTGGTGCGGCGTTCGGCGGTGACGACCACCTCGCCGATCTTGCCCGCGCCGCTGTTCGAGCCCGACTGCGCCGCGGCAGGCGCCTGAGCCGACTGGGCGGCCGCCGAGCCACCCCATCCCAAAGCGATCACCGAAGCGCTGAGCCAAAGTGCGTGAAACTTCATCGCCCTCCCCTTCCCCAAATTGGTCGCGCTCTTGCGGCGCGCACCCTGACGCTGCCCTTCACTCGCTAGCCTGTCAATACTCATTCATTCGTGACTGAATATGTTGACCCTGGTCGCGAACGCCGCATAGATGGCTGACGGAGGAAAGCCGGCCAGGACGTCATCGTGCGAGGTCATGAGCCCAGCGCGCCGGACGCCGTTCGAATAGGGAGCGCTGCAGAATGATCAGCCGCAGGACGATCTTGGCGGCCGCTGGGGCCGCCACGCCGGCGCTGTCGGCCGAGGCCAAGGCAGTAGCGCGCAAGGCGCCGCCAGGCTTCCTCTGGGGCACGGCGATCTCGGCCTATCAGAGCGAAGGCGGCAACACCAACACCGACTGCTGGCTACTCGAGAACCTGACCCCCACGGTCTACAAGGACCGTTCTGGCGACGCCTGCGACAGCTACCACCGCTTCGCCGAGGACATCGCCCTCAACGCGGCCCTGGGCTTCAACTGCTACCGCTTCGGCATCGAATGGGCGCGCATCGAGCCCAGCCCGGGCAAGTTTTCCAACGCCGAACTGGACCACTATGAGAAGGTGCTGGAAGCCTGCCACGCGCACGGCCAGACGCCGGTGGTCACCTTCAACCACTTCACCGTCCCTTTGTGGTTCGCGGTGCGTGGCGGCTGGGAGCAGGCCGACGCCGCCGACCTGTTCGCCCGCTATTGCGAGCATGTGACGCAGCGCCTCGGCCCCCTGATGGGCCGGGCGACCACCTTCAACGAGGCCAATGTCCAACTGCTGGTGCAGGTGATGGGCCAGATCCTGCCGCACTCGCCGACCACCGGCCAGATGCTCGAGGCGGCCCGCCGCGCCACCGGCTCGGAACGGTTTTCGTCGATGGTCTACGCCAATCCGGACGTCACCCAGCCGATCCTGCTGGAGGCCCACCGCAAAGCCTATCAGGCCATGAAGGCCGCCCGCCCCACCCTGCCCGTCGGGATCAGCCTGACCACCCAGGACATCCAGGCCGTGGGCGAGAACTCGCTCGCACCCCAGATGGAGGCCAGGCTCTATGGCGGCTGGATCGACGCGGCGAAGACCGATGCCGATTTCATCGGTGTACAGACCTACACCCGCTTCCGCTTCGACAGCAAAGGCTGGGCGCCCTTCCCGCCCGGCGCAGAACTGACCGCCGCGGGCTACGAGTTCTATCCCCAGGCCCTCGCCGCCACCATCCGCTGGGCGCACAAGACCATCGGCAAGCCGATCTACGTCACCGAGAGCGGCATCGGCACGGACGACGACAGACGCCGCATCGCCTTCATCGACCAGGCGCTGGACGGGGTGCGCGCCTGCCTGGACGAGGGCCTCCCGGTGCACAGCTATCTCTACTGGTCGCTGCTGGACAATTTCGAGTGGTCGTCGGGCTTCGCCAAGCATTTCGGCCTGGTCGCGGTCGACCTCGAAACCTTCAAGCGCACGCCCAAGCCCAGCGCCTATCACCTGGGCCGTCGAGCGAAGTTGAGCCTTCTTTGAACGAGGGCGACGGCGCCGCCGCCGATCCGGGCTAATGCGGTCCATCCATCTCAGCTCACCATGAGCTGTAAGCCGTTCAGCACCCGCGCAAGGGCAGGCTCGACGCTCTTCAATTCGTCCAGATGCGCGGCGGTAAGGTCGGCCAGCATGGCTGTCGCGTGCGGGGTCAGGGCGAGTTCGGCGCGGCGCCGGTCACGGGGCGAATGGGTCTTGGTCACCAGGCCCGCCTCGACCATGCGCACGACCAGCTCGGCCGCGGTATGCGGGGCGATCAGAAGCCGTTCGGCCAGAAGGCCCACTGACGGCGGCTCGGCGCCCATGTGGCCGGCTATGGCCAAGAGCGCCTGGTGTTGTTGCGGCGGCAGGCCGGCGCGCGCAGCGGCGGCCTCGCTGAAGGCCAGGAACCGGCGCAGCTGATAGCGGAACTCGGCGATGGCCGCATAGTCACGCCGGGAGAGGCCGGGCCGGCCCTCAGAATCATCCCCGCTCAAGTCATCGCTCCTTTGGACTAGATAATATCGTAATACGATGTATATGCGGCGCCCGCGAGGAGCATTTGATGGCCAGGGATACCGCCGAAATGAATCGATCCGCCCCCCAGCCCAGGATCCTGGCCGACTTCACCGCCGACCGTCGACTCCTGATGCTGACAGCGATGGCGCTGCTGGTCGGGACTGGCGGGGCGTTTGCAGCCATCGTGCTCATCAAGCTGATCGCCCTCGTCACCAACCTCATCTGGTTCGGGCGGGCTGACCTGGTTTCGCGCTCCCTGGCTGGAGCCCACCGCGGGCCGTGGATGGTGGCCGCGCCAGCCCTGGGCGGCCTCGTCATCGGGCTGATGGCGCGGTTCGGCTCGGAAAAGATCCGCGGCCACGGCATCCCCGAGGCGATCGAGGCGATCCTGATCGGCGGCAGCCGCATGTCGCCCAAGGTAGCGGTGCTGAAGCCCATATCCTCGGCCATCTCCATCGGCAGCGGCGGGCCTTTCGGCGCCGAGGGGCCGATCATCATGACCGGCGGCGCGATCGGCTCGCTGTTCGCCCAGTTCTTTCACTTAAGCGCGGCAGAACGGAAGACCCTCCTGGTCGCCGGCGCGGCGGCCGGCATGACCGGCATCTTCGGCACGCCGGTGGCCGCGGTCCTGCTGGCGGTCGAATTGCTGTTGTTCGAATGGCGCCCCAGGAGCTTCATCCCGGTCGCGGCGGCGGCGGTCACGGCGATCTCCTGGCGGCCGATGCTGTTCGGGCCGGCGCCGCTGTTCCCGTTCTCGGGCGACCCACAGCTTCCCTGGTGGGGCCTGATCGCCTGCGCGGGGCTCGGTGTCGCCGCCGGACTGCAGTCGGGCCTGCTGACCAAGCTGCTCTATGGCCTGGAGGACGCCTTCGAGCGCCTGCCGATCCACTGGATGTGGTGGCCGGCCCTCGGCGGAATCGTGGTCGGCCTGGGCGGCCTCGTCGAGCCGCGGGCGCTGGGCGTCGGCTACGACGTGATCGGCGACCTTTTGAACGGCCATTTGCTGGTGCAGGCTGTGGTCGCGATCCTCCTGGTCAAGGCGGTGGTGTGGCTGGTGGCGCTGTCGTCCGGCACCTCCGGCGGGGTGCTGGCGCCGCTGCTGATCCTGGGTGGGGCCATGGGCTGGCTGGTCGGGCTGACCCTGCCGGGATCACCCGGCTTCTGGGCGCTTCTGGGCATGGCGGCGATGATGGGCGGAACCATGCGCTCGCCCCTGATGGGCGCGGCCTTCGCTGTAGAACTGACCGGAGATGTGCGCATGCTGGCTCCGCTCTTGGCGGCGACGGCGGCGGCCTACATGGTCACGGTGCTGCTGCTGAAGCGCTCGATCCTGACCGAGAAGATCGCCCGCCGCGGCCAACATATCACCCGCGAATATGGAATCGACCCCTACGAGTTGACCCGGGTCGCCGAGATGATGATCACCCCGGTCGACGCCCTGGACGCCCACCTGTCGGTGCCTGCAGCCGTGGCGGTGCTGGAGAGCGGTGAGCACCGCGTCTATCCGGTAGTCGATGGCCGGCAGCGGCCCGTGGGCCTGGTCTCGCGCGCCGACGCCCTGCGTTGGAAGGTCGAAGGCGGGCACGAGGGCGAGACCTTGGGCGAACGGGTCTCGGATTCGGGGCTGGCCGTGGTCCATCCCGAGGATGTGGTCGCCCGCGCGGTCGACCTGATGCTGGAGGCCGACCAGGGCCGCATTCCGGTGACCGACGCCAAGACCGGTGAACTGATGGGCCTGCTGACCCGCAAAAACCTTCTCCAGGTCCGCTCGGCGGTGCTGAGGTCCGAGGGCGAACGGCGCGCCTATTTCAGGCCGGGCCGGCGCAGCGCGGGGGGCGAAGCGTAGGACAGAGCCGCCTTCGCCTGAGCGGTCACGGCGCCGATCACAACCACCACGGGCCCACTTGGCCCCATATCCGCCATGGCCGCCCCCAGGGCTTCGAGATCGGCCGCGCGCGCTTGAGCGGCCGGCCGGCCGGCGTCTTCGACGATCAGGCAGGGCGTCGCAGGCGAGCGGCCCTCTGCGATCAGGCGTTCGGCGACCGCGCCGGCGGCGTCGCGGCCCATATAGAGCGCCAGTGTGGTGTCGGCGGAGACGAGACCGTCCCAGCCCTCGGTCTGCAGGGCGCCGTCGGTCAGGCGCGCGGTGGCCAGGACCAGGCGGCGGGATTCGGCGCGATGGGTCAGGGGGAAGGCGAACTGGGCCGCCGCCGCGCTGGCGGCGGTGACGCCGGGAACGATCTCGACCTTGACCCCGTGGGCTTCCAGGAAAGCCCGCTCCTCGCCCGAACGGCCGAACACCGACGGGTCGCCGCCCTTCAGCCGCACCACCTTCAGGCCCCGGCGGGCCAGGCGCAGCATCAGCCGGTTGATGGTTTCCTGCTTCATGCTGGCCTCTCCGGCGCGCTTGCCGGTGCGGATGCGCACGCAGCCGCGGGGCGCCAGGTCGACCACCTCGTCCAGCACCAGGGCGTCGTAGAGCAGGGCCCCGGCGCTCTCGATGGCGCGGGCGGCGCGCAGGGTCAGAAGGTCGGCCGAGCCGGGCCCGGCGCCGACCAGCAGCACCTCGCCCAAGGCAGGATCATGCAGCATCACGGTCATCTCCTGCTGGAACGGCATGCCGGGCGATCAGGCCGGCGACCTGGGTGCGGCACGAGCCGCAGTTGGTCCCGGCGGCGGTGGCGGCGGCCACCGCGTCGACGGTGACGGCGCCGCCGGTCACGGCCTTGACGATCGCGCTTTCGCGCACCTTGAGGCAGGCGCAGACGACCGGGCTGGTGTCCATCGGCGCGCCGATCTTGCGGCCGGCCAAGAGCGACATGCGCTCTTCCTGGCCGAGGCGCTCCAGCTCGAACAGGCTGGCCAGCCAGTCGCGCGGCGGCAGGGCGAGACCGGCCGGGGCGATGAACAGCAGCCGCTCCAGCCGCTCCTTCAGGATCACAGCGCGACGGAAGGCGCCCGTGCCGGGGTCGGTGAAGGTCAGGGTCTCGCCGGCGCTGTCCGGCGCCAGGGCGGCGATCAGCCGGGCGCGCTCGCGATCGTCGCCGCGGCCGGCGATTTCGTAGAGCTGGCAGGCGTCCTGGGGCGTGCGCCGCCAGATCAGGTCCAGCTGGCGCGGCGGCGACTGGATGCGGCGGTCGATGAAGAAGGCGAGCCAGGTCTCGCGATAGGCCGAAACCCTGGCAGGGGTGTGCTTGAACTCCGGCTGGCCCGAGCGCGGGTCGACCGCCTGGCCGATTAGGCCGTTGGAGCGGCCGGACGGCGCGAAGGCGTCGGTCCAGTGCATGGGCATGAAGAGGCCGCCCCGGCGCTGGCGATCGGTCAGCCGGGCCACGGCCACCGCCTCGCCCTGGGCCGTGCGGAGGCGGGTCAGGGCGCCCTCCTCCACCCCGAACGCCACCGCGTCCTCTGGGTGGATCGCGACATAAGGCTCGGGCGCATGGCGGCAGAGGTCGGCGGCAAGGCCCGTGCGGGTCATGGTGTGCCAGTGGTCGCGCACCCGGCCCGTGTTCAGCGAGAAGGGAAAGGCGCCGTCCGCCGCCGACGCCGGCCCCTGTGGATGGACCACATTCAGCTTCGCCTTGCCGTCCAGCGTGGCGAAGCGGCCGTCGGCGAACAGGCGCGGGGTGTCGCCGCCACCCGGCGTTGGCGGCCACTGCACCGGCGCCAGGGCGTCGTACTCGGCCGGGGTCAGGTCGATCAGCGGCCCGAGGTTCAGCGGCCGGCGGGTATTTTCGAACGCGGTCAGACGCGCGTATTCGCGGAACACCGCCGCCGGGTTGCGCCAGCCGAAGGCTTCGCCATGGCCCATGGCCGTCGCAACCTCGGCGATGATCCGCCAATCGGCCCTGGCCTCGCCGGGCGCTGGGAAGGCTGGCCGCTGGCGCGAGATGCGGCGCTCGGAATTGGTCACCGTGCCGTCCTTCTCGCCCCAGGCCAGGGCCGGCAGTTTGACGTGGGCGAACGCCGTGGTGTCGGTCTCGGCCATCACGTCGGAGACCACGACGAAGGGGCAGCGGGCCAGGGCTTCGCGCACCCGGCCGGAATTGGGCATCGACACGGCTGGGTTGGTGGCCATGACCCACAGGGCCTTGATGTGGCCGTCGCGCACCGCCTCGAACATGTCGACGGCCTTGAGGCCCGGCTTGGCCGCGGTGTTCGGCGCGCTCCAGAAGCGGGCGACGCGGTCCACCGCCTCGGCGTCGAAATCCATGTGCGCGGCCAGGGTGTTGGCCAGGCCGCCGGTCTCGCGCCCGCCCATCGCGTTGGGCTGGCCGGTGATCGAGAACGGGCAGGCGCCTGGCTTGCCGATGCGGCCGGTGACCAGGTGGGCGTTGAGGATCGAGAGGCCCTTGGCCACCCCTTGCGCCGATTGGTTGGCGCCCATGGAGAACAGGCTGACCGTGCGCTCCGTGCGCGCGAACAGGTCGTAGAAGCGGATCAGGTCCTTCAGCGCGATCCCGCAGTCCTGCGTCACCGCCGCCGGTCCCTGGTCGTCGGCCTCGAGCGCCTTCTGCAGATCGTCGAAACCACTGACGTGGGCTTCGACGAAGGCCCGATCGACCACGCCACGGCGGATCAGCTCGGCCAGGAGGCCGTTCCACAGTCGCACGTCGCTCTGCGGCGCGATGGCCAGGTGCAGGTCGGCCATGTCGGCGGTGTCGGTGCGACGGGGATCGACCACCACCCACGCCTGACCGCGCGCCCTCGCCTGCTCCATCCGCCGCACCAGCACCGGATGGGTCCAGGCGGCGTTGTGGCCGGAGAAGACGATCAGGTCGGCCAGCTCCAGGTCCTCATAGCAGCCGGGGACTAGGTCGGCGCCGAAAGCCAGCTTGTGCGCCGCCACAGCCGAGGCCATGCAGAGCCTTGAATTGGTGTCGATATTGGCCGAGCCGATAAAGCCCTTCATCAGCTTGTTGGCGGCGTAGTAGTCCTCGGTCAGAAGCTGGCCCGAGACGTAGAAGGCCACCGAATCCGGTCCATGCCGCTCGATGGTTCGGTTGAAGGCCTGGGCGACCCGCCGGATCGCGGCCTCCCACGTCGCCGGCCGGCCGCCGATCTCAGGGCGCAGCAAACGCCCCTCCAGCCCCACCGTGGCCCCGAGCGCCGTCCCCTTGGAACACAGGCGGCCGTAGTTGGCCGGATGCGCCTTGTCTCCCGCCACGGCCAGGGCGCGACCGCTCCCCGGCAGGGCCGAGACCCCGCACCCCACCCCGCAGTAGGGGCAGGTGGTGCGGATGGGGGAAGGGCCGGAGCCGTCGGCCACTACCGCGCGAGCCCCAGGAAGATCCGCCCGCTCCGCACCTCCACCCGCGCCGTGGGGGTGCAGCCCTTGCCGGCGTCGGCGCCGGTGGGATGGCCGGTGGCCAGGTCGATGATCCAGTTGTGCAGCGGGCAGGCCACGGTGCGGCCATGCACGATGCCCTGGCTCAGCGGCCCCTGCTTGTGCGGGCAGCGGTCGTAGAGGGCGTAGACCTCGTTGTCGCCGGTGCGGAACACCGCAAGGTCGCCCTGCGGGCTCGGCACCCGCCGGGCGCCGCGGCGCGGGATGTCGGTGACCGCGCCGATGTCGGTCCAGAGGGTCTCGGGCGCAGGGGCGATTGCGTTCATGCGTCGACGAACTCCAGGCGGCGGCTCAGGGGGTTGAATTCATCGCTGTCGCGGCCGGCGACCCGCTGGGCCCAGGGGTCGATGCGGGCGCTGCGCTGGGCGAAGGCGAAGCGGCGATAGAGGGCGCGGCGCTCTTCCAGATCGTCGGCCACGCGGGCCTTGATCTCATCCAGGCTCACCCGGTTCATCCACTTGTAGATCCGCTCCAGGTACCAGCCCTCCTCGCGATAGAGCTGGATGACGGCGGTGATGGTCTCGATCGCCTCGGCCTCGGTCCTGACCTTGGTCAGGACCTCGGTCCCGCGGATATCGAGACCGGCGGCGCCGCCGATATGGATCTCGTAGCCGCTGTCGACGCAGATCACGCCCACGTCCTTGCAGGTGGCCTCGGCGCAGTTGCGCGGGCAGCCGGAGACGCCAAGCTTGACCTTGGCCGGGGTCCACGAGCCCCACAGGAACTTCTCCAGCCGCACGCCCAGGCCGGTGGAGTCTTGGGTGCCGAAGCGACACCACTGGCTGCCGACACAGGTCTTCACGGTGCGCAGCGCCTTGCCGTAGGCGTGGCCCGAGACCATGCCGGCGGCGTTCAACTTGGCCCAGACCGCGGGCAGATCGTCCTTCTTCACGCCCAGAAGATCGATGCGCTGGCCGCCGGTGACCTTGACCGTCGGAATGGCGAACTCGTCGGCCACATCGGCGATCGCACGCAGCTCGGCCGGGCTGGTCAGCCCGCCCCACATGCGCGGCACCACCGAATAGGTGCCGTCCTTCTGGATGTTGGCGTGGACCCGTTCGTTGACGAAGCGCGACTGCTTGTCGTCGCGGTATTCGCCGGGCCAGGCGCACAAGAGATAGTAGTTCAGCGCCGGGCGGCAGGAGGGGCAGCCGTCGGGGGTCTTCCACTCCAGGGCCTGCATGACCTGGGGGATCGACTTCAGCTCGTCCTCGACGATCCGCCGGCGGACCAGGCCGTGGCCGTGGGTCGTGCATTTGCAGACCGGCTTCGGCCCGGTCTCGGCTTTGAAGCCGTCGCCCAGGGTCAGGGCCAGGACCTGCTCGACCAGCGGGGTGCAGGAACCGCACGAGGCCGAGGCCTTGGTCACCGCCCGCACGCTGTCGAGGTTGGTCAGGCCGTGGGCGGTGATGGCCCCCACGATCTCGCCCTTGCACACGCCGTTGCAGCCGCAGATCTCGGCGGTGTCCGCCATCGCCGCAACGGCCGAGCTAGGGCCCTGGCCCCGAAGGCCCTCCGTGATCGCCTGGCCGAAGATCAGCGTCTCGCGCATCTCGGCTACCGGCTCGCCGGAGCGCATCAGGTCGAAGTACCAATTGCCGTCTGCGGCGTCGCCGAACATGACGGCGCCGGCCAGGCGGCCTTCCTTCAGGACCAGGCGTTTGTAGACCCCGCGGCCGGCGTCGCGAAACACCAGGTCCTCGCAGCCCTCGCCGCCGGCGAACTGGCCGGCGGAAAAGACATCGACGCCCGAGACCTTCAGCCGGGTCGAAAGGGTCGAGCCTTCATAGGCCGCGTCCTTGTCGGTCAGCACATCGGCCAGGGTGCGGCACATGTCCCAAATGGGGGCCACCAGGCCGTAGGCGACGCCCCGGTGCTCGGCGCACTCGCCGACGGCGAACACCGCGGGGTCCGAGGCGCGCATCTGGTCGTCGACCACCACGCCGCGGTTCACGGCCAGGCCCGCGGCCCTGGCCAGGGCGGCGTTGGGGCGGATGCCGACGGCCATCACCAGCAGGTCGCAGGGGAGGACGCGGCCGCCCTTCAGCTTCAGACCGGCAACGCGGCCGCCTTCGCCCAGGATTGCTTCCGACTGGGCGCCCAGCACGGTCTCGACCCCGCGCTCGCGCAGGGCCTCGGTCAAGAGGTAGCCGGCCGCCTCGTCCAACTGCCGCTCCATCAGCACGTCCATCAGGTGGACCACAGTCGCCTTCATGCCGCGGCGGGCCAGGCCATAGGCGGCCTCAAGGCCCAGCAGCCCGCCGCCGATCACCACGGCTTCAGCGCCCGGCTGCTCGGCCGCTGTCAGCATGGCGTCGACATCGTCGATGTCGCGGAAGGTGACCACGCCCTTCAGCTCCGCGCCCGGCAGCGGCAGGCGCACCGGGTCCGAGCCGTTGGCCAGCACCAGGCGGTCGTAGGCGACCACAAGCCCGCCCTCGGCCTCGACCGTGCGGGCCGCCGGATCGATGGCGGTGACCGCCTGGCCGGCGTGCAAGGTGATGGCGTTGTCGCGGTACCAGGCCTCGTCGTTGATGACGATGTCGCCGAAGGTCTTCTCCCCGGCCAGGACCGGGGAGAGCATGATGCGGTTGTAGTTCACCCGAGGCTCGGCCCCGAACACGGTGATCTCGTAGCGGTCCGCATCGCGCTTGAGGACCTCTTCGATCAGCCGGCAACCGGCCATGCCGTTGCCGACCACCACCAGGCGCTGCTTTGTCATGCTCATGTCCCTCAGACCCGAACCGGCACGGCCTGGGCGCCGGAAAGCTGAGGCCAGCGGGCGCGCCAGTGGCTTTTGAGGATCGCCAGGGCGCCGAGGGCCGCCAGGGCCAGGGCGGCGAAGCCCAGGAAGCCGGCCTGATATGTGCCCGTGACCTGCTTCGCGAAGCCGAGGGTGGTGGCGAGGTAGAAGCCCCCCACCCCGCCCATGGCGCCGACGACGCCGGTGATCACCCCGATCTCCCGGGCGAAGCGCTGGGGCGCCAGCTGGAACACCGCGCCGTTGCCGGCGCCCAGGGCGCCCATGGCGAACAGGATCACGGCCAGGGCGGTGAAGGGGGTGGCCAGGTGGAAGCTCGCCACGGCCAGGCCCACCGCGGCCAGGGCGTAGACCGCCATCAGGGTGCGCGCGCCGCCGAAGCGGTCGGCCAGGGCCCCGCCGACGGGGCGCAGCATCGAGCCGGCGAACACGCAGCCGGCGGTGAAGAAGCCGGCGATCACCGGGTCCAGCTTATATTCGCTGTTGAAATAGATGGTCAGGGACGAGGCCAGGCCGGAAAAGCCGCCGAAGGTGACGCTGTAGAGGAACATCAGCCACCAGCAGTCCGGGACTTTCAGCACGCCGAGATATTCGACCAACCGCTTGGGCGCGGGCCGCGCCGGGGCATCCTTGGCCAGGACCAGATAGACCGCCAGGGTCAGGGCCAGCGGAATGGCGGCGAGGCCTATGACGTTGGTCCAGCCATAGGCCTTGGCCAGGCTGGGCGCGAACAGGGCCGCCAGCGCCGTGCCGGAATTGCCGGCCCCGGCGACGCCCAGGGCGAGGCCCTGATGCTCCGGCGGATACCAGCGCGAGGCCAGCGGCAGGGCCACGGCGAAGGACGCGCCCGCCACCCCCAGCACCACCGCCAGCAGCAGCACCTGGTCGTAGCTCTTGATCCCGAGGAACCAGGCCAACCCTAGTCCCGCCAGCACCACCAGCTGGCCGATGATCCCCGCCCGCTTGGGGCCGATATGGTCGACCAGCACCCCGAACACGATGCGCAGGGCGGCGCCGGCCAGAAGCGGCGTCGCCACCATCAGCCCCTTCTGGGCCGGGTCCAGATGCAGGCTCTTGGAGATGGCCACGCCCAGCGGGCCCAAGAGCACCCAGACCATGAAACTCAGGTCGAAATAGAGGAAAGCCGAGAACAGGGTCGGCGGGTGTCCCGCCTTCATGAAGCCGCGCAACGACATCTCGTCTCCAGTGCAGTGGCCAATAAAAAAGCGCCCGGGCGGGGATCTTCCCGCTCGGACGCCATTGTCCCGTCATGCCGCCGGCTGCCTCGCCAGCGTCGGCCTCTCGGCCGTTTGCGAGACGCCGTTGCCCCGCTTCACCCTCAGCCTGCAGCCCTCTTCGCGCCAGCGAAAGCGGGACCGGCCAGGCCGGCCCCACTCTGTACAAACCGCCTATTTCAAAGGCGGCCTCGTCGTGTGCAGTGCAACATGGCGCTCACAAAATGAGCGAAACCGCCATCAGAGCTTGTAGCGAAGGGCGAAATTGAGCTGCCAGTCGCGGGCCAGCTGCGGGCCGTTGAGGTCCTGATAGAGCGGAACTCCGGCCTCGATTCCCAGCTGGACATGAGGCGCGCCGAAGTGGGATCCGGCGACGATGGCGCCCGCGAACAGGCTGAGCTGGCGGCCGCCGTAGAAGGCCGGGTTGGCGCCCTGGGCGTAGCCGGTGATGCCCGGATCATGCCCCTGGATGGCCCCCTGGGTGCTGGCGTTGAGACGCAAGGTAGTCTCCACGCCTGGGACCCAGCTATAGCCGCCCCAGACATTGAACTCGTGCAGGTTCCCGTACCGCCAGCCCCGAGCGTTGGTGTCCAGGGGGATGCGACCGCGATAGCCCGCGCCCCAGGACCAGGCGCCATCCACATTCGAATAGGTCAGGCCCGGCAAGGCGTCGACCGTTCCGGTCCCCGGCTGCATGGCGTAGAAGCCGCGCTTGAACGGCGAGGTCCCGTTGGGCAGCAACAGCGAGATGGTGTCGGTGGTCGAACCCGTCGGCAGGGACAGGCCGAAATTGGCCTTCACCTGCTCGCCCCCTTCGCTGTGCAGCCGGACCACCGCAGCCAGGCTGGTGTCGCCGAGGCCGTTGGTCGAGCCGACCTTGGCGCCCAGGCGGGTTACGCCACTGAGACCCTTGAAGGCGGTCATGTCGACGTCCTTCTCCACCAGGGCGGTCGAGGCGGTCACGGCGAGGTTCGGGGTCAGGCCATAGGCGAGGCTGAAGCTCTGGCTTGTGGTCGTGAGGCTCTCGGGAACCATGCGCAGCAGGTGATTGCCGACCGGGGTGTAGGGCGAAGGTACATGGGTGACGATGTAGGCCGGCTGGACCCAGTCGGTGTCGATCTTGATCCCCTGGACCCGCGTCAGGCTTGGCGCATAGCCCAGGACCAGCTTGCCCTGGGCCGGCATGTCCACGCCGAACACACCGAGCGGCGCAGGCGGCTGGACGGGAGCATCGGCCGCATGGGCGGCTGCCCCGCCGACCGCGAGCGCGGCGGCTATGGTGGTGACGGCGGCTTTATTCGTCATGTCTCGATCCCCTTCGAGATGGCCAAAAAAAAGACGCCCGGCGGAGGCGACCCTCCGCTCGGACGTCATTGTCCAGTGCTGGACCCGGCCACATGGGCCGGGCGGCTCTCTCGAGCCTGAGCGAGACCTCGTCGTCTCGCGCGACACCGATCGGCGGGGACCTCGGTGCGGTCGGCAAGGCGCGGTGACCGGCGCCACCCGCTTCCATGCTGCATCGCACAAAGAACGGGCGGCTACAGCCTGGACTGTACGGGATCTGCCTACAGAGGGATCAGGAGTTTGTCAGGATCCGGCCGATCTCGAAGCCTCGGACGTAGCGTTCCGGTTGGGCGGCGTCGAACAGGCGGCCGTCGAAGAACAGGTCCGGGGCCATGCGGATCGGCGTGGTGGCCTCGTCCAGGCGCCAGGGCTCGGCGTGGGCGCCCTCGACCTTCTCCTCGACCAGAGGCGCAGGCTCGCCGAGCGCGGCGGCGGCGATGCGGAACAGGTCCGGGCGATAGACGGCCTCGGCGACCCGCACCACATCGACCTCGGGACCGATCTGGCCCCAGCGCAGCATCTGGGTCAGGAACCAGACCGCGTGGCTGCGCCAGGGGAAGCTGGCCGCATAGCGATGGTAGATTACGTAGTCCAGCGAGGCCTCGCCCGGTTCGCCCTGGGCATAGGGCGGCGAGCCGACCAGGGACTGGCCGACGATCTCGGGCGAGGCGTTCAGATAGGCCTCCCCGGCCAGGATCGCGCCCAGTTCGGCCCGGTTGGCCGGCTCGTCGCACCAGGCCGAGGCCTTGAGCAGGGCCCGCAACAGGGCCTGCAGGGTCTCGGGATGGCGCTCGGCCCAGTCGGCGGTCAGGCCGAACACCTTGTCCGGCCCGACCCGCCAGATTTCGGCGGCGTAGATCATGATCTCGCCGGTCCCGTCCGCCACCGCCTGGGCGTTCCAGGGAGCGGTGACGCAGAAGCCGTCGATCTCGCCCGAGGCAAGCCGCTCGGCCATGCGCGGCGGCGGGGTGATGACCAGGCGCACGTCCCGGTCGGGGTCGACGCCCGCCTCGGCCAGCCAGTATCGCAGCTCGTAGTTGTGCATCGAGAATGGGAACACCACCGCGAAGGTCAGGAGCGGCAAGCCCGCCGCGCGCCGGGCTTCGATCACCGCCTTCAGCGGCCGGGCCGTGCGTGGGCGGCTGGCCATGCCTTGAGGGTCCGTCTCGCGCATGGCCTCGGCCAGGGCGCGCGAGACCGTGACCGCACTGCCGTTCAGATTGAGCGAGAACGGCGCGATCATCGCGATCGACGGGCCGGACAGGCCCAGGGAACAGGCGATCGGCAGCGGCCCCAGCATATGGGCTCCGTCCAAGAGGCCCACCGCCACCTTGTCGCGGACATTGGCCCAGGAGGCTTCGCGCGATAGCGCCACCTCCAACCCCTCGTCGGCGAAAAAGCCCTTCTCCCGCGCGGCGATCAGGGGCGCGGCGTCGTTCAGGGGGATGAAGCCCAGCCGCACTTCGCGGCGTTCCAGCCTGCTCATGCTGGCCCTCCCTTGAGCACCCCGGCGAAGGCCACGAGGTCAGCGGCAACTGCAGCGATGGGGCGGCCAGTATCCATGGCCAGCTTGCGCAGGATGGCGTAGGCGGCCTCTTCCTCGATTCCGCGCTCCTTCATCAGGAGGCCCTTGGCCTTCTCGATCACCTTGCGCGAAGCGAGGTCCGCCTTGGCCTTCTTCAGGTCCGCCCGCAACTGCTGCATCAGCTGGAAGCGGCTCATGGCCACCTCCAGCACAGAGCGGACCCGGCCGGGCTGCAGCCCATCGACCACATAAGCGGCCACCCCTGCCTCCACCGCCGCCTGGGCCAGGCCGGGCGCCGAGCGGTCGGCGAACATCACCACCGGGCGCGGGTTCTGCTCGGTCGCCTCGCGCAGGCTTTCCAGGGTGTCGCGGTCGGGGCTGTCGCAGGCGATGACGATCACGTCGGGCGCCAGCCGATCGAGATCCTTCTCGACCTCGGCCAGGCTGGCCACGGTGCGGACCTCGAGCGGCTTGAAGTCGCCCAACCCTTCGGCGACCAGGGCCGCTCGGGCGGGATCGGGATCGATGACGAGGACGCGCATGGATGTTCGGACCATCAGACGGCGCCGATGAGGCCGGATTGTATGCCGCCGGCGACCGCCAGTCGAAACACGGCCGACATCCAGGTGAATCTGATCAAGTCTTTGGCGCGAAATGATCAAGGAACAGGCAGTGGCCGTCGCCGACGGTGGCCGTCGATGGCGCTAGGCGCTCGGCCGATCTTGCGAAATAGTGGCCCGGTGATCGGCGATCATCGAGGAAACGAGGACGCCGCAGGAGGAAGCTCATGACCTACGCGCCGACCAGCCGGGACATCTACGACGCCGACAGCCACATCATGGAGCTGCCGGACTTCCTCAAGAAATACGCCGACCCGGCCCTGCGCGATGAGATCCCGGAGGTCAGCTACGCCGCCTCGATCGTCACCGACGAGGAGGTCGCGGTGATCATGGGCCAGGGCGGGCGGCACAGCCCCGAGCACGTCGCCGCCCAGGTGGCGCTGGGCGACCGGCTGATCTCGGCGTCGAAGGAGATTCAGGCCCTGGGCGCCTTCGACCGCGCCGACCGAACGGTCGCCATGGACCTTCTGGGCTTTCGCAAGCAGCTGGTGTTCGCCACCCACAGCGTCGCCATGCCCTTCTCGGCCAGCTCCAAGCTGGAGCACCGCCTGCGCTACGGCGCGGCGCGGGCCCACAACCGCCACATGGCCGACTTCTGCGCCGCCGACCCGCGCCTGATCGGCGTGGCGGTGGTTCCGCTGGACGATCCGGCGCTCGCCATGGCCGAGCTGGACTTCGCTCTGGAGACCGGCCTGGGGGCGGTCTGGGTCCCGCACCGGCCCTGCGGCGACCGCTCGCCCGGCCATGTGGAGCTGGACCCGTTCTGGGCGCGGCTGGCCGAAAGCGGCGTTCCCTTCGTGCTGCACGTCGGCGGCGCGCCGCTGCAGCTGGCCAAGGCCTGGATGAATAACGGCCGGCCACCGACCAAGGACTGGCTGGGCGGCGGCGAGAACCTGCGCACCAAGGACATCGCCCTGCTGCACGAGGGGCCGGAGGCCTTCCTGACCATGCTGGTGCTGGACGGGGTGTTGGAGCGGCATCCGAACCTGCGCGGCGCCAGCGTCGAGCTGGGCGCCGGCTGGGTTCCGGAGCTTCTGCGTCGGCTCGATTGGGTGGTCAAGCACTGGAGCCGCAACGACGCCAATCTGCAGGGGCTGAGCCGCAGGCCGTCGGAGCAGATCACCCAGCAACTCGCCTTCACCCCCTTCGTGTTCGAGGAGATCGGCCTGTTCATCGACCAGTCGAACCCTGACCTCTACCTCTTTTCCAGCGACTATCCGCATATCGAGGGCGGGCGCGATCCCATCGGCCGGTTCGAAGCTTCGCTGGGCGAGCGGAGCAAGGCGGTGCGACGGAAATTCTACACCGACAACTTCCTGCGCATTTTTCCGCAGGCAAAGGTTGGAGGGTAAATCCGGGCTGGAAATGATTTGGGCGCGGCGGGAGCTCCCGCCGCGCCCAGCGCATCAGGCAAGATCGAAGCGGTCTGCGTTCATCACCTTGTTCCAGGCCGCCACGAAGTCCCGCACGAACTTCGGCTGGGCGTCGTCGGTCGCATAGACCTCGGCCAGGGCGCGAAGCTCGGAGTTCGAGCCGAACACCAGGTCGACCCGGGTCCCGGTCCATTTCACCTGGCCGCCGGCCCGATCGCGCCCTTCGAAAACGCCCTTGACCTCCGTCGTCGGCTTCCACTCTACACCCATGTCGAGCAGGTTGACGAAGAAGTCGTTGGTCAGCGCGCCAGGCCGATCGGTGAATACGCCATGCGGCGACTTGCCCGCGTTGGCGCCCAGAACCCGCAGCCCGCCGACCAGCACCGTCATCTCCGGCGCGGTCAGGGTCAGCAGTTGGGCCTTGTCGACCAGAAGCTCCTCGGCCGAGACCGTGTAGTCCGCCTTCAGATAGTTGCGGAAGCCGTCGGCGATCGGCTCCAGCACCGCAAACGACTCCACGTCCGTCTGGTCCTGGGAGGCGTCGGTCCGGCCGGGGGAGAAGGGAACCTCGATGGCATGGCCGGCCTTCTTCGCCGCCTGCTCCACCGCCGCACAGCCGCCCAGCACGATCAGGTCGGCCAGCGAAACCGCTTTGCCGCCGGATTGAGCCGTGTTGAACGCCTCGCGCACGCCATCGAGCACTTTCAACACCTTGTCCAGCTGTTCGGGCTGGTTCACCGCCCAGCTCCTCTGGGGCTCCAGGCGAATACGGGCGCCATTGGCCCCGCCGCGCTTGTCGGAGCCGCGGAAGGTGGATGCCGAGGCCCAGGCGGTCGAGACCAGTTCGGAGATCGACAGGCCTGTGGCCAGGATCTGCGCCTTGAGCACGACGATGTCGGACGTGTCGATCAGCGGGTGATCGACTGCGGGAACGGGGTCCTGCCAGATCAGCTCCTCGGCCGGGACTTCGGGCCCGAGATAGCGGGCGCGCGGGCCCATGTCGCGGTGGGTCAGCTTGAACCAGGCGCGGGCGAAGGCCTCGGCGAACTGGTCCGGGTTCTCGTAGAAGCGCCGCGATATCTTCTCGTAGGCCGGGTCGAACCTCAGGGCTAGGTCTGTGGTCAGCATGGTCGGCGCGCGACGCTTGGCTGCATCGAAGGCGTCCGGAATGCTCGCCGCCGCGCCCTTGGCGACCCATTGATGGGCACCGGCCGGGCTCTTGGTCAGTTCCCATTCGTAGCCGAAGAGGTTCTCGAAGAAGTTGTTGCTCCACTTCGTCGGCGTCGTGGTCCAGGTGACGTCCAGGCCGCTGGTGATGGCGTCTGCGCCCTTGCCGCTCGCGAAACTGCTCTTCCAGCCCAGGCCCTGCGCCTCGATGCCTGCGCCTTCCGGCTCAGGCCCCACCAGCGAGGCGTCGCCTGCGCCGTGGGTCTTGCCGAAGCTGTGCCCGCCGGCGATCAGGGCCACCGTCTCCTCGTCATCCATCGCCATGCGGGCGAAGGTCTCGCGGATGTCACGGGCGGCGGCCAGCGGGTCCGGATTTCCATTCGGCCCCTCGGGATTGACGTAGATCAGGCCCATCTGCACAGCGGCCAGGGGGTTCTCCAGCTGCCGATCGCCGCTGTAGCGCTTGTCGCCCAGCCAGGCGTCCTCGGCGCCCCAATAGATGTCCTCCTCCGGATGCCAGACATCCTCGCGCCCGCCGCCGAAGCCGAAGGTGGCGAAACCCATGGATTCCAGAGCGACATTGCCGGCCAGGATCATCAGGTCGGCCCAGGAGATCTTGTCGCCGTACTTGCGCTTGATCGGCCAGAGCAGCCGGCGCGCCTTGTCCAGATTGGCGTTGTCCGGCCAGCTGTTCAGCGGGGCGAAACGTTGCGTGCCGGAGCCTGCGCCGCCTCGACCGTCGGCGGTGCGGTAGGTGCCGGCGCTATGCCAGGCCATGCGGATGAACAACGGACCGTAGTGGCCGAAATCGGCTGGCCACCAGTCCTGGGAGTCGGTCATCAGGGCATGGAGATCTCGCTTCACCGCGGCGAGATCGAGGGTCTTGAATGCCTCGGCATAACTGAAAGCCCGGTCCATCGGGTTGGACAGGGCGGAATTCTGGCGCAGGACGCCGAGGTTCAACTGGTTGGGCCACCAGTCCCTGTTTGTCCGTCCACCGGAAGGTCCAGCGGGGCGAGCCCCATGCACTACCGGGCACTTGCCAGCTTCGGCCATGTTCGTCTCTCCGCGCGATTGTGGGTCAGGAAGTCGCGAGGGAGACTATTCGCCTGCCGATATAAGGCAAATTTGAAGTTTTGATCTTTTGGATAGGAAATATCTATTCCGCAGCTTCGGGCGGGTGAATCGCCGGCAAGCCGTGTCCGCCCCGGGGATTGCGCCCCGGGGCTGGAAACCTGGCTCGGCCCTTACTCCGCCGCGTGCTGCAGGATGTTGGCTTCGCGGCCGCCACGCACCAGACCGCCCGGCAGGGCGCCGGTGAACTCGCCGTTCTCCAGTGTCACCTGGCCGGACTTGATGGTGCAGCGATAGCCCTCGACCCGCTGGACAAGCCGTCGGCCGCCGGCCGGCAGGTCATAGACCGCCTCCGGCCGGTGCAGGCTCAGCTTGTGGAAGTCGATGACGTTGATGTCGGCCAGGAGGCCCGGCTCCAGCCGCCCGCGATCGTTCAGGCCGTAGGCCCGCGCGGTGTCGCTGGAGAGCTTGCGCACGAGGAACTCGAGCGGGAATTGCTCGCCCTTTTTGCGGTCGCGGGCCCAGTGCATCAGGATGAAGCTCGGCATGCCCGCATCGGCGATGACGCCGCAGTGCGCTCCACCGTCCGACAGGCCGAACAGCACGTTCGGGTGCTCCATGTTGCGGCGGAAGAAGTCGAAGTTGTAGCTGAGGTAGCCGCCGAGCGGCTGGTAGAACAACTCGCGGCCATCATCGCGCAACAGCAGATCGTACATCATCGCCATGGGCGAGACGCCGGCGGCTTCGGCGAGGCCCCGCACGCTCTGTTCGCGATCCGGCTCGTAGTCCGGCTTTTCGCCCAGCGGGAACACCTGCCACAGTAGGTCCTCCAGTTTCACGCCCATCAGGGTCTGCTTGATGTGACTCTGTTCGCCGAGGATCGCTTCGCGGATGTCCGCCCGGGCCATCGCCGCAAGCTTGTCCTCGTGCGACAGGTGGGCGATCTCGGCCTTGTAGGTCGGATGGCCCATGAAGACATGGAAGTTGGACTGCAGGCCGTGCAGCACGCCGGTCGGGCGACCGGCGATCTGGGGCCGGATGTCCATGCCGTGGCGGCGCGCCTCCTCGGCGATGTTGTACATCTTGTCGCCCTGATAGGCGCCGGCCGAGGTGGCCACCAGGGTCACCGGCAGGCGGGTCTCCTGGGCGAAGCCCTTGACCCACATCCATTCGTCGTCGTCGCCCAGATGGTCCGAGACCATTTCGAACACGCCATGGCTCAGCCCCTTCATGGAGAGGCCCAGAGCCAGCATCTCGTCCGAGCCGGCGAAGGTGCCCGGCATATGCACGCCCTTGATGTCCTTGTGCAGCAAGGTGCGCGAGGTGGAAAATCCCAGCGCCCCGGCCTCGACGCCCTCGCGGACCAGTTCGGCCATCTGGGCGATCTCGTCGGCGTTGGGCGCATAGTCGATGTTGCAGCGCTCGCCCAGCACATAGGCGCGCACCGCAGCGTGAGGCACGTGGACGCCGACGTCGAGGGTGCGCGGCATGGCCTCCAGAGCGTCGAGATATTCCGGAAAGTGCTCCCAACGCCAGTCGATGCCTTCGGCCAGGGCGATGCCGGGGATGTCCTCCACCCCTTCCATCAGCTCGATCAGGAAATCATGGCCGCCGGGCCGCACGGGGGCGAAGCCGACGCCGCAATTGCCCATGATGGCGGTGGTGACGCCGTGCCAGGACGAGGGCGCCATCTGCGGGTCCCAGGTCGCCTGGCCGTCATAGTGGGTGTGGATGTCGACCCAGCCGGGGGTGACGATGCAGCCCTGAGCATCGATCTCGCGCTTGGCGGGGCCGGTCACGGTCCCGACCTCGACGATCCGATCGCCCTGAATTGCGATGTCGCCCTTGAACGCCGGCGCCCCGGTCCCGTCGACAATGGAACCGCCCCGAATGATCAGATCGTACACAATCACCTCTCCCGAAATGGTCTTATTCAAAATGATCGGTATGGCCGCCCGATGCCGTGGGCGGGCAGTCGCCTGACCTGCTAGGACGGGCGGTGCGAATGATCATGCATACTTTTGGCGGCGCCCCCAAGCCGCCGACGCAGGGGCAACCTGCAGCTGCTTTCGAGCGGGAACCGCCCTCAGACCAGCAGTAGCAGCGGCGGCAGGACGGCGCCGGCGGCGAGGAGGATCATCGACAGCCTGCGTGTCATCGGCGCGCGGTACGCCATCCAGACGCCCAGCACCGAGTTGGTCACGAGGGCGATCGCCAGACCCAGAACGAAGATCTTCAGCGGCCAGGGGTTCGGGCCGGAGTCGTCATCGTCATCGTGCCCCGCCGGGTGGTGGTCGGCGTCAGGATTCGGGGCCTGCTCATGCTCATGCGCCTCAGGCTTGGGCTTGGGCAGCACCTGGTCCTTGTGCACCGAAGCGATGACCTTGATCCATTGCGGCGGCTGGTAAGGCCCTGGCCCCCGATGCTCGTGCAGCCCCAGGGTCTGCAGCGCCCCGGTGAAGGCGAAGAACAGGATCGCCGGGGCGAAAAACACGCCGGCGAGGTTGTGAATACGTCGGATCAGCAGCACGCAGGGTCCTCGGGAAATCTCAAAGGGACGGCGCCTGCATAGACGCCTTTGCCGCTGACATCACCCTGACCAGGCCATTTTACGGCCGCTCTGTTTCAAAGCCCTGAGCTCACGCCGAATTGGTCGTGTCCGGCAGGCCCAGGATGCGCTTGGAGACGATGTTGTTCTGGATCTCGAAGCTGCCGCCATAGATCGACATGGCCTTGCCCGAGAGCCAGCCGCGCACGGCTTCGATCTCGCCGCCGGTAAAGCCCTCGCCCTCCCAGCCCAGCCCCTGGGCGCCCATGATCTCCAGCGTCAGTTCGGCCCTGGTCTGGGCGATGTCGGTGGCGGCGTTCTTCAGCACCGAAGCGGCGTTGGAGGGGCCGGCGTTGCCCTTCGATTCCGCCGCGACCCGGGCCAGGGTCAGGCGATGGGCCTTGGCGTCCATCAGGTGCCGGGTCATCCGAGTGCGCAGGTCGCCGTCCGGCAGGCGTCCCTCCTCGTCCACGCCGAGATATTTCTTGGCCACATCCTGCAACGGCGTCACCCGGGCCCCGGAGGGCGCGCCGGTCTGGCTGGCGCGCTCGTGCTGCAAGAGGCGCTTGATCACCGTCCAGCCGCCGTTGAGCGGCCCCAGCATGTCCGACTTTTCCGCCACGGCGTCGGTGAAGAAGGTCTCGCAGAACGGCGAGGCGCCGGCAATCAGGGCGATCGGCCGCGCCTCGATTCCCGGCTGCGCCATGGGCAGCAGCACGAAGCTGATGCCTTCATGCTTCTTGGCCTTGGTGTCGGTGCGCACTAGGCAGCCGCACCACTGCGACCACTGGGCGCCCGAGGTCCAGATCTTCTGCCCGTTGATCTTCCAATGATCGCCGGCGTCCTCGCACTTGGTCTGCAGCGAGGCGAGGTCGGAACCGGCATTGGGTTCGGACAGGCCCAGGCACCAGCGGATGTCGCCGCGGGCGATCGGCGGCAGGTGCTTCTGCTTCTGCTCTTCGGTGCCGTAGTCGAGGATGGTCGGGCCGACCATGGTGATGCCCATGCCGGCGTTCAGCGGATTGATAGCGCCGATGGCGGCCATCTCCTGCTGCAGCACGCGGGCCTCCTTTTGCGAGAGACCGCCGCCGCCATACTGCTTGGGCCAGGTTGGAACGCCCCAACCCTTTTCTCCCATGCGCTGCTTCCAGGACAGGAGGTCTCCGTCCAGCTGGCCGCTTTCCATGATCACCATGGCCAGGCCCGGCTGGCCGCGCACGGACTTGGGGCAGTTCTCCTCCAGCCAGGCGCGCGCCTCGGCGCGGAAGGCCTCGAGATCGCTGTCGGCCCCGAAATCGGCCATGGAATCCTCCCTTAAAATCGTCTTCCGGCGAATGGACTCGATTCCGCCGTCCCTGACCTAGGGACAGTCAAGCGAACTCCTCCGCGCGGGCAATTTCAAGACGATCAGTCGCTCGCCGCCAGGACCTCGCCCAGCGCGCCGCCGATCGCCTCGACCACGCGGTCCATGTCGGCGCGGGTGACGATCAGGGGCGGCGAGAGGGCCAGGCTGTCGACCGAGGGCAATGGGCGGACGATCACGCCGCGGCGGCGGGCGGCGCCGGCGACCTTGGCGGCGATCTTGGCCTCGGGCGAGAAGGCTTGGCGACTGGCCTTGTCCTGCACGAGTTGGACTCCGGCCAGCAGCCCGAGGCCTCTGATCTCCGCCACATGCGGATGATCGCCAAGCCGCTCGGCCAGGATGCTGTGCAGATAGGCGCCGACCTCGCGGGCGTTGTCGACCAGGCCCTCGCGCTCGATCAGGTCGAGATTGGCCAGGGCGGTCGCGGCCCCGACCGGATGGCCGCTGTAGGTATAGCCGTGCGCGAAATTGCCCAGGGTCTTGTCGCCTTCGCGCAGCACCTCGAACACCGCGTCGGACAGGAAGGCGGCGGACATGGGGAAATAGCCGCTGGTCAGGCCCTTGGCCGAGGCCATCAGGTCCGGCTGGATGTCGAAATGGTCGCTGGCGAACCAGGCGCCGGTGCGGCCATAACCGGTGACCACCTCATCGGCGATCATCAGGATCCCGTGTCGCCGCAGCACCCGCTGGATCGCCGGGAAATAGCCCTCGGGTGGCGGAATCACCCCGCCGGCGCCCATGATCGGCTCGGCGATGAAGGCGCCGATGCTCTCTGCGCCCTCAGCCTCGATCAGGGCCTCTAGGTCCTGGACCAGGCGCTGGACGAAAGCGGCCTCGCCCTCTCCGGGGCGGCCCTGGCGCCAGTAGTGGGGCGCGGTCGTGTGCAGGAAGCCCGGCAGGGGCAGGTTGAACTGGCGATGGAACGAGGTCAGGCCGGTCAGGCTGGCGGTGGCGACCCCAGTGCCATGATAGGCCTGCTTGCGGGCGATGATCTTGGTCCGCCCCGGCTCGCCGCGCAGGGCGTGGTACTGCCAGACGATCTTGACCAGGGTGTCGTTGGCGTCAGAGCCGCCGGAGCCGAAGAACACCCGGTTTAGCCGCTTGGGCGCCAGGGCCGCCAGCCGTTCGGCCAGCCGCGCCTGCTCCGGGTTCGAGGCGCCGCCGAAGGTATGATAGTAGCCGAGCCGCCGCGCCGAGGCGGCCATGGCGTCAGCCAGTTCAGGGCGGCCATAGCCCACCTGCACGCACCAGAGCCCCCCGACCGCATCGAACAGGCGCCGGCCCTGGCCGTCGATCAGCCAGGCGCCCTCGCCGCTTTCGATGATGTCGGGCCCGTGCTCCTGATGGGCGCCGATCGATGTCGCCGGGTGCAGCACGTGCCGGCGGTCCGCCTCGGCTAGGTGATCCATGCTCCGCATCGCCGCCTCTCCGCTATCCTGTTGCAGCGATTGGCAAACTAGCGAAGCTGGCGGCGCATTTCCGTTCGAAGACGTGGCCGGTTGCGGTCGTTTCTGCTGCCCGGCGCGATCTCGCCGCAGGAAGTTTTGCGGCGCCCGGCCTCAGGCCTTGGGCGCGTAGGCGCGCACGAAGCGATGGGCGATGGCGCGGCTCAGGCGGCGGATGGTGTCCGGATCTTTGGGCGTTTCCAGGCCCAAGAGCGCGCGGACCTGCCGCGAACCGACCATGGCGCTGAACAACTCCGCAGCCAGAGCCGGGTCGTCCACCTCGAGCCGCCCGGCCTCGGATTCGACGCTCAGAAACTCCGCCAGCCGCCGCCGCGAGGTGGCGGGGCCAGCCTCGTAGAAGGTCTGGGCCATGTCGGGCATGTCCAGGGCGCTGTGGATCGCCACCCGCATCACCGAAAGGCTGGTCGGCGACAGCACCGATTCCATCAGCGCCTGGGCGTAGGCGGCCAACGCCCCCTCGGGCCGTTCGAAATGGTCGCTGTCCGACAGGGGGGCGGTCATCTGGTCGACCCGCCGGCGCACCAGAGCGCGGACGAGGCCGTCCTTGCCGCCAAAGTGGTTGTAGAGGGTCTGTTTCGAAACCCCCGCCCGCTTGGCGATCGCTTCCACCGGCGCGCCCAGGCCGCGCTCCGACATCACCGCGCTGGCGGCGTCCAGCATGGCCTCGGACTTGGCGTGATCGATCTGGCCGACGGCGCGCGGCATCAGCGCTCCTCCCGGGGCGGAGGCTGCAATGCGGCGACGGGCGGCGCAGGCTTGGCCAGCAGCGAGATCACTGCGGCGCAGAGGCAGGTCAGGGTCAGGAGTGCGAAGCCGTCGCCGAAGGCCAGGACCTGGGCCTGCTCGCTCAGCATGAAATCGAAGGCCTTGCGCGCCGCGCCGGCCGGATCGGCTACGCCCATGGAGCTCATCCGCTGGGTCAGGCCCGCCATCATCGCCTGGGCGCGCCCGTCCGACATCCCCACCGCCGAGGTCAGATCGGTCATGTGCGAGGCGGTCTGCTGGGTCAGGCTGGTCGAAAGCAGGGCCAGGCCCACCGCCCCGCCGGTATTTCGCGCCAGGTTGAGGATGCCGGAGGCCGATTTCATCAGCTGCGGCGGCAAGGTGCTCATGGCGGTCAGCTGGCCGCCAATCATGGCGATCATGCTGCCGAACGCTCGGACGCCCTGCAGCCAGGCGAAGTTCCAGAAGCCCCAGTTCTTGGTCACCGCATGGCCGGACCAGATCCCGAAGGCGCAGAGGCAGAGGCCGAAGGACATGGAGAGACGCGGGTCGAACTGGCGCACGATCCGCCCCGCCACCGGGGCGATCATGAAGGTGACCACGCCCGAGACCAGCATAGTCACCCCCACCTGGGCCGGGGTCAGTCGCTCGATGCGGCCGAGAAACAGCGGAATCAGGAAGGTGCCGCCGAACAGCACGGCGCCGTTGGCGAAGTTGATCAGTATGCCGACAGAGAAGTTGCGGTCGGCGAAGCACTTCAGCTGCACGATCGGCTGGCGATAGGCGAGCTGGCGCCAGATGAACGCGCCGCCGGCCACAACCGCCAGCACGGTCAGCCACAGGATGCGGTCGTCCGCCATCCAGCTCTTCGAGGCCCCCTCCTCCAGCACGTACTGCATGCTGACCAGGAAGACGGCCATGACGATCAGGCCCGGCCAATCGAAGCCCAGGGCCAGGCTGGGGTCGCCCTTGTCGAAGTCGGCGAAGCGCGCGACCAGGGTCAGGACCAGAATCCCCGGCACGACATTGACGAAGAACAGCCAGCGCCAGCTCAGAAGATCGGTCAGCTGGCCGCCCAGCGTCGGGCCGATCATCGGGGCCAGGGAGATGATCAGACCCATGATCATCCCTGCCGTCGCCCGCCGCTCCATGGGAAACGCCGTAAAGCCGATCGCATAGACGGTGGGGATCATCGCGCCGCCGATGAAGCCCTGCAGAGCCCGGGTGACGATCATCTGGTCGATGTTGGAGGACAGGCCAGTCAGCACGCTCATGATGGTGAAGCCGGCGCACGAAACCATGAACACCTTCTGCGTGCCCCAGAGCCGGGACAGGTATCCGGACAAGGGGATCATCACGACTTCGGGGATCAGATAGGCGGTCTGGATCCAGCTGACCTCGTCGGCGCTGGCGCTGATGCCCGCCTGGATCTGCGGCAGGGATGAGGCGACGATCTGGATGTCCAGCATGGCCATGAACTGGCCGATGGCCATGGCCCCGAAGCCGATGAAGAGATGCACCCAGTCGATCTCGCCATTGGGCTTCAGCGGCGGCGAGGCGATCGATCCAGCCCCAGGCGGGGGCGTTGGCTGGACGGGTTTGGCCTCTTGCGGCGTGGGCGGCGCGACCGGGCGGTTCACGGCCTAACGCTCCGTCCCCTGGCGCGCGACCTGGACCTGAGGCGCGCCGAGGTCGGCGAAGCTGGCGCCTGTGCGGCCGGTGACGTCCACCTTGACCACGACCGAGAGGCCGGGCCGCAGGCCGGACGCCAGGCGCGTGCCCGGCTCGACGGCGATCTTGACCGGCACCCGCTGGGTGATCTTGGTGAAATTGCCGACCGCGTTCTCCACGGGGATCAAGGCGAACTCCTGGCCGGTGGCGGGGGCGAAGCTGTCGATACGCCCCCGGATCGGCTGGTCGAACGCGTCGGCGCGAATCTGCACCGGCTGGCCGACGCGCATGCGCGCGACCTGGGTCTCCTTGAAATTCGCCACCACATAGGTCTTGCCCAGCGGCACCACGGCCAGAAGGGTCACGCCGGGCTGCACGTACTGCCCTGCGCGGACCGAGCGGGCGCCCACCACGCCCTGGATCGGGGCGCGGATCACAGTGCGGTCGAGATCCGTCTCGGCCTGCTGCAGAGCGGCGCGGGCGGCCTGGACCTGGGCCAGGTTCTGGGCCTTGGCCGAGGCCAGCGACTGGGCTGAACGCTGCTCGGCCTCCAGGCTGGCCTTGGCCTGAGCGACGTTGGCCGCGGTCTGCTGCGCCTGGCTGCGGGCTGACTGCAGGCCCTGATCCGAGACGAAGCCCTGCTCGGCCAGCCGGCCATAACGCTTCATGTCGAGATCGGCCGTGCGGGCGCCGGCCTCGGCGCTTGTCACACCCGCCGCCCGCTCGGCGATCATCGAGGTCTCCAGCGCCGCCTTGTCGTCGACGCTCTTCACCGCCGCCTCGGCCGCCGCCAGATTGGCCTTGGCCTGGGCAACCCGGTCCTGGAAGTCGGTGGGGTCGAGCCGCACCAGAACCTGGCCGGGCGTCACCGGCTGGTTATCGGTGACCAGGACCTCGGCCACGTGGTCGGCGATCAGGCTGGAGACCGGGGCCGTATCGGCCTCGACGAAGGCGTTGTCCGTGCTCTCGTATTTCTGCCGATCGGCCCACCAGAGGCCGCCGCCGATCAAAAGCGCCAACGCCACGACGCCGCCCGCGAGCAGCGGGATGAGCCTACTCTTCGGCATAAGCCGAACCCCCATGAACCTTGAAAATCGTCCGGACTGAAATCGCTTTCCGGATTATTTGGACAATATCGTCCAAGTTTCAAGGAAAAAGGGCTCGGCTCATACGGCCTCAGTCAGCGCGGCGGCATCCGGATGGCCCCGTCCAGGCGAACCACCTGGCCGTTGAAGTAGCCGTTGCGCAGCATGGTCAGGGCCAGGTCCGCGAACTCCTCGGGATGGCCCAGGCGGCGCGGAAACGGCACCGAGGCGTTGAGGCTCTGCCAGATCTGCGGCGCCCGCTCGCGCACGGACAGCATCGGCGGGGTGGCCATGATGCCCGGCAGGATGGTGTTGACCCGGATGCCCTCGCTGGACAGGTCGCGGGCGATGGTCAGGGTCATGCCGGCTATGGCCGCCTTGGCCGCAGAATAGGCCACCTGGCCGATCTGGCCATCCTGGGCGGCGACCGAACCGGTGTTGACGATCGCGCCGCGATCACCGTCCTCGCTGAGCGGATCCAGGGTCAGCATGCCCGCCGCCGCCGCGGTGATGCAGCGGAAGGTGCCCACGGTGTTGAGACCGAGCGTCCACTCGAAATCCTCGGTCTTGTGGCGGACGATGGCCCCGGTCTCCTTGTTGCGCGAGACGGTCTTGCCGCCTGGCCGGCCGCCGCCGGCGCAGTTGACCAGCACCCGCTCCTGGCCGTGCGCGGCGCGGGCCTTGGCGAAGCCGGCGTCGACCGAGGCTTCATCCATCACGTCGACCTGGCAGAACAGGGCGCCGATCTCGGCCGCCTTGCGCTCGCCGGTCTCGGGGTTCTTGTCGAAAATGGCGACCTTGACGCCCAAGGCGCGCAAAGCGGTGGCGGTGGCCGCGCCGAGACCTGAGGCGCCGCCGGTGACGACGGCCGAAAGCGAGGAATCGAGGTTCATGCAATCAGTCTCCCTGTGAATTGAGCGATCGGTCTGCGCCGATCTTGCTCAGCCGCCCGTCAGAGCGACTGGCCGTCGTCGATATTGAACAGCGACCCGGTGGTTCCGGACGAGGCGTCCGCGCCGAGGTAGAGCAGGATGGGGTCGAGATCACCTTCGCTCATCAGGCGGCGGCGGGGAAAGGTGGTGATCTGCTTCTGGCCGCCCTCGGAGTGGAACCAGTCGCTATTGAGTTCGGTCTCCAGATACCCAGGGCAGATCACGTTGACGTTGATCCCCTGGTTGGCCCATTCGCGCGCCAGGCTGCGCCCCATCATCGCCACCGCCGCCTTGGAGGTGCAGTAGGCGGTCAGGCCGGGCAGCACCTTGTGCGCCCCCATCGACGCCACCAGGACGATCCGGCCGCGGCGGCTCTGCTTGGAGCCGGCCTTCATCATCCGCCGGGCCCCTTCGCGTGCGGTCAGGAACACGCCGCGCACATTGATCGCCATGATCTGGTCAAACGCTTCCACCGGCAGGTCGACCGCCAGGCCCTCGATGCTCATGCCGGCGTTGGCGTAGACCGTGTCGACCGGGCCGAAGGCGGCTTCCGCCGCATTGTAGCCGGCGCTCACCGAGGCCTCGACCGCCACGTCCATAGCCACAGCAAGAGCATCGCCGCCCGCCGCCTTGATCTCGGCCACCAGGCTCTCCAGCCGATCGGTGCGCCGAGCCGCGACGACGACCTTGGCCCCTGCCCTGGCCAGGTCCAGGGCCAGGCGATGGCCGATGCCGGACGAGGCGCCGGTGACCAGGGCCACGCGGCCGGTCAGGTCGAATGGGGTTGAGGTCATAGGGTCGCTCCAGGGCCGTCGCGGGCGTCTGGCGCAGGGTTAGCAACCCCCAATCTGGCCGCAAAGCCGCCGTCGCAGGGTCAACCGCGATGAATCGAGGACACCTGGGCTGCCGCCACGTTGACGAACCGCAACGTTTGGCGTCCCATAACAACGCTCGGCGATCGGCAGGATCCGGATTTGCTTAAATAAGAGCGCGCTCGAGCAACGACATCCGGGGGGACCGGGGAATGTCAGACATCTATGATGCGATCGTGGTCGGCGGCGGGCCGGCGGGATCGGCGATGGGATGGTCGCTGGCGCGTCACGGCGTCAAGGTCGCGATCCTTGAGCGCGCTGTCTTTCCTCGCGAAAAGGTGTGCGGCGACTTCGTCGAACCGGCGGGGCTGCGCATCCTCAAGGCCATGGGCTGCGAACCTGCGCTGGATGCCCCTGCGCGCCTGCCCATAACCACCAACCGGGTCTATTTCGGCCCCCGCCTCGCCTACCGCGGCGACATTCCCTACTACGAGGGCGGAAACGGCCTGCCGCAGCATGGCTACATCATTCCCCGGCACGAACTCGACACGGTGCTGCTGCAATGCGCTGAGGCGGCCTCGGCGAAAGTCCTGCCGGGCTGCGCGGCCCTGGAGGTCAGCCGGGAGGGCGAGGTGATGTCGGTCGCCGCGCGCGGGCCAGGCGGCGACTTCACCCTGCGCGCGCGGCTGGTGATCGGCGCCGACGGCGTAGAATCGACGGTCGCGCGCTGCGCCGGGCTGCGCCGCGTGGATCGACGCCATATCGGCATCTCTCAGCGCGCCTATGTGGAGGGCGTCGAGGTCGACGGCGGCGAGGCCAGCATCTGGTTCGACGAGGACCAGGTGCCCGGCTACGGCTGGATGTTCCCCATGCCCGGCGGGCGGGCCAATGTCGGCGTCGGCATGCTGAGCGAGAGCTGCCATCGCTACGATCTTTCGGTCCCGCAGGCGTTCGCCGAGAGCATCCAACGGCTGCGCCTGCGCCATCCGGGCTGCGCCAGGGCGCGCCTGGCCAGCCGGCCGATCGGCGGGGTGGTCAAGATGTACGGCGGCATTGACCGCAACCACTTCGACGGCGGCCTGCTGATCGGCGATGCGGGTTCGTTCGTGGACCCGATGACCGGTGAAGGCATCACTCAGGGCATGGAGTCCGCGCTGATCGCCAGCCGCACGGTGATCGACGCGCTCGGGAAGGGCCGGTTCGACGCGGTGACCCTCTCGCGGTTCGAGCAGGACTATCGGGCCTATTTCGACCCGTCGATGCTCTATCTGGGCCTTTGCGCGGTGATGATGCGCAACTGGCATTTCCGCAAATTCTGGTGGCTTTCGACCCTGAAAGGCTTCGAGAAGGCTCAGAACGACCCGGCGTTTGCGGGCGTGGCGGGATCGGCCTTCGGCGGGCTGAACCTTCAGCCCCAGCGCATCGTCGGCCAGATCTGGTCGAGCATCTTCGCCCACATCTTCCAGGGCGGGGCGCGAGCGCTGAACGACCTCATGAGCGGCCGGGGCCTCCGCAGCAGCGGCCTGGCGGGCGATGTCGAAGCCTGGGAACAGGCCTGGAAGGCCTCGCTTGAGGACGACCCCGCCTGGCACTTCTCCTGGCTGGCCGATGTGGCCAGGACATTGGCCAGGGCGCTTCCGTCCCTGACGACCAACACCAGCCCCCGGGTCGCGGGCCTCTTCTTGCCCGACAGCGACCTGGTTTCGCTCGCATAGGAGGCCATCCATGCCAGCCGCCGCTACGAACCTTTCAACCACCCCTCCCGCAGCAAAGCCGCACGTCGCGATCGTCGGGGGCGGGATAGCCGGGCTCACCTGCGCCCTTAGGCTAGTCAGGAGCGGTTGCCGGGTCACGCTCTACGAAGCCACGGACCGCCTGGGCGGCAACATCTCCTCGGCCGGGCGGCCCGGCGGGCCGTATCAGGACGTCTATCCGCACATCTTTCCCGACTGGTACGCCAATTTGTGGGATCTGCTCGAGGTCGAGCTGGGCATGCGCCGCGAGGATCACTTCGCCGCGCGCTGGGGTGTGAAGGTGCTGGACAAGCCCCAGGCGGGACCCTCCGCGACCGAGCCCCCGGCCTTCATGGACATGGTCTACAGGCCGACCCCGGAATCTCTGATCACGACCATGAAGTCCGGCGTCGTCTCGGTGCCGGACATGTTCCTGTTCGCCTTCCTGACGCTCGACCTGGCCTCGCAACCGCCGGACCCGACCGACACGGACATGCTCTGCCAGCTCGACGTCAACGGCTTCTTCTACTCGCGGGGGTATTCGACCGACGCCATAGCTGCGCTGCAGGACTACATCATCTCGGTGATCTGGTCGGCCCCCAGCAACATGACCTCGGCCAAGGTCTACAAGCAGTTCATCAAGCACCAGCTATCCTCGCTGGGGCCCAACGTTCCCTATTCCTGGATGCTGCGCGGCAGCCTGCACGAGAAGATCATCGCGCCCATCGAGCAGAAGCTGCTCGAAAGCGGGGCCTGCGAGATCCGCAAGGGCGTCAAGGTCCGGTCGGTCGAGGTGCAGCCGGACGGAACGCCGAAGATGCTGCTGGAAGAAGCGACCGGCGAAGGCGCATCGCGCGAGCCGGTCCAGGCGCCGCCTGCGGACTATGTGGTGATGGCCGTTCCGGCCATGACCCTTTCCGAGATGGTTATGGCGGGCCAGCAGGGGCAGCGTCTGGTGGACAAGGTCCCGGACCTGGCCCAGCTGCGCCGCGTCTGGGGCGAGGCCATTCCTGTGGTCAATCTCTACTTCAAGCGCAAACTGCCTTTCGTGCCGCAAGAGATCATCGGGCTGCGCGGCTCGGGCTACGATCTGACCGTCCTCGACATCTCCCAGCTCTGGGATCGCAAGCCGAACGAGCCCGATGTGACGGTGCTGGTGCTGGCGGCGTCGAACGCCTACGCCATCCCCTCGCCGCTGGTGCGCCAGCAGGGCTATCTGATGATCAAACGGCTGCGGGATTATCTGTGGTTCAATCTGGGTGAGGCCTGGGGCGCGGACGACGACATCGACTGGGAACGCACCTCGGTCCGCGCCAACGAACGCCACCTCCTCTTCGTCAACGACGTCGGCAGCCGGCTGTGGCGGCCCAAGACCCGCTATGACGCCCTGCCGCGGGTATTCTTCGCCGGCGACGTCTGCCAGACCGACGTCGACATGGCCACGGTCGAGGCCGCTGTGCAGAGCGGCGTGATGGCGGCGGCGGCGATCCAGCAAGCGGACAAGGCGTCGCCGGGCGGCCCGCGAATGGCCGCTGATCCGATCGCCCTCGCGCCGCACAAGGTTCTCTCCGACGCCACCTTCCTGGCCGCCAAGCTCGCCCTGCTGCCGCTGGCCTATGGCGCGTCGGCCTGGTCCGCCTTCAGCGGAGGCCAGGCGGCGCCCCCGTCGGCGGATGGGAGCCCGCCAGCCTATTCGCCGGGGAAACGCGCCCTTCTGCTGCCGTTCGACTACGCGGTGGACTGGTGGCGGACCGTCTATTGGCTCCAGCGGGCGCTCCTGAAGGGCGCCAAGGACGGTTCGGTCGAAGGCGTCGATCCCGCCGACGCCCCTATGGGCCTGGGGGTGGGAGGCCTGTGGGCGACTGGCCGCCAGCCGCTTTCCGCGCCCGCTCCGGCCACCGCCCCACCCGGGCCTTCGCCGTCACCGCGAGCCTCGGTCTCGCGAAGCCTGCTCGCGGCCGCCGCCGTGCTGGCGGGGCAGACCGCCGCCATGCTCGAGCGCGCGGCGGCGGGCCGCAAGGGCGGCGCCGATGCCTGAGGCCGCAGCCGCTCCCTCAGATGCTCCCAGTGTCGCCGTCGTCGGCGCCGGCCTCGCCGGACTGACCGCGGCCCTGAACCTTTCGCGCCGCGGGTTCAACGTAACCGTCTACGAGTCCAAGCCCACAGTCGGCGGCAACCTGTCGTCTCAGACGGTGGATGGCGTGCGCCACGACGTCTATCCGCACATGTTCTGCGACTGGTATTCCAACTTCTGGCGCCTGTTCGAACAGGACCTGGGCCTCTCGCGCGCCGAGCACTTCGACCCCCGTATGGGCGTGCGGTTGCTGGACAAGGACTCCGATCAGCTTCTCGCGCTTGAGAACGCCACGACGCTCGAGGCGGTGGTCAACAACCTCAAGTCCGGCGTGCTGCCGCCGCCCGAGATGTTCCTGCTCGGCTTTTCGATGCTGGACCTGGCCTCGCACGCCTTCCACCGGACAAAAGACGACCAGATCCAGCGGCTGGACGTGAACGGCTTCATCTATTCCCGCGCCTACGCCACCGAGGGCGTCGCGCGGCTGCAGAACTACATGTTGTCCCTTATCTGGTCGGTGCAGAGCGACGAGACGGCCGCCGCCTCCTACCAGGACTTCATCAAGCACACCCTGACCTTCCCCCACCCGACGCCGTTCTGCTGGATGCTGAAAGGCAGCCTGTACGACAAGATCATCCGCCCTCTCGAGAGCCGCCTCGGCTGCGAGATCCGGCGCGGCCAGACCGTACAGATGATCGAACTGGTGGAGGGCAAGCCGCAGCTCACCGTCACCCCTGCCGTCCCCGCGAAGGGCCGGCGCAAACCAACGACCGAACTCGTCCAGCCGGATCATATGGTCCTGGCCGTCCCAGGCCCCGCCCTGGCGGGCCTGGTCATGAACGGCGCGCCGGGGCGGCGGATCGTCGACCAGCTTCCTGGACTCGCCGGGCTGCAACGCTTCCGCAGCGTGGCCATCCCGGTGGTCGACCTCTATTTCAAGCGCAAGCTCGAGGGCGTCCCCAAGGAACAGATCGGCCTGGCCGGATCGGACTACGACCTCAGCGTCCTCGACATCTCGCAGCTATGGACCGGCGATCCCCAGATGGAGGGGCGCACCGCCCTGGTGCTCGCCGCCTCGAACGGCGACGCCCTGCCCTCGCTCGATCCGCAGGAGCGCGGGTTCCTGATGATCAAGCGGCTGCACGACTTCATGCCGCTGTTCGAGCCGGGCGCTCATTGGGGGGATCCGGCCAGCGATATCTGCTGGGAGATGACCCACTACCGCTCGAACGACGAGCACCGGCTGTTCATCAACGACGTCGGCAGCTGGGAATGGCGGCCTCAGGCGGCCTATCCGGGTCAGCTCCCAAACGTCTTCTTCGCCGGCGACTTCTGCCAGACGGACGTGGACATGGCGACCGTCGAAGCGGCGGTGGAGAGCGGGCTTCTGGCGGCGCAGGCGCTCCAGGCCCAGGACGCCGTCGGGCGGCCCGCCCCGCGCGGCGAACCGATCACCCTCGTCGGGCACGAGACCTATGGCGACACCACCTTCCTGGCCGCCAAGCTGGCCCTGCTCCCGTTCGCCTATGCCGCCACCGCCTGGTCGGCGCTCTCGGACAACGGGCGCCACGACTCGGCCATGCTGCCCGCCGACGCCTATTCGCCGTCGACCGCCGTCGCCGCCTTGCCGCTCGCCTTCGCCCTGGACTGGTGGAAGACCGCCTACTGGCTGGGCCGGAAAGTCGTGCGCGACATCGGCAAGCTGGAAGGGGCGGCCATGACCACCGCCGGGGCGCAAGCCGCCAAGCCCGCTTCGTCCGATGCGGCGCTCCAGTTCGGCTCAGCGGCGCTGAACAGGTTGGGCGACGCCCTGCAGGCGCTTTCCGAGCAGCAGCCGACCCGCGGCGAACCCCGAAGCGGATCGCAATTTGCGTCGTCGCTCTCCGGCTTCACGACCCAGCTGCTGAAAACAGCGCGTGCCGCCTATGAGGCGGCGCAAACGGCCGCGCAACAGGGGGCGCCGCCGGACGAGCCGCATCGCCGGCGCTGGCGCGCGAAACCTTAGGCCAGGGCGAATTTCGCCGGAGAAAGGGAGGGGAATGTCAGAGTCGACGACAGCCGACATCATAGCCGAGCTGGGCTTCCAGGCCGAGATCGCGCAGCTCCAGGCGATCATCGACGGGTGGGTCGACAGGGCCAGCCGCGAGGTGCGCTCGGCGCTGG